>PKZM01000116.1 GCA_003133065.1 Acetobacteraceae bacterium
CTTTGCTCAACCATCCTACAGCATATGAGTACCCGTAGGATGGGTGAGCAAAGCGACACCCATGCCGTCCTCCGCTCCAACAATCCTGATACGCCATGCTACCGCGACAGTTCCCGCGTCATGTCATCAAGCCCCGTCAGCGTCAGAGGAAACATCCGATGCCCCATCAAATCCCGCAGCAGCGTAATCGATTGCGTATACCGCCAGTAATCCTCCCGCGCAGGGTTCAACCACGCAGAACGCCGNNAAATGTCGCGTCAGCCGCTCGATCCACACCCGGCCGGCTTCCTCGTTCCAGTGTTCCACGCTGCCACCGGGCTGGATGATTTCATACGGGCTCATCGTCGCGTCACCGACAAAAATCAGCCGGTAATCGCTGCCATAGGTGCGCATCAGCTCCGCCGTGGAAAGTGACGTCTCGTCACGCCGTCGGTTCTCCCGCCACACGCGCTCATAAACGCAGTTGTGGAAATAGAAATAGTCGAGATTCTTGAACTCCGTCCGCACCGCGGAAAACAGCTCCTGCGAGCTCCGCACATGATCGTCCATCGAACCGCCGATATCCAGCAGCAGCAGNNTCCCGCTTGTCCCACACCTTCACCGCGCGCCGGTGGCGGGACTCCGCCTGGCCGATGCGCACACCTTCCGGATTATAGCCATAGGCGCCAAAGGGCGATGTGCCGCCGGTGCCGATCCATTTGTTACCGCCCTGATGGCGCTCCTTCTGCTCGGCCAGGCGCTGGCGCAGCGTCTCCATCAGCTTTTCAAAACCGCCCAGGGCCTCGATCGCCGCCATCTCCTCAGGCGTGAGCGTCTTTTCGGCAATTTTGCGCAGCCACTCCTCGGGAATCTCGGCCGCTATATCGCCGGGCGGAGCTTCCAGCCCCTTGAATACCGTGGCGAACACGCGGTCGAACCGGTCCAGGTGTCGTTCATCCTTCACCAGCGTGGCACGGCTGAGGAAATAAAAATCCTCGATACTGTACTCCGCCACGCCCTGCTTCATGGCACCGATCAGCGTCAAATGCTCGGTGATGGAAACCGGCAAGCCCGCGCTGCGGAGTTGCTCGATGAAACTGGAAAACATCGTTTGCCCCAAGCAGGAAAGAGAAGGACTTCTTTTTTGAAAAAAGAAGCAAAAAACTTTTGGTACTTTAGGCGCGCGACGGGGCAGACACCCGACTCAAAAGGCAAAAGTTTTTTGGTTCTTTTTTTCAAAAAAGAAAATTCTTTCTACTCCCGCCGCGCCATAAACGCCAGCCGCTCGAACAAATGCACGTCCTGCTCATTCTTCAGCAGCGCACCATGCAACGGCGGAATCACCACGCTCTTTTCGCGCGTGCGCAGCGCCTCGGGCGGCATGTCCTCGATCATCAGCAGCTTTAGCCAATCAAGCAGCTCACTCGTCGCCGGCTTCTTCTTCAGCCCCGGCAAATCACGCAGCTTGAAAAACACGCTCAACGCCTCCCGCGCCAGCTCCTGCTTGATGTCCGGGTAATGGGATTGAACAATACGCTCCATCGTCTCCCGATCCGGAAACCGGATATAATGGAAAAAACACCGGCGCAGAAACGCGTCCGGCAATTCCTTCTCGTTGTTGGATGTAATGATCACCACTGGGCGCTGCTTCGCGCGGATCGTCTGCCGCGTCTCATACACAAAAAACTGCATGCGATCGAGTTCCAGCAGCAGATCGTTCGGGAATTCTATATCCGCCTTGTCGATCTCATCGATCAGCACAACACTCTGCTGATCCGCGTCGAACGCGTCCCACAATTTGCCCCGCACGATATAATTGCCGATATCGTGTACCCTGGCATCGCCCAACTGGCCATCGCGCAGGCGGGATACGGCATCGTATTCGTACAGCCCCTGCTGGGCGCGGGTGGTGCTCTTCACATGCCACTCGATCAGCGGAAGGCCCAAAGCGGCGGCCACTTCATAAGCCAGCACGGTCTTGCCCGTGCCAGGCTCCCCCTTCACCAGAAGCGGCCGCTGCAACGCCACCGCGGCATTCACCGCCACCTCCAGGTCGCGGGATGCGATGTAGTTGCTTGTGCTCTTGAATGCAGCCATGCGCCAACTCCTCCGGTCAAGGCGCCAGTAAAGCAGCCATGAAACAAAGTCCAAAGGCAAAGCGTATTTTCCTGGATAGTCAGGACGGATGTTCTTTTTTGAAAAAAAAGAACCAAAAAACTTTCGCCTGTTTGGGTCCGCCGGTTGAGGGCGTATCGGGCCAATGAAATCTTCAATAGGTCAGGATCGACCCCCCGCTGCCATCGGACGCCAGGTGGAAATTGCCTATGGTAAAGGTGCCCACGAGGTTGAAACTGGTGGAATGGGCGCCATTGGAAACAGTTATCATCGTCAGACCGGAAGCATGGGTCACGCTCAGCGAGGCGCCAGCCGACGAAAGATCGGTAACATCCACGCTGTCAGCCGCCGACCAGTTGCCGATATGGGCGCCATTAATATGGGCAGCGGTGCCGGTGAAGATGTCACCGGAAGCCGACGCCCAGAGCAGCATTCCCGCTTGTGGCACGGCCACCACCGCCGGCGCATTTCCCCCCTGAGAACCCGATCCCCCACCCGGGGGCGTGATGGCCAGCAGCGATCCGCCATGGCCATCCGGCTCCTCGGCGAGCGCACCCGTCACCGGTGTCGTGGTCTTCAGCCAATAGACCGTTCCGCCGACATTGACGGCGAGCGTACCGCCCGCGATGCCAATTCCGGCAAGCTTCTCGCCGGCAAGATCGATCGTATCCCCCGCCGTGATGCCGCTGATCTTGCCCGAAAACCCGGTCAGTGTGTCCAGTTTGAGGGTGCCATCCGCGCCGCTGAACTTCACCGTCTCGCCGGTGGGAACCTGCCCCGCCAGTTGCAGCGTGCTGTCGGCCCCAATCACCACCTGGCCGGTGCCCAGCACGGGCTGCGAAAGGGTCAGCGTTCCGCCCAGCGCCTCGATGGTGCCAGCATTGGAAACCGGCGCCGTGATCTGGCCGTACCCCTCTATCTCGCTGCTCGCCTGGGCCGTCAGCGGCACGGCAGGGAACAGGCCGTTGCCCGTGGGCTCCCCCAAGGTGCCGCCGTCCAACATGATGGAGCCGGTATTGGTGAACACGCTCAGCCCGGGCTCGGGGGAGGCGTAAAAATCATACAGCGTGACGGACACACCCGAACCCGCGCCGATGGAAAGAACGCCCGCATTGGTAAAGCCAGCATCGGCGATCACCACGGTGCCGCCGCCGCTGGCGGAAAGGGTTCCGCCATTGGTGAAATAGGTGCTGCCGATCGTCAGCGTGGCGCCCGCCGTAGCAGCCGTGATCTGCCCGGCATTGACGATGGAATCGCTCCACTCGCCCACACCGGAATCGCCCAGCGTGCCCACCGCGCCGGAAGCGGTCAGAGTCGTGGTCGTGCCCAAGGTCAGCGTGGCGCCTGGGCCTGCGGCAATCTCGGGGGCGGCCAGGGTTTGGCCGTTATAGCTCTGCGCGCCGCCACCCAGCGTGATGGCGGCGCGGGTGATCGTCTCCGTCGTGCTGGCTATCAGCCGGGTCTGGGCGCCGGTCACCACAATGCTGCCAAGCTGGCTGCCGGCGGCACCATTCAACGTAATGCCGCCGCCGATGCTCAACTGCCCGAAGGGGCGGCTGAGATTAATGGTGCCGTCATAGACCACGTCATTGAGACTGGCCGCGCCGCTCACAGCCAAACCGTTGCCGGAATCCACAATGGTGCCGTTGCTGATGCTGCCCGTCAGCAGCAATTGCCCGATCGTGGTGCCGGCCCCAACCGCCAGCGTGCCGCCGCCCAGGTTCAGCGTACCGGTAACCGCCAGCACGCCGTTGGTCAGAACCATGTGGCCAAGCTCCGCCAGGGTCAGCGAGCCGCCAACGGAAAGCTCGCCGCCCGATACCGCAATGGTGCCGGTGTTGGAGAATTGCTGGCTGGCCACGCACAGCGTGTCGCCATTGCTGACCGAGATCAGGCCATGGTTGACGAACCCGGGGCCACCCAATGTGAGTGTGCCGCCGGACGTGGCGGCGGTGATGCTGCCTTGATTGACGATGGCATCGCCAACCACGCCGCCGGCCTGGCCGATCCCGGCAAGCAAGCCATCCTGCGTGATGCTGACGCCGGCCCCGAGAGTCAGCGTGCTGCCGCCCGACAGCGCGGGGTCGTGCAGCACGCCTATCGCGGCGGCGCTGCCGGTGGCCCCCAGCAGAATATGTCCGGCACTCAACGTCTGCGAGCCCTCGAACTGAAGCAGGCTGCCGGCGGCCAGAACCTCCGCGGTGCCGTTCAGCGTCAGGCCGTCCCGCACGCGCAGGTAGGCGCCAAGCTGGGTCATCGCCAGGGTGCCGTCGTACGTCACGCCATCCAGCAAAGCGCCGCCCGCGTTGCCGGGTGCGAGCACCCCTGTGGAATCGCTGATTGTGCCGCCGGCGATCGTGCCGGTGAGTGACAGTGCCGACAGGCTCACTGGCCCCGCGCCACCGCCCAGCGTCAGCGTGCCGCCGGCGTTGTTCAGTGTGCCTGCCAGCACCACGCTGGATCCCGTGCCCGACTCGGCAAGCGTGCCGAGCTGAGCGGTGGTGATGGACCCGCCGAGCACGAGGGTGCCGCCCTGCACCAGGATCTGGCCGGCATTGGACCAGGCAGGGGGCGTACCAAAGCCAGGGGTGAGCTGGCCAAGTTCCACCACCCCGCCCGAGGCAATGGTCAGCGTACCGGCATTGGCGAATTGCTGTACCGTCACGGGTAAAGTCTCGCCATTGGAGACTGTGATGGTGCCCTGGTTGATGAAGGTGCCGTAGCCGCTCACGGCGAGCACGCCGCCGGCAAAACCGGCGGTGATCCTGCCCGCGTTCACCAGCGTATCGGATTGTCCGATCCCCGGTACCGGGCTCCAGCCGTTGGCGGCCAGCGCCGCATTCGCCCCGGTCTGCTGAACGGCCACACTGGAGCCGAGCGTGGCCGTGGTGGCGGTGCTGGCGAGCCATGCGTCCCCGGTGCCGATCTCGGCCGCCGCCCCGGCGCTGCCCAGGGTTATGGTGGCGTTCGTCAGGGTCTCGGTGCCGCGCAGCAGCAGCGCGGCACCGGCACCCGAATCGTGAATGGTGCCGGTGCCCCCGGATGAGGTTCCAACCTCGGTGCCATCGGTCAGGGTGACCGCGGCGTTGGCGGCCGAGAGATTCAGCGTGCCGGCATAGGTGACACCGTCCAGCAGGCCGGTGCCAGGCGCGAAGCTGAGGCCGTTGCCGGCATCCAGCACCGTGCCGCCGGTAATGGTACCGCCCAGAGCGATGGCGCCGAGCGAGCCGGCGATGGAGGATCCGGTGCCAAGCGAAATTGTAGCGCCGGCGTTGGTGGCATCTCCGGTGATCTCCACCTGGCCGCCGGCAAGCGTCACGTCACCCAGGGCGGAAAGTTCCGTGGCGGGAAACAGGCCGCCGAGGGCAAGTGTTCCGGCGCCTACGGTGATTGTGCCGCTATTGGCAAACCCACCGGCGCCGATGCTCAGCGTGGCGCCGTTGCTGATGCCGATCGTGCCTTCGTTCTCGAAAATGCCGGTGCCTGTGATCGCCAGATCGCTGCCGGCCACACTGGCGGTGATGGTGCCCTGGTTGATCAGTTCGTCGGGCAGGCCAGACCCCGGCAGCAGGCTTGAAGCCCCAATCACAAGCTCACCCTGGCCGCCGGCATCGCGCACCCATAGCTGCGGACCCAGGGTGAGCGTGGCGCCGGAGGTAGCGCCGCCCGCATGCGTGACAGCCAGGCTTGCGGCCCCGGTTTGTCCCGGCAGGCTGCCGGTGGCGCCCAGGCTGATCGTGGCGTTGTTCACCGTTTGGCTGCCCTGGAAATCCAGATCGGCATAACCGCCGGTCAGCGCGATGCTGCCCGCACCGCTGCCGGAGGCGCCGGCGAGACGGAGTCCGTTCTGAACCACCAGTGCCGCGTCGGCTTGGGTGAGCGCCAGGGCACCCAGCACGGCGACGTTGCTGAGCGTACCGCCGGTGGAGAGAAACTGGCCGCCACCAAAGGCCAGCGTGCCGCCCTGGAGGGTTCCGCCGGCCAGGGCCAGGGTGCCGGCCTGGAGATGGAAAGTGCCGCTCAGGGAGAGAACGCCAGCCTGATAGAGCTCCGCGCCGGTCGCCGCCAGGGTCACCGCGGCGGCAGCCGCGTCACCGAACAGGGTGATCAGGTAGCTGCCGGCGGCCGCGATATTGGCGGTGGTGCTGGCGGATGGCACGCCGCCGCTCCAGTCGGCAGCTTGCGTCCACGACGCCGAGACCCCGCTCAGCCAGGTATCGGTGGTCATGCCGGGCACCCTTCTGCTGCCTGCTATCCGTCTCCCTTGGCGGTGGGACCGGATCAGGGGTCCCGCGGGACGGTGGCGGAGGATAGGGTGGCTTGGGCTAAGATGGGGTGAATACGAGTCGCGGCGGCCGGTCCGGGCGAGGGGCCGATGATGGAGTCCGTTGCATGGAGGCACGCGGCGCGCCAACAATCGGGCTACCGCCATCACCATGGCCATTTCAGCGAGGACCCGACTCATGCAGCCAACACGCCGTCAGATACTTGCCGCCACCGGGGCGATGATCGCCGTCAGTGCGGCATATGCTGTGGCGCCCAGCCTGGTGGTGACGCAGGCTATGGCCGAGGATGTGCCCGATCCCCGCATGGCCGATCGCGGCGAGGGATCGCCCGGCGCCAAGACGGTGGTGGAGGAGTGGTTTTCCTTCACCTGCCCGCATTGCGCGCGGTTTTCGGCCGACGTGTATCCGCAGATCGCGACGCGGCTGATCGATACCGGGAAGATTCGCTATGTTTTTCATGAGTTTCCGCGCGACCAGGTGGATCTGATGGCAGCGATGGTGGCGCGCAGCCTGCCGGCCTCGCGGTATCTGCCCTTCGTGGAGCAGTTGCTGGCCACACAGGCGCATTGGGCGTTCGACAGTTCGGTGGACCCGAAGGAGGAACTGGCCAAGGAGGCGGCGCTGGCGGGGATGTCGCGCGAGATGTTCGACCGGGTGACGAGCGACGAGACGCTGAAGGCGGAGATCCTGGGGGCACAGGCGGCGGCGGAGAAGGCCTATAATATTGAGTCGACGCCGACGTTTATCATCAATGGAAAGGCGCATGCGGGGGAGGTTGATTTTGCGACGTTTGCGGGGTGGGTGGGTGCGTAAGGCAAGGGTGGCTCTGCCCCCCCAACTCTTGAAGGAGGGGACCCCCCACTGGGGCCCAGAGGCCCCAGACCCCGGCTTCGCCCTGGCATCCCCCACCGTTAGGGATCGTCATGAATGGGGGTCTGGGGCCTCCAGGCCCCAGCTTGGTCCCCTCCTTCAAGAGTGGGAAGCAGAGCCCCTGGCCTTTTTCTGATGACTCCCCGCCTCACCCGCCTCCGCATCGCCGGCTTCAAGAGCTTCGCCGAGCCTGTCAGCCTGGACATCCTCCCAGGCCTCACCGGCATCGTTGGCCCCAACGGCTGCGGCAAATCCAACGTGGTGGAGGCCCTGCGGTGGGCTATGGGCGAAACCAGCGCCAAATCGCTGCGCGGCGGCGATATGGACGACGTGATCTTCGCCGGCACCTCGGCACGCCCCAGCCGGAACCTCGCTGAAGTCACCATCACCCTCACCCCGGCAGACGCGACCCCCGAAGCCGCCTTGCCCGCCCCCTTCGAGGCCGAGGCCGAACTGCAAGTCACCCGCCGGATCGAACGCGGCGCCGGATCCCAGTTCCGCGCCAACGGCCGNNGTCAATGCCCGTCCCGAAGAACGCCGCCAGGTGCTTGAGGAAGCCGCGGGGATCACCGGCCTGCATGCCAGGCGCCATGAGGCTGAACTGAAACTCCGTGCCGCCGAACAAAACCTGGCCCGCGCCGAAGATCTGCGCACGCAGCTCGATACCAACCGCGAAGGCCTGCGCCGCCAGGCCCGCCAGGCCGCCCGCTACCGCAACATCTCCGGCCTGATCCGTAACGCGGAGGCCGAACATTTGGCCGTGCTGCACGCAGCCGCCTCAGCGTCGCTCGCGCAAGCCTGCGCCGACCATGACGCCGCCTGCGCGCGCGCTGATGAGGCCGCCGCGGAAGCCGCCACCGCCGGCGCGGCGCTGGCCGAAGCCGAAGCCGCCCTGCCCGCCCCGCGCGAAGCCGAAGCCGCCGCCCGCACCGTGCTGGAACGCCGGCGCCTGGAGGCAGAGAGCCTGACAGCCGAAGCCGAACGCCTGGCGGCCCAGGCGACCGAAGCGGAATCCCGCCTGCTGGACCTGGAGGCCGACCTCGCGGCGGCGCTGCGTGCACGCGCGGATGCGGCGGCATCGGTCGATCGCCTGGCCACCGAGGCAACCCGCCTTGGCGACAGTCTGGAGCGCCTGCCTGGCGACATCGCGGCTTCCCGCGCGGCGCGCCAGGCGGCCTCGGATGGGGCCGCAAGGTGGCAGATTGAAGCGGATGCCGCCGCGGATGCCGCCCGCACCGCCGCCGCACAGGCCGCGCAGGCACGGATCGCGCACGCCGATGCCGACAGGCGCGCGGCGTCGCTGCGCGCCTTGCACGCCGACGCGCTGCGAGCCCACGCGGCGGCGTGCGCCAACGTCATCACCGAAGACCAGATTGCCGGCGCGGCCACCCGGCAGGAAGCGGCGGAGGATGCGCTACACGTGGCTCGTTCTGGCCTGGAGGCAGCCGAGGCCGCGCGTATGGCGGCCGCGGAGCAGCATGCCGCGGCCCGTGCGGCGGCTGAGCGCGCGCAGGCGGAACGCGCCGATGCGGCACGACGCCTTAACGAGACGCAAGCCCAGGCCGAGCGGCTGCGCCAGGCGGCCGAGGCAGCCGAAGCAGCGCTGCGGCGGCTGCAGGCCGACCGAATCGCGCCCGAGCAGGTGAGCAGGGCGCAACAGCAAGCCGAGGCTGCCGAATCGGCGCTGGCGGCGGCCGAGTCCCGTGTCGAGGCCTGCGAGCGCTCGGCCTCGGCAGCCGCTGCGGCGCGGGCCGAGGCCGCGCGCCACGCAGACGCGACGTTGGCTGAAAGGCACGCGGCGGAGCAGGCGCTGGCCGAGGCAGCAGCGCGGGCGCGGGCACTGGCGGCGGAAGCGGCGTCGGCAGAGGCACGCTTGGCGGAAGCCCAGCAGGCGGGACCTTCGGCTCAGGAACGGGAGACGGCCGAGCTGGCCCGGATGGCCGCGGAACAGATGATGGCCAGTCAATCGGCCGCGCTCGCGCGCCTTCAGCAGGGCCATCAGCGGGCACGTCGGGCCCTGGATGAGGCACGCACGGCGTCCGCCACGGCCGACGCCGAGGCCGCGCGGCTGGCGGCGGAGGCCGATGGCCTTGCGCATGCGGTGGCCGATGATGCCGGCGAGGGCGGCGTGCTTGCCGCATTGGTGGAGGTGCCGGAGGGGCTGGAAGCCGCCCTGGGCGCAGCGCTGGCGCAGGGCGCTGAAGCCGGGCTGTCGGACTCCGCCTGGCGGTTTTGGCGAATGCTGCCCCCTGCATCTTCCCCGATCCTCCCGGATGGAAGCGTCGCCCTTGCGTCCCTGGTGCCGGCACCGCCAGAGCTGGCGCGCGTGCTGGGCTATATCGCCTTGATCGATGACGCGGCGGATGGAGCTGGCTTGCAGGCCGATCTGGCGCCCGGCGTGGCGGTGGTGAACCGCGCTGGGGCGTGCTGGCGGTGGGATGGGCATGTGACGCGCGCGGGGGCACCCAACGCGGCATCGCTGCGGCTGCTGCATCGTAGACGCCTGGCGGCGGCGCGGGCGGCAGCGGATTGCGCGGCGGATGTCGCTCGCCAGGCACAATCGCAGGCGCACGCTGCGGCCGAGGATGCAGAAGCTGCTGCTGCCTGGGAAGATGAGGGCCGCGCCGCACATGCAGCGGCCGAACGAGCGCGCCGGCAGACACGGGATACTGCGGAGACGCTGGCGGCGCAGCACGCGCAATCCGAGGCGCGCCGCGCCGCGCTGGACCCGAGCCTGCGCCGGCTGATCGCCGAGCGGGATGCTGCCCAGTCGGATACGGCCAGCCGGGCGCGGTCACTGGAGGCGCTGCCCGACCCGCGCGAGGCCGAGGCGGCTCGGGTGCACGCGGTTCGCACGGCGGATGAGGCCGCCCGCGCCATGGAAAACGCGCGCGCGGCGCGCCAAGCGGCGCGCAGCGCGCAGGCGCAGGCGCAGTTGGCGGCGCAGCGCATCGCGGCCGCCGCCCACGAGATCGTTGTACGGATCGAGGCGGCGGCACCGTCATTGGCCCGCCTACGGGCGGACTGGGCGGAGGCCCAGGCGCGCGCAGTGGAGGCCGGTGAGGTATTGGCCGCCTTGCCCGATCCGGCCCAATTGGCGCGCGAATTGGCCGCGTCTGCCAGCGCGGAAGCCAGCGCGCGGGCGGATGAGGCTGCGTGCAGGACCGCACGGGCTGCGGCCGAGCAGGCGCGCGATGCGGCGCGCGATGCCACAAGCGCGCTGCAGGGCGCGCGGGTGGAGCGTGGCACTGAACTGGCCGGCGCACGGCGCGACCTGGAGCGCCGCGAAGCCGATATGGCGGAGGCGCAAACGGTTCTGGACCGCACGGCGGCAGCGGTTGCTGCGCTGCCGGACCTGACGGCGCTGGAGGAGGCCGCCCACACAGCGCGCACCGCGCTGGAGACCGCGCGCGGAACGCTGGCTGAGGCGGAACGGCGCCTCGCCGCCATCGAGGCCGAACGGGCGCGGACGGAAGCAGGACTGACTCTTGCGAGCAGCGATCTGGCGGCGTGGCAGGAGCGGCATGAGGACGCCGCTTCCCGCGCTGCGGGGCTGGAACAGCGGCGTGATTCGGCGCGGGCAGCCTATACCGCACTTGCCGCGGCGCCGGCTGGCATGGCCGCCCGCGCTGCACGATCGGCCGAAGCGCTGACCGGCGCGGAGGGGGCGCACGCGGTCGCACAAGGGCGGCTGACCGCGGCGGAACAGCGCGTGCGCGCGCTGTTGGCGGCGCAGCGCGATGCCGAGCAGCATGTGGGCGCATGCCGCGAACGGGCAATCCGTACGGAGGCGGCCAAGGCGGCAGCTTCGGGGAGCCTCGCGGCCGTTCTGGCCCGGGCCGCGGACCGGCTTGGCGAGCAGGCCGAGTTGCCGACGGTGGCCGAGGTCTCGGATGCCGCCGAGGAGCGGGCGCGTCGGAAATACGAACGCCTCACCCGCGAGCGTGAGGAAATGGGGCCGGTAAACCTGCGCGCCGAACTGGAGCTGGACGAGCTGGAGCAGCGTATCACAACGCTGGAGACCGAGCGCGACGAGCTAGGCACGGCGATCGCCAAGCTGCGCGGCGCCATCGGCCATCTCAACCGCGAGGGACGCGAGCGGTTGACCGCGGTGTTCACCACCGTGGATGCGCATTTCCGCACCCTCTTCACACGCATGATGGGTGGTGGGCGGGCGCATCTGGCGCTGACCGGATCGGAAGATCCGTTACAGGCCGGGTTGGAGATTTACGCCGAGCCGCCGGGCAAGAAACTATCCTCGCTGCAACTGCTCTCGGGCGGGGAGCAGGCGCTGACGGCGCTGAGCCTGATCTTCGCGGTGTTCCGCTGCACGCCGGCACCGATCTCCGTGCTGGACGAGGTGGACGCGCCGCTGGACGACGCCAACGTGGAGCGGCTGTGCGCGCTGCTGGACGACGTCGTGCGCGAGACCGGCACGCGCTTCCTTGTGGTGACGCATCACCAGCTGACGATGTCGCGCATGGACCGGCTGTTCGGGGTAACGATGCAGGAGCGCGGGGTGTCGCGGCTGCTGTCGGTGGACTTAAGGAACGCCGTGGCGATGGTCGAGCCGGCGTTGCAGGCGGCGGAATAGGAAGAAAGAGTCTTTTTTTTGAAAGAATAAGCAAAAAACTTTTGACTGTTGGTGCGCGACTCGCCGGCAGCGCACGCAAAGGGATAAAAGTTTTTTGGTTCTTTTTTTCAAAAAAGAACTGCTTCCTTCTCCTCCAACACCACCGAACTTGCCGCAACCGCCGCCGCCTCACACGCCGGATCGAAACCGCGCATCAGCAGCAGATACATCGGCGCCGTCACCGCCAGCCCCACCAGCCAGCCGATATCCACGCCGCCCAGTGCCACCGCCGCCGGCCCCACAAACACCCCCGGCAACACGCAGAACGGCAGGCTCGCGCCAAACCCGATGCCATAGGCCAGCAAACCCTGAAGGCGCCACGCGCCATAAATCCCATGCGGCGTAAACAGATCCGTCACCGCATAATGCCCGCGGCGCACAAAGAAGTAGTCGGTCAGGTTGATCGCCGTCCATGGCACCAGCAGATACAGCATCACCACGAAATAATCGTTCAGCGCATCGATCACGCGGCCGCCGAACGCCACCGCGAAGGTGCACCACACCACCGCCAGCACAACCACACCCGCCACGCGCAAGCGGCGCGTGGGCCGCACCGGACGGAACGCATCTATGGCCGTCACCACTGTCAGCATGCCGCTATAGGCGTTCATGCCCATCGATGCGACGAGCGTAACGACTGAGACGGCGGCAAGCACGTAGCCGAAACCCCACAGCACCTGGTTGCCGGCCCTGGTGAGATCCAGCAGCGCATCGCTGGGGCCGAATTGTGTCGCCAGCCAGGCCCCAACACCGATCAGCCAGATCGCCGAGAGTGACGATCCGGTAAATACCGTCGCGATGATCGGCGTGCGCCCGGTACTGGAGGGCAGATAGCGAGTATAATCCGAAACATAAATCGCATACGTAATGTTGTAGCTTGCGCCGGCTGCCAGCACGGTAAAGAACGCCACCGCATCGAACCCGCCCGCGATGGGGTGGCCGCTGCCCGCGGGCGCACCCAGCACGATCGCCAGCGTCAGCACGGTAAACAGCGGCACGGCCGCCCAGAACAGCAGCTTGAACACACGGTGCAGCCAATCATGCCCCCAGATCGCCAGCGCCGCCCCAAGCACCGATACAGTTACGGCAACCGCGGCCCTGTTCCAGCCGATCAGGGAGAAAAGCCCGTCCGCCAGCAGAATGGCGTTGAGGATGTTGAAACCCACATAGGTGAATGCCGAGGCCACCAGCGGCACCACCACGCCGCGATAGCCGAACTGCGCCCGGCTTTGCACCATTTGCGGCAGCCCAAGCTCGGCGCCCTGGCTGGCGTGAAAAGCCTGGAAGATCGTGCCGATCACGATGCCCAGGGCCTCGGCCAGGATGGTCCACCACATGCCCAAACCCATGCCGGGGCCGATGAACCCGATGGCGATCGTGCCGAAATTGAAATTGCCGAGGAACCAGAATTTCATCTGGTCCATGACGTTGCCATGCCGCTCGCCCGCCGGCACGTAATCGATGGAGCGGCTTTCGATGCCGGCGAATAGCGATCGTGTGGTCGCGACCTCCGCCGTGGTGCTCATGCGCGCGCCGGCAATTCATCGCGCCGCAGCGGCATCGTCATGCAATGCACGCTGCCGCCGCCGCGCGCGAAACAATCCAGGGGTGGATCAAACACCGTAAGCCCTGCCTCGCGCAGACGGGCATTGATGCGCACACTATGCGCCGGCGAAACAACACGACCTTCACCCAAGGATAACAGGTTGCAGCTCATCTCCATGACCTCCCGATAGCTCGCCTCGATTACGCCGATCCCATGGGCCGCCAGAAANNGCAACCAGCCGGCCAGTTGAGCCGCCCCTTCCCGCGTGCTGCGCACCCCACTCCAGCCGATCACCGCCAGCCCCGGCCGGATCAGATGAATATCCCCACCTTCCAGCGAGCCGGCGGACGCGCTGCGCCAAAACCCGCGCTGGTGGTAGAAATCGACAACGGCGCCCACCTCCCCGCGGCGCTGGCGCATGCGAAGTTGCGTCAGCACCGTGCCCCACGGCGTCGTCTGGCTCGAATCCCGTGTGTACACCTGATACGGCAGCGCGGGATCGGGCTGCAGGAAGTGACATGTGACGCCCGACTGGCGCAACACAGAGAGCAGCCCCTCGAACTGCGCGGCCACTCCGGCCGCGTCCAGCTCGGCCTGCGCATGCAGGGTGTGCACGGCCACGGCGTTGGTAGGGATCCAACGGTAGTACGTGGGGGGGCAGAGAAGCACATCGCGCAGGCAGCCGGTTTCGGAGGAGGTGGACCAGGGCATGCGCGGGCCTTCAAAAAAGGAAGATGTTCTTTTTTGAAAAAAAGAACCAAAAAACTTTTGTCTGTTTGGCTACGACTGTTTCGGTTGTGTCGGGTAGTGGGAAAGGCGAAGGGATAAAAGTTTTTTGGTTCTTTTTTTCAAAAAAGAACATCTTTCTCCCTACGCGCGACGATGTGATCGCCGCCTTCCTGCCAGCGCGCACCGCACGGCCTATTTGTAGAGCCCAAGCATCACGAGGCACCAGGTGAGCACCAGATCCCGCACGCCCAGCATCCGCATGGTCTCCGCCGAGCCCGACGCCCAGGCGGGCACGGAGGCTGTGTCCGTTTTGAGCGTGAGCGTTTTCTGTGACGACATCCGTATGGAGGCGACCGGCAAGCTGACCCTTATAGGCTGCTATCCGGGCAACGTGATCATGGCCGTGCCTGGGCAGCCGATCGACCGGCTGTGCATCTACACCCGGATGACGTGGGGCAATGATTTCGATCCGGCTGGATTGCGTCTGCGCGTGGATCTGCCCGCCCAGGAGCCCAATTTCATGCAGGTGCAAAGCACCGCGCCCGCAACCGACGAGAGCCAGGGGCTGGCCACCTGCGTGATGAACCTGCGCTTTCCGCCCTTGCGCATCGGTGACCGGTTGCGCGTGAGCGTGGATGCCGGCGGCCAGTTGATCACCTCTGGCGATCTGGTGGTTGTGCCTGCGCCTGCGCCGGCGGGGGCATCGACACGGCACTGAAGCGCCGGCCCGCTTTGACGCGGAGGCGTTCCGGCGCGAGACTGGCCTTGTGACTGCACTGCCCGAGACGTCGCTGCTCGATCGCCTTGTTATCTCCCTGCCGGACGCCTATCCGGGCCCTGGGGGTGCATGTGCGGTGTTGCGCGCGGGCGAGGTGATTGCACGCCATGCCTGGGGCTGGGCCAACGCCGAACGCCGCATTCCCTTTACCCCCGGCACGCTCTTCCGCATGTGCTCCATCACCAAGCAGTTCACCTGCGGCGTGGTGCTGGATGCCTTCCCCGACCCCACGGTGCTGGATGACGACGTCGCCGCCCGTCTTCCGCTGCTGGATCGGGCGCCGCCGACGGCGCTGCATCTGTGCCACAACCAATCCGGCCTGCGCGATTACTGGGCGGTGGCGATGCTGCATGGCGCCCCGGCGGAGTCGCCGTTCGGGGACATTGAGGCGGCGGCGGTGATCGGTGCCACGCGCACGCTGCACTTCACCCCGGGCACCCGATATTCCTATGCCAACCAGAACTTCCGCCTGCTGTCCGATATCGTGCAGCAACGCACCGGCCGCAGCTTCGCCGAGGCCCTTCGCACGCGCATTTTCGATCGTTCCGGCATGCACAGCGCCCTGCTGGCCGCTGATACGCGTGCGTTACCGGACGGTACCGAGGGCTACGAGGGCAATGCCGAGACCGGCTTCCGCCCGGCGGTGAACCGTATTCTATGGACTGGCGATGCGGGCATGGCGGCCACGCTGGACGACATGATCGCCTGGGAGCGCCATATCGACGCGACACGCGAGGATCCGAACGCGCTCACCACACGCCTCTCGGCCCCGGTGGCCTTTGCCGATGGCCGGCCCGCCTTCTACGGCTTTGGCCTAAGCCGCCGCCACGAGCTGGGCAACCCCATTACCGGTCATGGCGGCGCGCTGCGCGGCTGGCGCAGCCACCGCCTGTACGACCGCGCGGCGCGCGTATCGGTTGTGGTCATGTTCAACCACCTCTGCGATGCGCATCAGGCCGCCATCGACTTACTGGCCGCGGCCAGGGGGGAGAATCGCCCGCGCCCGGCCCGGGGCCTGGCCGTTCCCCCCTGGGTTGGCAATTACATCGAACCGGAAACCGGGCTGGCGGTACGCATCTCTGCCGCACCTGCGGGCCAACTGCGCCTGGGCTACGGCCATTCACCCGAGCTTGTCGACCTGCAGCCGGACGGCACGGCGGGCTCCGATGGCACGCGGCTGCGGCCAGGTGACGGACTATGGATGGACCGGCCAGCCGAGAACCAGAGCTCTCGCCTGCAAGGCTTTGGCCAGGCTTCGGCGCCCCATGTGGCTGGCCGCTACCGCTGTGCGGAGCTCGCGGCGGAATTGACGGTGGCCGACGCCGGCGGCGTATTTTATGGCGGTTTTTCCGGCTTCCTCGGCCAGGGCCGCATGGAGAAGCTGGCGCCGGCCGGCCCGGATGTATGGATGCTACCGTGCTATCGCGCCTTGGACCATACGCCACCCGGCGACTGGACGCTCGCATTCCGTGCGGATGGGGGCGTGACGGTCGGATGCTGGCTAGCACGGGGGCTAAACTACGCGCGCGCGAGCTGACGAAAGAAGCGCGCGCTGCTGGCGAGCCACGCGCCAACAGCCAAAAGTTTTTTGCTTCTTTTTTTCAAAAAAGAAGATTAGTCCTTACTTATTCCTGAGCAACTCCCGCAGCCCATTCACCCACTTCGCCGCCTCATTCGCCGCCGCGGAGTTCCCATGCTTATCCGGATGCAGCAGGATCAACATGGATTTCAGCCGCGCATCATCCAGCCCCAACTGATCCATGGCGCCACGCGCGGACTGGCTTTTTTGCAATTGCTCAACTTGCACGCGCAATGCGTTGACTTGCTGCACCAGCGCGGCCCGCTCGGCATGCAGCCTCTTGCGTTCCTTCTCCCCAAGCGGCTGATCCGGCACGGCCTGACGGGGTGGTTCCAGCGCGCGTGTGCGTTCGTGCTCCGCCTGCGCGAACTGCACATGCAGCGGCCAGGGCGGGCTTGCAGCATCGACGAAGCCGGTGATTTCGCTCTCCTGGGATGACCAGAACATCGCGATCAGGCGGGCGCGTTCGATCTGCACGATGCAGCCGCGCAGGCCAATCTGGATCAACTCCTGCCGCAATTTATTGGCCGCGCGGGCCTTGAGGTTCTTGGCAGGCAGTTCCGCGAAGAACAGTGTGGGCGCGGGATCATATAGAAGCCGACTCCGCCCGAAGGCAGCGGCCGTGGTAACGCCATATGTTTCGAGCACCTGCCCCAGCCTGGCGGAGATGGACCGTGCAGCCGTAGCCGGCACGCGCCCACCCCCCGGCGGGCGGGGCGCGCCCGGCCTGGCGCGCTCCACCAAACGAAACACCTGCTTTCGCGTCCCCGCCACTTTGGGCAAGGTGATCCCAACCACCTCCTCATCCAGAAGCACGGCGGCGCTGAACCAGTCCGCATGTGCCCAGCCCCCGAGCGCCTTGAGCGGCGGGGGGACGGCAATTTCCGTTTCTGTCTCGGCCAAATGCGAATCCGTGGGGTCAGGGCATGCGAATAAGGATCATCGCCGAGGGGCGGAGGAGAAGGAAGATGTTCTTTTTTGAAAAAAAGAACCAAAAAACTTTTGATACTTTGGGCGCGTGAGCCTTGGCAGCACTAAGAGCGCCTTTCAAAACCTGGCATGGCGAGTCAGATGGCGTTCGTTTTTGAGCACCGGNNGCGGAGCGGCCGTTTGGGGGCCGTGAGCACCGGAGCGCAAAAGACGGGCGCCAGATGGCCGCCAGGGCAGGTTTTGAAAGGCGCTCTAAGGGGCGGATAGGGCTTGCTGGACCTGGCGGCCCTTCTCGGTTAAGCCGGTATAGGTCCACGATCCATAGGCGGCGGGGCGTATTTCGCGTGACGAGGTGAAACTCTCCGGATCCGCATAGGAACCGCCTTTGACAATGCCGCCGTGCCACGAAACGCCATCGGCCAACGGCTTGTAGCTGCGCTCGCCCGCGGGCGAAAACCGTGTCGTGAAAAGATCATAGGCCGGCGTGGCGACGGCAACGGTGAGTTTTCCGGACGCATCACGCGCATCCGCCAGCGTATCGCTCACCCAAAGCTGAATACCGGCCAGATCACGCGCCGTCAGCACGTGAAACACATCCTGGAAGAAAGTGCCTGTCGCCGGCGAAGTGGCCTCGTCCGTGCCGCCCTCGGCCAGGAACACATGCGCGGGGGAAATCATGAAATCATCCGGATAGTGGCCCGGGTCGGCCTTCTCCATGGCATCCACCATCTCGTTCAACTCCGCCCCGATGCCGGCAGGATCGGTGCGGCCGTTGCAGTAAAATTCAACCCCCACCAGATCCGGCTGCCGGATACCGGAACCGGGCGCAAACCATTGCTTGAACGCCTTGATGTTCTTCACCTGTGCCTCCCCGCCGCCTGGCTCCCCAATCAGATAGGTGGCAGCAAAAGCGTTACTCGCGCCGTGATAATGAACGAGGCCATAAAAGAAGTTCCAGTATTTCTTGAACACGTGCTCATGCGTATGGATGTGCGAGTCCCGGTTAACAATGGCGGGGCTCCATTCGCCGGCGAAATTCCATCCCACGACGCGTGTATCCCCCACATGCGACCGCACCGGACCGTCCTGCAGCCCTATGTTCGCCAGCTTGGTCGTGGTGAGGCCCGTGCCGTAAAACCCCGTCGGGTCGATCAGCGCATGCAGAAAATCATAGGCGCCTTTGGGCGTGCTGGTTGAACCGTATTCATCCGCCATACCGGCCCATGCAGACCGCCCGTCCGTGCTACGGCGATAATTGCTAAAGCCGATGGCGAATATCACCTTCAGATGGTCCGCAGCGGCGATGCGCAGTACGATTTCCTGCGCCACCGCAAATTGTGGCCTGCCAGAAGCGGAGCTTTTGGGATCGTAGCTGAAGCCCCCGCCATGTTGAGACACCCAGTTATCACTATCCGGCAACCCGATTGTGACCGTATCAAAACCCAGCGACCGGATGGATTTGAAGTTATCGTTGATGGACGCGATGGCGAGCTCACGCGGCGTGGGACGCGCGCCTGTGTCGTCCGCCAGTTCCGCCCAAAACGAGCCTTGCAGGCGATGATAGAAAACACTGTGGAACGGAGTGGCGTGAACCACGCCCGGCGCGGCCGCCCCCAGCGCCATGAGTGCAGCACAGCGAGGCCAAAGACCGCTGAAACTCCCGAATATCCGGAAAAAGGAAAGAGCGCGATTCACCAATGATGTCCATTTTGCATGTAATGTCTCCATCGAACGCCTATGCTGAACAGATACGCGAAAGAATGAGTACCGGGCATGTGCAGAGCCATATTGCCTACAGCTCCGTGCGCGGGCATAAACAGTTTTATGGAAGAAGACTGGCGTTACGCCCGCAACATAAAGTGCGACTGCGCCGTTTAACCCTTGATTCCCGACCCAGATACACGCGGATGGGAGACCAGCGATGTTCGAAGTTCCACAAGACGCCTCCTATCTGGTTGATTTCAGCACGGGCGTGTTACAACTGACCTTCAATAGACCCGAACAAGGTAACGCGGTGCCGACCGAAGCAGTTCCCGGCATGGTAAAACTGCTGCTCGCCGCGCAATCCAATCCGGCCGTGCGATGCATTCTGTTTGCCGGCAATGGTCCGGTATTCTCGGCGGGTGGCGATCTCAATGCATTCGCCCGCACCCTGGAGCAGGATATTGCTTCCCGGCAGGCCGAATTTGCCGGCCGGCTCGCCGTGGTGGGCAGCCTCGTTGAAGCCATCGCCGCATTCGACCGCCCGATAGTGACCCGGGTGCGGGGAGCGGCTGCGGCAGCCGGATTGCTTTACGTTCTCGCCGCCGACTACGCCATTGGCGACGAGACCGCCAGCATGGTATTCGCGCATCAACGTGTAGGCCTCAGCCCAGATGGCGGATTGAGCATCCTGCTGCCGCAAGTGGTAGGCACACGCACCGCGCGGGCATTGATGCTGACCGCGGCCAGACTGGATGCGGCCGAGGCCTACCGCCTTGGGATCCTCAACAAGATTGTCGGCGCGGCCGAGCTGGATGCGGAAGCGGCCAAAATCGCACGGCGGCTGGCCCATGCCCCGCAACTTGCGACCGTATCGACCAAGCGCCTGATTAACGCAGCCGGCCATACGCCGTTCTCGTCACAGCTCACGGCAGAGGCGGAGGCGACGGTCGCGTGCACGCGACACCCCGACTTTGCGGAGGGGGTGCAGGCATTTCTTGGAAAGAGGGCAGCCGTGTTTCCATCAACACTGATAGAGTAGGGAAAATGTTCTTTTTTGAAAAAGAGAACCAAGAGACTTTTGACACTTTGCGCACGCTGCCGGCGAATCGCGCGCCACGGGTCAAACGTCTTTTGCGTCTTTTCTACAGAAAAGAAGACCTTCCTTCATAACCACGCTTCCTGCAGCTCCAAGGTCAGCCTGCTCCTCGCTGCCACTGGTGCTAGCCATGCCACCACCTTCGGCATTTCGAAAGCGAAAAAGTATCGGCATGCCGCCAACTTCCCCTGCACGAGAACGGGACTCGGATTACGCCTGATGGCACTGCTCGCGATGCTCAGCCAAATAAACCCCATCACCATATGCCCGAACGCGCGCAAAAAGCACGTAGCGTTGGCCAGCGCCTCGGCCTGGGCATTTTCTTGCGCCAGAATATCCTGACACGCCTGAAGCTCCCGCATAACATTCCGCAAGCTGGCCGCTTCCTCGGCCAGAATCGGGTGCGCCTCGGCGATCGCGGCCTCCATGCGCTGCGTCAGAAGCCCCACAGCGCCGGCTGTGTCGCGCAAGATTTTCCGCCCCACAAGATCCATTGCCTGAACACCCGTTGTGCCCTCGTGAATGGGGTTGAGCCGGTTGTCCCGATACAGCTGCTCAACATCGTAATCCCGTGTGTAGCCGTAACCGCCGTGCACCTGAATGGCGATATCGTTGGCCGCCAAGCCATATTCCGATGGCCAGGTCTTTGCGACCGGTGTCAGCAGAGCCAGAAGCGCTGCGGCCTCTTCGCGCTGCTGCGGCGTCGGGGCGCATTGACTCTCATCCACCAGCCTGGCGCAATACAGCAGCAACGCCAGCGCACCCTCCGAATAGGCTTTGCAGGCCAGCAACATATTCTTCACATCGGCATGCTGGACGATGGGCACCGGCCGTGATGCCGGATCGCGCGCGCCCGGCAACCGACCNNCCGAGGCCGATGCCGATGCGAGCCTCGTTCATCATATGGAACATGATCGGCAAGCCCTGGCCTGGTTGCCCAATGCGCCAGCCAATGGCGCCCGCCTGCCCCATCGGCCGGAAGCGCGTGCCTTCTCCGAAATTGAGCAGCGTGTTGGTGGTGCCGCGGAAACCCATCTTATGGTTAAGGCCGGCCAACGCAACATCGTTGCGGATCACTCCGCCACCCGCCTCGGGGGGGATGATCTTCGGCACAATGAAAATGGAAATACCCTTGGCGCCGGGCACGGGCTTGCCATCCGGCCCTGGGATTTTCGCCAGAACGAGATGAACGATATTGTCGGATGCATCGTGATCGCCGCTGGAAATCCACATCTTGTTGCCGAACAGGCGATAGCGCGGCCCCAGTTCATCCTCGCCATCCTCTATCGCGCGCGTGATGATATCGCCCAGCGACGAACCGGCCTGCGGTTCCGACAGCGCCATGGTGCCGGTCCATCGTCCATCCACCTGCGGGGTGACGAACACCTCCCGCTGCGAGGGGGTGCCGAAACGCGCGATAAGCCGCGCATTGCCAACGGTGAGGGTGGAATAACTCAGTAGCGGCACATTGGCCGCGGAGAAGATGGCGGTAGCCGCCGTCTGCACCATGAACGGCACGCCAAGCCCACCCTGTTCCTGCGGAAAGGCCGCCGCCAGAAAGCCTGCCTCGGCATAGGCCTTGATGAGGCCTCTCAGTTCCGGGATCGCATGAGCGCCCTCATCATCCTGATAGGGCTCGTCACGATCCGCCTTCTTGAAGCACGGCAGATACGCGCCCTCGGCCATGCGCGTCGCTGAATCGAGCATCGCAGTTACGGTCTCGGCCGTGTGGTCAGCGTAGATGTCACGGCCCAGAATCGTATCGAGCCCGAGCCAGTCGTAGAGAAAAAAGTCCAGTGTTCGCCTGTCTATAAGCTCGGTCATGCCTGGCAAGTCCTTAAAAAAGAGAAAGGCCTCTTTCTTTTGGAAGAATAGTGACGAAACTTTTGTAAACCCGCCTCGCCCACCGATCCGACATGCTGGGAAAAGCCGACACGCAAAGTGGTAAGAGTTTTTTGGTTCTTTTTTTCAAAAAAACAGTATTCCTACCTATGCCACGTCAACCCCCCATCCAACACCAGCATCGACCCCACCACATAATCCCCCGCGCGAGACGCTAAAAACACCGCCGCCCCCTGCATATCCGCGGAATCACCTAGGCGATGCGCCGGGATCAACTTGGCCACATCCTCGGGATTGTCACGTGCGATGCGGTTCATATCCGATGGAAAGGCACCCGGCGCGATGCCGCTGACCACGATATTGTCGTCAATCAGCCGCATGGCCATGCGCTTGGTCAGGTGCACCAACCCGGCCTTACTGGCGGCATACGAATAGGTTTCCTGCATGTTGATCGAAAGTCCGTCAATGGAGGCGATATTGATCACCTTGGCGGGCTTGCCCTTCGTTGCCGCCGCCTTCAGCGCGCCGTGCAGGGCCTGCGTGAGGAAGAATGGCGTTTTGAGGTTGATGTTCATCACCTTGTCCCAGCCGCTTTCTGAGAACACCGCGAACTCCTCGCCCCAAGCGGCCCCGGCATTATTCACCAGGATATCCAGCGTCGGTTCAGCAGCAAGATATTGCTCCGCCAGGCTTCGCGCGCCGGCGGCACCCGCGGCATCGTTGGGCAGCGAAATACACGTGCCGAAAGCGGAAAGCCGATCCGCAGCTGCATCGCAGGTGGCCTTCTTGCGCGAGGATATATACACTTTCGCCCCGGCCTTGAGAAAGCCCTCGGCAATCATTTCGCCTAATCCGCGCGACCCGCCGGTAATCAGCGCGGTGCGGCCTTCAAGCGAGAACAAATGGTTCATCGTGTTTCCTCCTCCAGGGTGTTATTGCCTCAGCGCGCCATGTAGGCGTCGAGTGTTGCGTGGAAATGCCGGATCCGGCTTTCCTGGTATACGGCGAGCGTTACACCCGGCTTTTTCGTCGCGCGCAGGCCGCGCTGGATACGCTTAAGATTGTCCGTATCCTGGTCGGAAATGCGTGCCGCCGAGCCAAGCTCCGGCGCATCCGCCCAGGGCTGGTCCACGCCCAGCCAGCGGATCTTGGCTGGCGACGGATGGCTGCCATCCGGCTGCTTGGCAAAGAGAAACATGATTTCCATGACCGACATTTCGGGGTTATCGCCATAGGGCCTAAAGCGATAGCACACCGGCAGCGCCTGCCCGCCCCACGGAACGAAATTCGGGAACACCGAATACTGGATCAGGTCCAGCGATTCGGTATCGGATAGGCCCGACATGTCGCGCCCTGAGGATTTGCTGATCTTTTCCCGTGCGCGCTTGGCCAGTTCCGCGCGCGCTGTCGTCTCCGGCCCCACCTCGATCGGTGCGCCGCCGTAGAACGGCACGTCGCGGCGCATATGCTTTATTGTGAGCTCCGGTGTGATATCGTCCAGCGCGGGACTGGCAATGCCCTGCACGCTGATCATGCGATTGATGTGACGCACGCCCGGCCAAACATCGTACTGCGTATTCTGGTCACCATAATAGGAAAGCGTCTGCGGATGCGCGGAGGACACGTGATAGGCCTCGATGAACGCCTCCATGGAGAGCTTCCAGTTGCATGGCATAATCTTGGCAACATGCACGGCCTTGTAGCGGTCTTCCAGTCGGAACGTCTCGAAATGCTCCGGCAGTACCTCCAGGTATGTCTCCAGCGGCTCGCAATTCGGATCGAAGTTGACAAAGACGAACCCGCCCCAAACGCCCACCCGCGCCTCGGGCAAGCTGAATTCCGATTCCTTAACCTGTGGAAAATCCCATGAAGCCGGCAGGTCGATCAGTTTGCCCTGTAGCGACCAGGTGTAGCCATGGAATGGGCAGCGGAAACGTTGCACGCAGCCGCCCTCGGTGCGCAGCGTGGTGCCCCGGTGCAGGCACGCGTTGACAAAGGCCTTGATCTCATCTTTCGCTGACCGCACCACGATCAGCGACTCCATGGCGATTTCATAAACGATGTGATCGCCAACATCGGGGATGTCTTCCACCCGGCAGGCCATCTGCCACGCCTTCTGCCACATCTTGCCCACCTCGGCATCATGCCAGGCGCGCGAGAAATACCGCTCGATGCTCACATCCGCGGTGCCGAGCCCGCAGGCTGGCGATTCGTTCAGCATGACCGCCGGTGCCGGATTAATATCGGTGGCAAGCACCTCCTGCACCGATGGGCTTGGACGACCTTGCACTATCACCGGGTCCGCCATGATGTTCTCCGCTTTGCGCCGGTTTGCGCGGCGTGAGGCACGATCATCCCATACTGGGTGTCACTGTGCAACCTGTTTGGCGTAAATTTTGCGCGTAGCCATGTGCGCCCAAAGCTACACGCCCATCCCGCCTAGGACCAGTTTACCCGCCCCATACCCCAACCGGCTTGCAATTTACCCCTCGCCGGCGAGAATATGGTTCGTGACCCGTTCGACGATCGACCCTGCCGCCGCCATCGCCATTGAAGGGATAATCACGGCGGTGCGCCAGGGCGCGGACGTGATTTGTGATCGTTGGGCGCTCAGCCTGATCGTCGCGGCGTTCCTGGGGCACCGCCGGTTCTCCGATCTGCGGGAGCGCACCGGGCTGGCCAGTCGGCTAGCCACCATGCGGCTGCGCACCCTGCTGGACCAGGGTCTGCTGATCCAACTCCCCTACAGCATCCGGCCCCCACGCCACGAATACCAGTTGACCAACATGGGCCGGGCCTTCGGGCCGGTGATCGTGCAAATGATCCGCTGGGAACAGAACTGGAACAGCCATGCGGGTGACGGGCTGTCCGGCCTGGCCGAGATCATGGGCGGCGGCGCTATAGCGCCCGAATTGCGCTGCCAGGCCTGCGGCGCGGTCACCGGCGCGCGCGACATCCGGCTGAAGGTCATCCAGGCGCAATTGAAGCAGAAGCCGGTCAAGCAGGCACTGCATCGCCGCTCCATCATCACCAGCGATCACATATCCTCCAGCCTGGGGATGCTCGGTGAAAGCCTCGACCTGTTCGGCGACAAATGGGGCGTGGAACTGCTGGTATGCGCCTTCACCCGGATCCGCCGCTTCAACGATTTTCGCGCGCTGACGGGAATATCGGCCAATATCCTCTCTGACCGGCTGGCCCGCATGATCGATGCCGGCATCCTGCGCCGCACCGATGAGCCCGGCAACCCCGGTGGTCCCGGCTACCGCCTCACCGGCAAGGGGCTAGACACTTATGGGGTGCTGGTTGCCTTGCAGGACTGGTCCGATGCCTGGCTCAGCCAACGCTATCGATCCCCGGTGCAACTGATCCATACCGCCTGCGGCCAGACATTCCACCCGGCAACCCACATCCTGCCCGCCCCGCGTATACAAGCCGCCAAACGGGCCAAGATGGCGTCTGAGTAGGGCCACACGCCGGACTCCCGTTGACCGTCGCGAGCACAACGGAATTCTTCTCCAAACACGAAAGGCGTTGTGCCATGCGGCATGAACGCTGCGGTGCAGCGTAAGCTCGCGCCCCGTGCCCGCGATAGAATGTTGCAGATGCCTCGATAATTAGGTTGCAGAGTGACACCTTCTATGCCAGCATCCCCGCCAATCGGCAGAAAACTGCCGCAAACACAGGGGGGATGATGCAGACCGTGCATAACGGATCAGGGAAACGCGTGCTTTTGGCCTCCGCCCATGCGGCGTGCTGCCTGGGGATTACGCTGGCAACCGGAACGCCCGCGCGCGCGCAAACACCGCCGGCACCGCCCGCCACGCCGGATCAGCCGGGCCCGCACATTAACCGCGCGATCGAGAGTATAGTCGTTACCGCGGAAAAGCGGCGCGTCAACGTCCAGAAGGTGCCCATTGCTATCACGGCGCTCAGCGCGAAAACACTGGCCACCAAAGGGATCACCAGCACTGCCGATCTTTCGGCCGCGGTGCCCGGGCTGATCATCAACAATGCCGCCAACGTGGGCAATCCCTATATACGCGGCGTCGGATCCAACCTGTTCGATCCCAGTTCCGAGCAATCGGTAGCGATGTATGTCGATGGCGTGTACATCGCAGCACCCGAAGCCAATCTGTTCTCGCTGAACGACGTGGAACGGATCGAAGTGCTCAAAGGCCCCCAAGGGACGCTGTTCGGCCGCAATGCCACTGGCGGCGTCATACAGATCATCACCAAGGATCCCAGCCAGACACCCTACGCGGAAGCGGCCGTCGGCTTCGGCAGCTATGATAAGGTAACCACATCACTCTACGCCACCGGCCCGATCACCAACACGCTCGCCGGCGATATAGCGGTAATGTACGCCAACCAGGGTCAAGGCTACGGCACCAACTTGACCACCGGCGCACCGACATTCCGTGAAGCCATTGGCAATATCGATCTCAGATCCAAGCTTCTGTTCAAGCCCCAGGATGGCACGAAGATCACCTTCAGCATCGACTATGCCCATGATGTGGAAACCAACGCCTACCAAAAGCCGCAAGGCACCGTCTCCCCTTTCACCGGCGCCGGCTATCCAGGTGCCTACAACGCCGACGAGGATCTGAACACGCGCAACCGTGTCAACACCGGCGGCGTTTCGCTCACCGTCAACCAGGATCTCGGCTTCATGAACCTGGTCGACATTGCCGCCTACCGCCAGACAGACGTGGTCTATCCGTTCGACGATGACGTAACCCCGCTGCCAATCGCCGACGTTATCCTCAACGATCACGCGCATAACGTATCCGAGGAGCTGCAACTCGTCAGCAAGGAAGGCGGCTGGCTGAAATGGCTTCTCGGCTCATACTACTTCAAGGGAACCGGCGCCTACCCCGAAGTGTATATCGACAATACGCTTCAAGTTTCGGATAAGCAGGTCACGGAATCCGAATCCGGCTTCGGCCAGGCGACGGCGACCCTCTTCGACACCAATTTTACAGCTGGGCTGCGCTACACCAACGAGGGTCAGACTTTCTACGAATCCGCGCCGAAACTATATACTGAGTCGCAGGCTGTGGATCGGCTAACCTACCGCTTGGCTGTCGACCGTGAGATCGTCCAAGATATCATGGCCTATGCCTCCTATAACCGCGGCTTCAAGAGCGGCGGCTTCAACCTTCTCGCACCCGGCAACACTTTCAAGCCGGAAATCCTCGACTCGACCGAGATCGGCATCAAAAGCGAGTTTCTCGACAAGCACGCCCGCCTGAACCTGGACGCTTTCTACTACAACTACCAGGATATCCAGGTGCTCATACCAATCTTCGGCGGAACGATCGTGGGCAATTCCGCAGCCGCCCATACCAAGGGCGTTGAGGGCGACCTGACTTTGGTGCCGGCCGATGGCCTCACGATCAACGCCAGCCTCGCCTACCTCGATGGGCGTTACACCAACGACCCCAATGATGGGCCGATCGCCACCAACGGCGCTGCGCTCCCACTCATCAACGCCGCTGGCCGGCACACGCCCAATACGCCGCCGGTGACAGCATCGGTCAGCGCCAGCTACGTGTTCGATACACAATACGGCACGTTCAGCCCGTCGGGGTCAGTAGTCTACAACGACGGCTATTTTTGGCAGCCGGATAACCGGCTGATTCAGCCGGCCTACACGCTGGTTAACGCCTCCGTTCTTTGGACGCACACGAACGGCAAATACAGTGTTCAGCTTTGGGGCAAGAACCTTGCGCAGGCTACGTATTATATCGCCCGGATCGCTGCGGCCGGCATTGGTGATGCACAGGAACAGGCGCCGCCGCGAACAGTGGCGGTGACGCTGAAGGTGAGGTTTTGAAGGAAGGTCTTCTTTTTTGAAAAAAAGAAGACCTTCCTTCACCCCACCAGCCGCACCGCACACGCCGCCGCCGCCTTGTAATCGGCCTTTCCATTCGGCCCCCGCAGGGCCACATCGGCGACCACGATCGCCTTGGGAACCTTATACCCCGCCAGACGGGATTTCACATGCGCACGCAACAGCGCATGATCGAAGTTTGCGTCCGGCGCCAGACATACCACCCCGGTGACGGCCTGGCCCCAGGCCGGGTCCGGCAGACCGACCACCAGCGCATCCTGCACGGCAGGATGCGTCTTCAGCGCCTCCTCCACCTCTTCGGGAAACACTTTCTCACCGCCGGTATTAATACAACTGCTGCCGCGGCCGAGCAGCCGTATCGTTCCGTCTGCCTCCAGCATGGCGTAGTCGCCGGGAACCGAATAGCGCACGCCATCGATCAGGGGAAACGTCCGGCGTGTCTTTTCCGGGTCCTTGTAGTAGCCAACGGGCTGCATCCCGCCGCCAACGGCTACGCGGCCGGCAATGCCGGACCCCGGCCGCATGGGTCTGTTTTCATCGTCTATGACGATAGCGTTCACGCCCAGCGCAAAGTCTCCCGTCGCCACCTTGGTCTCGCGCGTAGTCACCGCCGCGCCGACGCCAATGGACTCGGTGGAGGATATCACGTCAAGAAGCTGAACGTGCGGTAGATGCTCCAGCAGCCGCGCCTTGACGTCGGCGCTCCACATGGCGCCGGAGGAACCGATGGTCTCCAGGCAGTCCAGCGGATATGCACCCGGCGATGCATCCAGCGCGGCGAGTAGCGGGCGCGCGAACGGATCGCCCACAATGGCCATGTTGGTTGCCCGAGCGGCGGATGCGGCCTGCCATACGCGCTGCGGATCCAACGTCCGGCCCGATGTGGTGATAATGCATCCGCCCGTCAGCATCGTCCAGATGGTCACAAAAAAACCCGTGGAATGCATCTGCGGACAAACCGGAAAGAACCTTCGCCCGCCGATTCCTTGCAGCCGCACCATCTCGGCCACGTCCGCCAGCGTCTGCGGCGGATGACTGCCGAAACGTGTGCTGCACTCGAAAAGATAGGGCGCCAGGTCACCTTCATGGAAAACCACGGCCTTCGGCATGCCCGTCGTGCCGCCCGTATATATCATCAACTGGTTCTGTGGCGAACGCTGTGGCAATTCCGCACCTGGCGGCTGCGCGCCAGCCAGGCTTTCGAAGTTCACCGCCAACTCCGGTGTGTCGGCGGGATCGCCCACCTCCACAAAACACCGCAACTTTGGTAAACGCCGCCTGACCTCGTCCACGACGGAGCGAAACTCCTGATCGTAGAGCAAAACCACGGCATCCGCATTGTCCAGAATATACGTCACTTCATCGGCACTATAGCGGTAGTTCACGTTGATATGCGTCAGAGAGGCTAGAAAGCAGGCGCCCGTCATTTCCCCGTACGCAGCGTTGTTGCGTAGGTAAAAACCCACCTTATCGCCACGCACCGCGCCGCGGGCAACAAGCCCCCTGGCCAAAGCCTCCATCCGGCGCTTTGCCTGCGGCCAGGTGGTCAGATTTCCATCATGCCAAAAAGCCGGGGCGTCCGGGCTTGCCGCCTCAGCCACGGTGTCCAGTATATCGCCGAAAGTCCACATTTCATCCTCCAGTCTCGTGGTTATTGCCTCACGGTGGCCTTCGCCGGTTGCGTGTTGCGCAGCGCGAGCGGCTGGTGCCTTTGCAGCGCCAAGTTTTCGCCATCACTACCACAGTGAGGCCGTCCGTCAATTCATGCGGAGAGATAAGTGCCCGTCGCGGCCCACCTATGTCGAAAGTAGCCGTTGGGTATGGTTAACTCTGCCGTATCTGAGAAAGTTATTGCGCTGAAGACCCGCCATGCTGGTTGCATAGTGACATCTTCTATGAGAAAGTTCGGTCAAGCGGCCCCCAGATGGTCAGCGAAGCAGGATTCTGCAGTGTTCGCCTGCCAGCGGGCTGCGCAGTTGGAAGGGATTAACCATGCGGCAAGCCGTTATCGTTGCGACCGCACGCACGCCGATCGGCCGCGCCTATCGGGGCGCATTTAACGCCACACTGGCGCCCACACTAGGTGCGCATGCCATCAAGGCCGCGGTTGAACGCGCTGGCATCGATCCCGCCAGCATCGATGATTGCATCATGGGCGCCGCCATTCAGCAGGGCGGCCAGGCATCCATCGGCCGCAACGCGGCATTGCGTGCGGGCCTGCCCGTTACCGTCTCCGGCATGTCGATCGACAGGCAATGCGCATCCGGCCTGATGGCGATTGCCACCGCGGCAAAACAGATCGTGGTCGACCGGATGGATGTTGTGCTCGCCGGCGGCATGGAGTCCATCTCCACGGTCCAAACGCCAGCAATGCGCACGGAAGAAGATCCGGAGCTCATCGACATGGTCCCGCACGCCTATATGGCGATGCTTGACACTGCCGAGACGGTGGCCCGCCGTTACGGCATAAGCCGCGAAGCACAGGATGAATACGCCCTGCAATCGCAGCAACGTACTGCGGCCGCGCAGAATGAAGGCAGATTCGACCGGGAGATATTCCCCGTGAGCGCCGTGATGGCGGTCGCTGACAAGGAATCCGACGCCAGCTTCAAGCGAAACGTCACCCTGACCCGTGACGAGGGCAACCGCCCGGATACCTCGCTTGCGGGACTGTCGGCCCTAAAGCCCGTACGTGGACCTGATGCGGTCATCACCGCGGGTAACGCCAGCCAGTTATCCGACGGTGCCTCGGCGAGCGTTCTGATGGAAGCCGCACGCGCCGAAAGGTTGGGCCTGCACCCGTTGGGGCGTTATGTCGGCATGGCGGCCGCGGGCACGGAGCCTGACGAAATGGGCATCGGGCCGGTCTTCGCCATCCCCGCCTTGCTGCGCCGCTTCGGGCTTGGCATCAACGATATCGGCCTTTGGGAACTCAACGAGGCTTTTGCCGTGCAGGTGATCTATTGCCGCGATAAACTTGGCATTCCCGGCGAGTTGCTGAACGTGAATGGCGGTGGCATCTCCATCGGCCATCCCTACGGTATGACCGGCGCGCGGCTGGTAGGCCATGCGCTGATCGAGGGCAAACGCCGTGGCGCAAAATACGTAGTGATCACGATGTGCGTTGGCGGCGGCATGGGGGCTGCTGGCTTGTTCGAGGTATTCTAGCCCCACCCGTAAAGCCCGTATCGGAAGCCTTGACATGACACTGACATATTCACCGAAAGTTGAAAAGCTGCGTGCCCGCCTACTGGATTTCATGGCCGAACACGTCTATCCAAACGAGATGGCCCTGTATGAGGCCACCGTGCAAACCACGGATCGCTGGCAGCCGATCAGGCTTCTGTCGGACATCAAGGCCCAGGCAAAGGCGGCCGGCTTGTGGAACCTGTTTCTGCCCGATACCGAATTGGGTGCGGGCCTCACCAACCTGGAATACGCACCTCTTGCCGAAATCACCGGCCGCTGCGAATTCGCACCCGAGGCTCTGAACTGCTCGGCCCCCGATACTGGCAACATGGAGGTGCTGGTGCGGTACGGCTCGCCCGAACAGAAGACGCGCTGGCTGATGCCCCTGCTGGAGGGGGAAATCAGATCCGCCTTCGCCATGACGGAGCCCAATACCGCCTCCTCAGACGCGACAAATATTGAAACCTCCATCGTTCGCGATGGCGACACATACGTGATTAATGGCCATAAATGGTGGACATCGGGCGCTCTGGATCCGCGCTGCCGCGTGCTGATCGTCATGGGCAAATCCGATCCCGATAACGCGGACAGGCACCGCCAGCAATCGATGATCCTGGTGCCGTTGCCGCATCCCGGTGTTACCGTGAAGCGGCCGCTGCCGGTGTTCGGTTTCGATGATGCGCCGCACGGACATGCCGAAGTCATCTTCAAAGATGTCCGCGTGCCCGCCAGCAACATGCTGCTGGGCGAGGGACGTGGTTTCGAGATTGCCCAAGGCAGGCTTGGCCCGGGGCGTATCCATCATTGCATGCGCTCGATCGGCATGGCCGAGCGCGCGCTGGAGCGCATGGTGCGCCGCCTGAACGAACGTGTAGCGTTCGGCAAGCCCGTTGCCGAGCAAAGCCTGTGGCGCGAGCGTGTGGCGGAATGCCGCATCGCCATAGACCAGGGAAGGCTGCTCTGCCTGCACGCTGCGTCATTGATGGATACTGTTGGGAATAAGCAGGCCCGCGCGGAAATTGCCATGATCAAGATCGTTGCCCCACAAATTACGGGCAAGGTGTTCGATTGGGCCATCCAGGCGTTCGGCGGCGGTGGGGTAGCCGATATCTGGCTCTCGCGCACCTGCGCCTTCCAGCGTTGCCTGCGCATAGCCGATGGGCCCGATGAGGTACACCGGGATCAGCTAGGCCGCATGGAATTCAAGGCACAACTGAACATGGATGCACATCGCAATGGCAGCTGGAGCCATGTCATGATACCCGATGGTCTGTCCCGCCCCGGGGCTTCGCCCTGATGCGCGCTGTTGTTTGCGAAACCTGGGGCGGCCCGGAGCTTCTGCGCGTGCGTGAAGTGCCGCCCCCGGTGCCAAAGCCCGATCAGGTGCTGATCAAGGTACACGCCGCCGGCGTAAACTTCCCCGATACGCTCATCATCCGCAATCTCTACCAGTTGAAGCCTGAACTGCCGTTTACGCCGGGTTCGGAGGTAGGTGGCGAAGTCATCGCCGTGGGCGAAGCGGTGAGCACCTTCAAACCCGGCGACCGCGTGATCGGATTATGCGTCCTCGGCGGCTATGCGGAGGAAGTTGTGGCCGATGCCAAGCTGACTCTGCCCATTCCCGATGATGTCAGCTATGAAGTCGCCGCCGGGTTGATGATGGCGTACGCGACCTCCTGGCTTGGTGTGCGTGATCGCGGCACAGTGAAGCCGGGCGAGACAATGCTAGTACTCGGCGCCTCGGGCGGCGTGGGCCTCGCGGCTGTGGAAATCGGCAAGGCCGTGGGCGCGAGGGTGGTTGCCGCTGCATCCTCGGACGAGAAACTCGCCGTCTGCATCGCGCACGGCGCCGACGCGGTAATCAACTATGCCACCGAGGATTTGCGCGCCGCCATTAAGCGCACCTGCCCCGCCGGGCTGGATGTGATTCTAGATCCCGTCGGCGGGCCCTACACGGAAGCGGCCTTCCGCTCCATTGCGTGGCGCGGCCGGCTGCTGATTGTGGGCTTTACCTCGGGCACGGTGCCCAGCCTTGCGATGAATTTGCCGCTGCTGAAGAACGCATCGATCATCGGCGTGATGTATGGCGGCTTTCCCCAGCGCGAGCCGGAGGCCCATGCCGCCTGCGCGGCTGAGTTGTTCGGCTGGCTGCGCGCGGGCAAGATTCGCCCCCTCATCTCCAACACCTATACACTGGATGAAGCCCCGGAAGCGCTGCGTGTAATGGCATCGCGCACCGTTCAAGGCAAGATCGTTTTCAAAACCTAATGCCACAAAAAGACTATCGACATCCAAAANNTTTCTTTTGTGAGAGAAAGAAGCAAAGAACTCTTGCTCGTTTGTATCCGCTGCCGGCGCCGATTTTTTCTACACGGAGGTAGCCGCCCATGCCTGCCATCAACCAGGTGACCGACCTTACAGTAACAGACGGCATAGCCATCATCACCACAGATTACAAGCCGGTAAATGCCCTCAGCCAGCCCGTGCGCGAAGGCCTGCTCACAGCACTGAAACATGCCATCGCAGACGCGGACGTTTCAGCGGTCGTCATCGGCTGCAAGGGGAAAACCTTCTTTGCCGGGGCCGACATTACCGAGTTCGGCAAAACCTTCATGCCGCCGGGGCCGGACGACATCATGGGGGCGATGGAGGCCAGTTCCAAGCCGCTGATCGCCGCCATGTTCGGCACGGCACTCGGCGGCGGGCTGGAGGTGGCGTTGGGCTGCCATTTCCGCGTCGCCACCGCCGGCACGCTGATCGGGCTGCCGGAGGTGAAGCTTGGCATTCTGCCAGGCGGCGGCGGCACGCAGCGCCTGCCGCGTCTGCTGGGCCCGGAGAAAGCCGTGGCCGCGATCGTGTCGGGCGCACCGATGTCGGCGCAGGCAGCGCTGGAAGATGGCGTCATCGACGCCATCGTCGAGGATTCTATCGCCGGCGCCATCGCTTTTGCCAGGCAGGTGCTGCGGGAAGCCCGGCCCCTGCTGCGCGTGCGCGACCGGGACGACAAGATCCTTGCCACCCGCGAGAATCCCGCCGCGTTCGAGGCGGCCGCCAAACTCGCCATGAAAAAACTTGGCGCGCTGGAGGCGCCGGCAGCCTGCGTCGAAGCGGTGCGCAATTCCTTCACCCTGCCCTTCGATGAGGGCATCGCCGCCGAGGCCGCGCTATTCCTGCGCCTGGTCGGCGGCGATCAGAGTGCGGCGCAACGTCATATCTTCTTTGCCCAGAGGGAAGCTTCCAAACTCCCGGGCATGCCGGCCGATATCCGCCCCGCCGCCATCGGCCGCGCCGTGGTGATCGGCGGCGGCACGATGGGCGGCGGTATTGCCATGTGCTTTGCCAATGCCGGTATGCCGGTCACTATCCTGGAAACCACCGATGCCTTTCTATCGCGCGGGCTGGATCGCGTGCGCGGCACCTATGCCGTCTCCGTCAAGCGGGGGGCATTGCAGCAGGAAGCGATGGATACCAGCCTTTTGCTGATCCACGGCACCACCAACTGGGATGTGGTGCGCGATGCGGATCTGGTGATCGAGGCGGTGTTCGAGGAGATGGATCTGAAGAAGTCCATTTTCGCCCGCCTCGACCAACTCGCAAAGCCCGGGGCGGTACTCGCCTCCAACACATCCACGCTGGATATCGATGCCATTGCCGGCGCCACATCCCGGCCGCAGGATGTGGTGGGCCTGCATTTCTTTTCGCCCGCCAATGTGATGAAGCTGCTGGAAATCGTGCGCGGCACGGCCACGTCCTATCAAACGCTGGCCACATCGCTGGCGGTGGGCAAACTTCTCTCCAAGATCCCCGTCGTGGTTGGCAATTGCGATGGCTTCGTGGGCAACCGCATGGTGGCGCGGCGCAGCACGGAATGCGAACGCCTGCTGCTGGAAGGCGCCAGTCCCCAGGAAGTCGATTCCATTGTGCTGACCTTTGGTTTTCCCATGGGCGCTTTTGCGATGGGCGATCTCGCCGGGCTGGACGTCGCCTACCGGATCCGCCGCGGACTCGGCGTGACCGCACCGGTGTCCGATGCCCTGGCGGAAGCCGGGCATTACGGCCAAAAGACCGGCCGCGGCTACTTCATCTACGAAAATGGATCGCGTGAGCCCAAGCCAGATCCCTCCGTGCAAGCGCTGGCCCGCGCCCGCGCNNCGAGGCCGCGCGAATTCTGGAGGAAGGGATCGCCGCGCGGTCCTCGGATATCGATGTGGTGTGGGTATTCGGCTATGGCTGGCCAATCTGGCGCGGCGGCCCCTGCTTTTACGCCGATCTGGTGGGCGCCCGCGCCATCTGCGAAGCACTGGACCGTTATGCCGATGCGGCCGCGGATGAAGGCCTGCGCCCCGCCGCCCTGCTGCGGGAGATGGCGCGCACGGGCGGAACGTTCGCCGCGTATCGTGCCGCATGAGCAGCGCGGCAATGCTGGCATCGGCCGCAGCGCAGCGCCGCACGCGGGCGGGCTGGTTCGCCGTATCCGTGCTGATCGTTGCCTACGCGCTGAACTATCTGGATCGGCAGATCGTGAGCCTGCTGGTGGAGCCGCTCAAGCACGATCTCGCTCTCACCGACAGCCAGATCGGCTTGTTGCAAGGTGTTGGCTTCGGCATGTTCTACAGCGTCTTGGGCCTGCCCAGCGGATGGCTGGCGGACCGCACGCATCGGGTCAGGCTCATCGCCTGTGGCGTGGTGCTCTGGAGCGTGATGACGATGCTGTGTGGCCTGGCCGATAGTTTTGGCTGGCTGTTCGTGGCGCGCATGGGTGTTGGCGTCGGCGAGGCATGCCTGGTGCCCGCGGCGGTGTCGCTGCTCGCGGATTTGTTCGATCCCGCGCACGTGGCCTTGCCGATCGCGGTGTTCAACGGTGGCGTGGCCCTTGGCGCCGGGCTGGCGCTGGTATTGGGCGGCACCATGATCGCCTATGCCGGCGGGGCGGCACATGCCATGCCGCTGATCGGCTGGTGGCTTGGCAGCCTGCATCCGTGGCATGTGGTATTTATTCTCGTGGGCGCGGCCGGCTTGCCGGTCGCCCTGGCCGTGCTGCTGCTGCCGGAGCCGCCCAGGCGCCCTAGGGCGCGTATGCAGGCTGCTGGAGGCCCAGGTGGCGTTCTATGGCATCTGATGGGCCATGCAAGCCTGTTCGCCAGGCTGCTGGTCTCCGTGGGCCTGTTGTTCATCGTCACCAGCGCCGTTCTGGCCTGGAGCCCCAGCATTTTCGCACGCGGGTTCGGATGGAAACCCGCCCAGATCGGCGCGGCCCTGGGCGTGCCGATCATGCTGTGCGGATTAACTGGCATCGTGGGCGGCGGGTTCGCGGCGCAGCTTCTGGCACGCCACACGCCGGCGGAAGCGGCGTTTCGTGTCATGTCGGGCGGCGCGTTGTTTCTGCTGGTGCCGATCGCCACCCTGGCACCGCTGGCACCTACCCCCACGCTGGCACTGCTGGGTGTGCCGCTGATCTTCTTTGCCGGGTCGTCCAGCTTCGGGGTAATGAGCGCGGTGTTCGTGGCCATCACGCCAGACCGGCTGCGCGGGCAAATGGTTGCCGTATCGCTGTTATGCGGCAACGTGCTGGGATTGGGCCTGGGGCCCTACAGCGTTGGCTTTCTTCTCGATCATGTCTTCCGCAATCCCAAAGACGTCGGCATTGCCCTCTCCGCGGTGGCTGTATGCGCTGGCCTGCCCGGCGCGCTTCTGCTCCGCTCCGCACGCCGCCTCTATCACGCCGCCGCCGCCCAAACATGGTAGAAGCCGCAGCCCGCACAGAACTGCCATGACTGAAGCCCAACCGCCTCGGCTGATCGCACCGTTGCCCGCGCACCGCCTGAATGAAGCGCGGCTTTTCACATACCTGGCCCAAGCTATTGATGGTTTTGCGGAACCCGCCACGCTGCGCCAATTCCAGGGTGGCCAGTCGAACCCAACGTTCCTGATCGAATCGGCCGGGCGCGCCTTGGTGCTTCGCAAAAAACCCCCCGGCACGTTGCTGCCATCCGCCCATCAGGTCGATCGGGAATACCGTGTGCAGGCGGCGCTGGCCGGCTGCGGCTTTCCCGTAGCCGCGATGGTGCATTATTGCGATAACGTGGCGGTCATCGGCACTGAATTCTACGTCATGGAATTCCTCCAGGGGCGGTTGTTCCCCGACATCACATCGCCGCTTCTCGCCCTGCCCGACCGCGCCCGTGTTCAGGCCGCCATGTTCGCAACCCTCGCCGCGTTGCACCGCGTGGATTATGCAAGCTGCGGCCTGAAGGATTTCGGCCGGCCAGACAACTACATCGCTCGCCAGCTCCGCCGCTTCGGGCAACAATACCAGGCTGTGGCCGCGGAGCATCTGCCGGCGATGACCGCTCTGATGGCGTGGTTGGATGCGCATATCCCCGCTGATACGCCCGCCACCATCGTGCATGGCGATTTCCGGCAGGCGAACCTGATGCTGCATCCATCGGAGCCGCGCATCATCGCCGTTCTGGATTGGGAACTTGCCACCCTGGGCCACCCGATCGCCGATCTCGCCTATTGCTGTCTGTGTTTCCACATGCCACACGACATCGATCCGGAATATGCGGGCTTTGCGGGCATTGATACGTCACCGCTCGGCCTGCTCACCGAATCCGAGTGCCTGGATATTTATCGCCAGCACAGCGGCCACGAGACCATAACCGACTGGAATTTCCATCTCGGCTTTGCCCTGTTCCGAAGTGCGGCTATTCTGGAAGGCGTTTACGCCCGCGCGCTCGCCGGCAACGCGGTGGATCCGAATGCNNGCGCCCGAACAGTAAAAAGTTTTTTGCTTCTTTTTTTTCAAAAAAGAAGACCTTTCTTACTTGCTGAGCGCAAAGCTGGGATCCCGCCCAATCCCCGGCACCAGCCTGTTCATCTCCGCCACCCACAATGCCGGCATATCCCCAAGCGCGAACACCTTCCGCCCGAAGGCACGCGAGACGTAAACACCTTCGATATCACCCATCTCCAGCCAGGGCGGCCAAGTATTCAGATCATTGAAAATGATCCGCGCCGGCGGGTTTCTCTGCTTCGGGTCCATCACATCCCGTAGCCGTCCCACGTACGTCGTCAGATCATTCACATGCACGGGCCTATGATCCAGATCGCCGTGCAGCATGGTATCGCCGGCAACAAACACGTCGTCGCCTTCCACCCACACCGGCCCCGTGACCGCCGTGCGCTCCAGCCCTGCCAGCACGCCGCGCGGCGTATCCACCCGTCCCTCCGGCCCAAACCCGATCGTCTGAGGCACAGGGGGAAAGAACCCGATCTTCACACGCTTGCCCGTCAGCGGATTATCGAAGCTTTCGATCTTCTTCCCGCTGGTCACATCGGTATACACGCTCGCACTGATCGAGGTCACGTCGTAACGCCCGCCGCCGTGATCGGCCACGCGAAGCATCGTGCCGACCACCATATCCCAGAACGGATACAGCCTGCCCTGATGCAGCCCATACCGCCGCCCGCGCAGCCATGTGTAGGTAACGCTATCATCCAGGGAGAAGGCCAATTTCCGAAACGCCAATGCCCGATCCCGCACGACCGCGGGATTGAAAGCATAAGCCGGCTGCCCGCCCACCGCACACGCCCCCAACACCCCGCCCAGGGCCGCCCGGCGCCTTATCATGTGGTGGGCTTACGCAGGCGGGCGTAGGCGCTCCATGGCAGTTCATGATCGGTCCATGGCACATCGTCGAAGATTCGCGGATGCGCCAGGGTGAACATCGCGTGCACGGGGGCCGGCAACGCGGCGGCGCTGCGCAGCTTCAACCCGGTTGCGCGCCACATCTGCACCGCGCCGCCCTGGCCCATCATCAACCAGGGAAAACATCCGCCCATGCTGGATAGCGAAAACGCGGACGCCGCGCAGGCAATGGCGGGGTCCGCCAGTTCGCTCACCTTACCTGTATGGGTGCTGGCCAGGGAAAACCTTAGGCGCTTGCCCTCGCTCTCCAGCCGCCACACGGCGGGGTCCAGAGGATTGGGCAGATCCACGTAGATTTCGCGGGTCATCCATATCTCATTACCCACCTGGCGCCAGTTGGCGGCGAAGGGGCGTTCCGTTTGCCGCTTTACCTCCGCTTCATTATCGGTAAACGCCACCGGCGTGCGTGCATGTTCGGAATATACGTAGGTCAGCATGCCCTCGCGGAACTGAAACGGCTCCACCATCCGGCCCGTCACCGGGTTCTTCATCCGCGCCAGCGGCACGTATTCGCCCACCGCGTGAAAAACATCCGCTTCCCAGGTTACCACATGGAAGCTGCCATCGGGCTGCGGCTCCGTCTTGCGGCGTATCAGCGTATCCACACCGATCACCGGGCATATTGGGTGCCCGGGGGCTGCCACATCGATCACGCCGCTATACCAGTAAAACACCGTCTCCGGCTTTGTGCTGGTCAGCAGTTTCATGAACGCGGTCAGTTGCGCGCGCGGGGTGGAAAGGTCCAGCCCCGGCACCGCGGCTGCCGCACCCGCGCTCAGCCCCCACGGCACCGCCATGGCGGCCCCAATCGCGCCGCGCCTGGAAACACTTGCCATAACAGCCTCCTCACCATGGGAACGCGAAAACCGTGCAGGCCACAAAAAACCCTCCCCCCGCCACGGCGGAAGAAGGGTTCGATGCACGCGAGGTATCTTTA
>PKZM01000175.1:0-5133 GCA_003133065.1 Acetobacteraceae bacterium
CGGGGTCCAGGGGCAGAGCCCCCTGGCCTTTCTCTCCACGCCGATTTACCAGGCCCCCGCCTACACCAACGGCGCCGCGCAGATGCCGTGCGGATCCTGCTGGATGGACAGGATGCGCCCGCCATCCCTGGCTGAGACCATCAGCATGTCACCGCTGGCCAGCATGTCGCCGGCGCCGGCGAAGAAGCCGGGTGCGGCGATGCTGGCCTGGTCGTCCATGCCGGCTTTGTAGAGCCAGAGCGTGAATCCGTTGGCATAGGCGAGCACGGAGAGGCTGCGGAGGGAGAACGCCATGGTCAGGTCCTTTCACATACAAAAAAAGCCGCCCCCAGGATGGGAGCGGCGGTGCGGCAGCTTATGGTGGGGATCAGGCGGGCTATGCCGGCCGATGGGATGACGCTGGAAGCGGCCACGCGGCCGCATGGCTGCGCCAAGGTATATTTCCCTATAGTATTATCGGTGTTGCCCTTCGCACGCGTCGCGTCGGGTTTATGAGCCCTGGCAACGGCCGCGTTGCCACGTCGTGTTTCGCCATGGCGACGCCGCTGCAACACGAGCATGGTCCAGAAACACGTGAGGGTTGAGGCCTGAACGGGGGCACAGAGTGAGTCGGCGTGACGCTGTTGCGGGAAATTCATGCGGGCGCCCAACTGGTGGGTGTGTTGAACATAACACGAACAACCTAGAGGGCTATTTTCTGGGGCGCAAGTGGTTTCAGGCGTAATTTCCTATTGCCTACGGCCTTTAATCCCAGCATACTCGACGGCACGATGAAGCACGAAGATATCTGGCGCGCGCTGGACACGTTGGCGGCCGAGCATGGCATGTCGGCCTCCGGGCTTGCGCGCAGGGCGGGGCTGGATCCGACCACGTTCAACCCCTCCAAACGCACCATGCCGGATGGGCGGGCGCGCTGGCCGGGTACGGAGAGCCTGTCCAAGGTTTTAGAAGCGACCGGCGCAAGCCTGGAGGTGTTTTCTCACCTGGTGGCCGGTGAGCGGGCGATTGCGAGCGGCCGCTTGCCGGCGCGGCGCATTCCGCTGATCGGCATGGCGCAGGCCGGGGGGGATGGGTTTTTCGACGATGGCGGCTACCCGGTGGGCGGCAGTTGGGATGAGGTGAGCATCCCCGAAGTGGGCGACCCGCATGCCTATGCGCTGGAGATCTCCGGCGATTCCATGGAGCCGGTTTTTCGTGATGGCGACATGGTGGTGGTCTCTCCCGCCGCCCCCATCCGCCGCGGCGACCGCGTGGTGGTGCGCACGGCCACCGGCGAGGCCATGGCGAAACAGCTTGTGCGCCGGTCTGCGCGGCGGATCGAGCTACGCAGCCTTAATCCGGAGCACCCGGATTATTCGTTCGATCTTTCGGAGGTGGCGTGGATGCATAGGATTATTTGGGCGAGCCAGTAGGAGACAGGCCGCGTACCGGTCAGCCTCATCCGAAGGCGATTGTCATACCGACATCAGCCATCAAGATTTTGGCGCGGTTGTGGGAATGGCCTGAGCCGCTTTCAATATATTCTTTGCCGAAGGGGTTCTGGCGCTCTGCACGAGCGTGTTGGCAACGGCCATCACTGGCAAACTCAAAAACGCCACCGCGACCCAGAAAAGCTGTGAATGACTGGTGAGGGCGCCGACGACAGCACAAACAGAAGCTGCGGGATGGCCAAAACTGCAACGGCGAACCCAAGCCATTGCCCTCTTCGCGTATCACCCGCCAAATTGTCGTGGGCACGTTTCGTATCGGTCGCCTGCGTCGCTTGCGCCAACTCGGCCATGGCAATGATCCGGTTGAATGCGCCGGGCTGAACCTTCTCGTAACGCTCGATCGCATCTGGCGGCGGGAACTGACCCTGCCAAACCTGCACCTGGGCAGCCATACCCAATTGCAGAGGCAAACCGCCTGGCGATATCGCGGCGATTGGACGACCGGGCACCGGCGGTGCACCGAGTAAAGCCGCGAGCAAAGCTGGCGGCATCTCGGCCGCCCCCTTCATGCCCTGATGATCAGTTGGGGGCGCCTGATCGCCGTCTCCGCTACTCAAAGACGAGAGAAGTTTGTTCGGGCTGACTTGTAATCGTTGAATCAGATGAAGCTAGGCTCAGGAACAGACCAGCCACCCCAAAACTGTTGGCCACGCTGTAGTCACCCACATACGCCAAGTAATTCCCGGGCGGCGCATAAAGCCCAACGGGCGAAGCTAAGCCAGCCAGAAAAGCCGTCCAAACGGTAGGGGATAGTGTCATCGCGTCCGTGCCAGGATGCCTACATGGGAGTACGCTAACCACACTGCCACTCACATCACAAGATTGGGTTGAGCTCACTCGCCTGGAAACGACGACGTTCACCCCCGCACCGCCTCCGGCGCGCTCACCTGCCCCATACGCACGTCCTTGGCTTCCGGCCCAAAAATCATCAGCACGATGATCAGCACCGCCGCCGTGCCAGCCACCCCCACCAGCGGCCAGCGGTAATCACCGCCTAACGACGCCGCGATGCCGCTCTGCAGCGGCAGGTTCAGCGCGGCCAGCAAATTGCCCGCCTGATAGGTGAAGCCTGGGAAAGTGCCGCGGATGGCAGCCGGAGAGAGTTCGTTCAGGTGCACCGGCACCACGCCCCAGGCGCCCTGCACACAGAACTGCATCAGGAAAGCCCCCACCCCGATCCAGACCGGCGTGGTGGAAAACGCCCAGAGCGGCAGGCACAGCAGCGAGCAACCGGCCGCCAACCCGATCGCCAGCCGCCGGCCGATCCGCTGGGAGAGCGTGCCGCACACCACCCCACCCAGCATCGCGCCGATATTGAAGATGATGGCGATGGTGGAGACCGTCACGTGGCCGAGATGATGCTGCGCGGTGAGATAGCGGGGGAAAATATCCTGCGTGCCATGGCTGAAGAAGTTGAAGCCAGCCATCAGAATGGCCGCATAGAGGGTGAGCTTCAGGTGACGCCGCACCACGGCCAGGATGGGCTCGGGTGCATCTTCCCGAACACGGCTGGCCCAATCCGGGCTTTCCGGCACGTTGTTGCGGATATAGAGCACCAGCAGCGCGGGAATGGCGCCCGCCATGAACATGCCGCGCCACCCAAGATAAGGGTAGGCGAGGAACAGCAGGGAAGCGAGCAGGTAGCCGCTGGGGTATCCGGCCTGGAGCAGGCCGCTGACCGGACCGCGCCAGGATGCGGGGATGCTCTCCATGGTGAGAGAGGCACCCACCCCCCATTCACCGCCCATCGCCAGGCCGAACAAGGCGCGGATGATGAAGAACACGGTCGCGTTGGGGGCCAGGCCCGTGCAGAAGCCCAGCAGGGAAAAACCCAGAATGCTGGCTATCAGCGCCGGCCGGCGGCCGAACCGGTCCGCCAGGCGACCAAAGATGAAGGCCCCGAGCGCCCGCATGGCAAGTGTAAGTGTCACCGCAAAGGTGACGGAGGTAACGCTGATGCCGAATTGCTTCGCCACATCCCCGAACACGAACACCATGATGAAGAAATCGAACGCATCCAGCGTCCAGCCCAGATAGCAGGCCGCGACGACATGCTTTTGCTGCTGCACCGTGCCNNCCGGCGGTGCCCGAGGCCTGCAGCGAGGTGACGGCGGCCTGCGCCGCGGCCAGCAGGCGGGAGAGGTCGGCCACAACCTTCGGGTCCGCCGTCGGCCGGGCCGCGTAGGCGCCTTCCACCGTGGCGGCCACATCGAGGGCAACCTGAAGGTCGTTCCCTACAGACTGCGTGCTGGTGGTGGTGCTGCACGCACCCAACAGGCACAGTGCGGCCAAGGGCGCCAGGTGGCGCGTCGATTGGATCATCATTTATCTCCTGTTGCGATGACTTTCTGGGCCAATGCGGCCGCGAGGGTTTCCGCTTGCGCCTTTGCCGCCGTGTTATCCGGCAGCAGGATGGACATGACGGCGCCGGCCAGCAGGGGAATCGCCTGCCCCCAGCTCAATTGTTGCAGCACCAGGCCAACCAGCGTGCCCAATGCGGCCGAAATCCCGGCAACCGTCGTCGGCTGCCTCACCCAGACCTGCAAGCCCTTCATCATTTCACCTGTGCATGTTGTTGATGCCAACAAACAGGTAAAAGTCTTTTTGCTTCTTTTTCTTCAGAAAAAGAAGACCCTTTGCTTTTGCCGCTCCGCGGCTAGTCTTTCTTGAAACAAGGAAGCAAAGAACTTTTACCTATTTATATTCACCGCGACGAGAGTTTGAGTTCCACAAACCAGCGGTATATCGGCTCGGCGAGCCATAGCGCGATGCTGCCCAGAACGCTGGCGCCGAAGAAGATCCCGGCGACACGCGATTTCAGCGCCGTTATTTCCAGCAGCGGACGTTTCAGTGCCTCCACGGCCACCATCAGCGCGCCGAGCGAGCGCGCCGTGTCTTGGGTGTTGCCGCGCAGGGCCTGTACATCGTTCTGCACGATGCAGACCATGCAATCGACCTTCTCCTCCAGCTCCCGTTGGTCGCGCCGCAGCGTTGCCAGATCGGCGCGCAACAGGTCGTGCAACTGCTCTGCCTGCGCCTGGCGTATGCCGATCGTCTCGTGCAGGGCGCGGATACCGCTCAGCACCTCACCCATCTGCTGAAACAGCAGATGCATCTCGCTTGCCACCATCGCAGAGGCCTCCTCTCAGGCGATGCTCAGCACGCCGCCGTTGTTCCAGATCTGGTTGGATCCGGTGGCCGGCTTGCTGGTAGGCAACCCGGGCGCGAAAAGTCCGCCGCTTGGCGAGAGATACAGCGCGCCCTGCGGTTGCAATCCAAGGCCGCCTGTATTGGTCTCGATCAGGCTGAGATTGCCGTGCGTGGCATTCTGCACCACCACCCAGTTTGTCGCGCCCGGCGTGTTCATCAGGCTGATCATATTGCCGCTGCCGCTGGTGCCGCCGGCGGCGTTGATAAACAGGCTGCCCCCTTTGGTCTGGATCACGCCATTGATCGTGCCATCCGAGCCGTCGAAGCAGAGCGTCGGCGGATTGGAGCTGGTGGCAGGCTGGTGGCGCAAAAAGTTCGCAGCGCTGGCGACATTGTTCACCTGGAACAGCACGGCTCCGTTCGTGCCCGAAAATACGTGATCCTTGCTGCTGCCTATCCCGGCTGGGTAGTTTCCTACCGCAGGGGTGACGAA
>PKZM01000175.1:5193-27296 GCA_003133065.1 Acetobacteraceae bacterium
CCAAAGAGCGTCTGCGCCGTGTTCGGGCCTCCGTCGCGCGTGATATCGAGACCCGTGAAGAAACCATCTGTCACGTTATCGAGAAGCACGGTACCGAGGTTGGTATTTACCTCACCATTGCCCACCCAAAGGCCCAGCAGCATCGCCTTGTTGTTCGCATAGCCTGGCCAAGTTGTCTGGTTGGTCTGCACAACCAGATAATCGACGCCGACCACGAGCGGGTTGTGGATATAGATCCCCTCGCAATATCCTGTTTGCACGACAACGGCGTGGCCGTAATAAGCCTGCACGGACTGGATTCGCGTATCGATGGACTTGTTCACTTCCACCACGGCGGAAGTGGTGCCGCCCGCCACCGCGGGCGGTCCGAACCAGGAGACGTTGTTGACCTGCGTGCTCCAGCAGCCATTCAGAACGAAGCCGCGCAGGAAAGTCTGCGGAAACGGCGCCACACCATTCGCACCGTTAGGGTAGCCGAAGCACTCGATATCGCTGATAAGCGCAGAGACATAGCCGAACGCGCCGGCGGAGGGATAGGTGATGCGCGCCACCGCCGCGGTCTGCCCCGCGGTGTTTTCCGCATAGGCCGAGAAGTCGCGCAGGATCACCTTGCTGAACAGGTTGCCAGGCGCAAAGTCGAAGCCGATCCCGGTGTGCTGCAAGTGCACACGTGTCTGCCCCTTGCCCGCGCCATGCAGCATCACCGGCTTACCGCTGAACACAAGCGGAGAGGCAATCCAGTAATCGCCCGGCGGCATAAAGATGGCGCCGCCGCTCCCAGGCAATTGTGCGAAAGCCGCGTTGAACGCGGCGGTACAGTCGGGCCCCCCGGTCACCGCGCCGAAATCCAGCACATTGACGACATCGAGTGCGCGCAGAGCAAGATCGCGCGCCACGGCAGTAGAGGAAGCGAGTACGGTGCCCAAGCTGACATCGCTGGCGACCGGCGAGGTCAGTTGCCCACTGGTGTTCAATGCGGCGAACCCGCCGCTGGGGATTTTGGCACCCAGCGTGGCGATACTTGCGTTGGCCGCGGTGATACCTTGGGACAAAGTGGTGAGTTCGCTCGTCACGCCGGGATCGGTGCTTGCCGCGATCACCCCGGTTGTGCCGATCGAGACGTTGGTGCCGGCGCTGAACAGTGCGCGCAAGGCCGGGATCGGCAAACGCGTCGGTGTGCCGCTGGAATTGACAATGACCTCGTCGCCAGACGCAAACACGCTCTCCTGCACGAAGGCGGCATGGTCACCGCCGTTGGCGTTCAGCGCCGCACTCTGCACCACCAGGCCGAGGCCGACGCCGAGTGCTTCCGGCCCGCCTGGGCCGAGCGAGGCGCGCCCCAGAACGCTAGGGCTGGGCACTTCGATGGCCGCTTGCGTGCCGCTCAGCAACTGCGCAACAGATACCGCGCGGGTAATGCCCGACTGGCTGATCGGAACCTCATCCTGCACACTGGTCGTTGTGGCCGTCGGCAATTGTGCGATGGTGGGCATGCTGTTTCTGCCTCCTCATAACCCGTTTGGGGGGAGCGGTCTTGCGAGATGTTGTAGAAAAAGGAAGGTGTTCTTTTTTGAAAAAAAGAACCAAAAAACTTTTGCTCATTGGCGTGTTCTGCCGGCGAGTCGCGCGCCACGTGTCAAAAGTTTTTTGCTTCTTTTTTTTCAAAAAAGAAGACCTTCCTTCAGCTCAGCGTGATCGCCGCCCCGGTCTGATCCGTAATCGGCGCCCCCGTCTGATCCGTAATGTCATTTGTTGTCGCGGAAGGCGTTGCAAGCCAGGCCACGGGCAGGGTGATGGAGCGCGAGATCGTGCGCCCACTGTTTGTGCCTATCGTCACGCTGACGGCGTAATTTGTCCCCGCATTGCCCCCGGAGAGCCACAATATGGCCAGATCGCCCTCGGCCGAGGAGGATTGCAGCACAAGATCGCCGGTGGCGTTTGGCAGGATCGTGACATCCAGGCTGGCCACGGAATCGCCGGTGTTTCCGGCCAATGCCTCGGAGAGATCGACGACATAATCGAGCACATCGCCAGGATCTTTCACCGGCCAAACCAGCGGGGGCGGAATGGTCTGAAAGCTGCCGCGGGGGAAAGGGCCAAAGCCTTCCACCACCACAACCCGCGCCGTGCTCGGCTGCCACAAAAAATTTGCTTGCGTCGGCATGCATTATCCTTTCAGCACCAGCCTGCGTGGATGCGATGCCGCGCCGCTACCACTCCACCAGCACCAGGCCCGGGCCGCCTTGCCCGCCGCTGCCGATGCCGATGCCGCCGGATCCGCCTGCGCCGGGCGCCACCCCGTTCACCCCGGCGATCGATCCGCTTGACGGCCCGGTTGCCGCAGTGCCGCCCGCGCTGCCAAAGGCGCCGCCGCCGGCGCCGCTGAGCCAGGCGCCGCCGGCGCCGAATGCCGCGCCGCCCGCACTGCCGGTGATGCACAATCCGCTGCCAGAGCCGCTGCCTGCGGCACTGCCGCCCACCCCGCCCGCGCCGCTACCACCGTTCGCGCCGGCCTGGCCACCGGTGGCCGAGGCCAGGTTCCCAAAGCTCGAGTTGCCCCCATTAGATCCCGCGCCGCCATTGCCGACACTGACAACAAAACTCTGCCCCGGCGAAACGGCGTAAAATCCCTCACTATAGCCACCGCCGGCGCCACCGCCGCCCGCGCCTTCAAAGCCGCTGCCGCCCGCACCGCCCCCGCCCCACAGCCGCAGCTTCAGCAAGGAAACACCAGCAGGCACCATCCATGTGCCTTGCGTCGTTGGTTGAAACACGGCGAGGTGGCTGGTGCCGGGGGAAAGCTGCGGCAGCTTCCATGTGAGAAACGGTGCGGCCGGCAAAGCCGCAATGCTGCTGCCGGTGATCACGGTCTGGCCGTAATCCACGGTAATCACATACAAGCCAACCCACCCCGCATCGACGGTGGGGATGTTCGCGGAGCCGATCGCCACCGGCGGCCCGGCTTTCATCTCCAATTGCACCGATTGCAGGCGCTGCGTGTTCTGCGATGCGCCGCTATTGCTGGGGCCACTATAGGGTTGGCCGGGGCTGGCCGCGTTGTAGTATGGCAGAACAAGGGGTGTTGCGTCCTGCTCCAGCAGGCTTGCTTGAATCAGATAGTTTATGCACTGGCCCTGCGCGGTAGGTGCCACCAGGGTAAAGCCGGTGCTGCCGAGATTGGTGCCCATGCGCACAAGTGGATCGTTGGTCAGTGCAGGCAACGATCCAAACGCCGTTGTATCCACGACGCCAAATTGGGTGATGCTGCCTGCGCCCACGGAGATTGACATGGAGGCCGGCGATGTCGGCACGCAGGCCAGTCCGTCGGCAACCGTTGTGGTGCCAAGAGTGGCCTGGGTAAGATATCCGAGTGCGACCAGTACATTGCGTTCGATATTGAGGATGTCGGTATCGAGCGGAATGCTACCGGGATAGACGATCTGGCGATCCATCTTGCGAAACCCCTTTTGGCACAGTCGTGAACACGATGGCGCCATGCGGCCATCGCCATAATGGCCTCAGCCTTCCAGGCGCATCCAGGCCGTATGCCCGACAGGGATCACGGCCGCGGCCTGAGCGAAGATGCTGGAATCGGAAACCGGCACTGCCACCTGGGAAAGATTGCCATAAGCGAGAGGACCACCCGTGCCATACCCCGCCACATCAGCAATCCCGCTCCCCAAAGGGCGCCAGGCAGTCACAAAACTCGCATGGCGCAGAGAAAGATTACCCCATCCACCCGCCACGCCGTAGCCAACACCGCCAAGCGTGTAGCCGCCGGTATCCTCCGGCCGAACCGGCTCAAAAATCACCGGCGCCCGGCCGGTGAGCTGCGTCAGCGCCAAAGCCAGCGCCGCGCGGGTTGCCCGCGGCCGCAACATCTCGTTCTGAATACGCGCCAGAAAGCCGGCATCACCTTCGCTTGGCCAGCGCGGCAGGGATGTTGCAAAAAAATCCGCGCTGATCAGGTCAAGAAAAATGCCACTCGACGTGGCGATGCGCGCAAGCATCCGTACCGTCTGGATCAGCCCGTAGGTCCAGGACCAGGCCGTGCCGGCGCCACCAAGCACGGCTTGCGTCGTCGGCGACGAGTCGGCGAACCAGCGCGTGGGCAGAACAAGCTGCATGCGCCGAATGAAGTCGGCAATGCTACCGGTCATGTGGATGGGATCCATAAAGACAAGAAAGAAAAGTCTTCTTTTTTGAAAAAAAGAAGCAAAAAACTTTTCGTGTTGCTGTCGCGGACTCGCCGGCAGCGTCAGCATAAGGTCAAAAGTTTTTTTGGTTCTTTTTCAATTCACTATCACACTCGCCGGCAACATGACCGCGTTATCCGCGATCGTAATGTCCGCCGCCGCACCGTTGATGGTCGTGGAGGTCACACTGATCACGGAAGGATCGGTCGCATGCGCGATAGCCTCCAGCTTGGAGGCGGCCAAAGTCCCCGCAATCGGCACAGTCGCGATCCAGGCCATAATCGCCTGCTGGATCGCCAAGGCTACGGCGGGCGCTGTAGCCGCGTTGGATGTCTGGATCGTCATCAGCACCGTCACGGGCACAACCACAGGGCCGGTCACCGCGTAGGTAGTACCGATTGGCCGCACGGCTTCCACGGCGGCACTCGCATTGGCAATCAGCCCGGCAGGCGGCGAACCCGTGCCATCATCCACCACAACGCAGAAATTACCCGGCACGGTGTTGCCGGCGGTATCCACGTTTTCCAGCACCGTATAGCGCAGCCCCTGCTGCAGCGAGGCAATCGCGAAATCGATCGCGCCCGCCGTCGCCAGCGACCGGCTGTTGATGTAGAGGGTAAACCGGGCGCGAAACGCCGCGTCGCTCTCCGCATTCACCCCACCGCTGAAGGCGGCCGTGTTCGAAACCGTATCCACCCCCGGGATCGCGGAGCCGATCAACCCGATCGCTCCAGGCTGGATATTGCCCCCCGTTCCAGCAGAAGCTGCCTGCACCGGCACCGCCTGGCTCGCAACATTCGCCGCCAGCGTATAGCCGCCAGCGCCGTTCCAGGCCGGGTTGGCAGGTTGCGCCACCACGGAAAAGCTCTGCGTTCCATCAGAGGTCATCACTACCGTATTGACGGGGATGGTCGCCGTCACCCCGGTGGTGTAACGGGCGAAAATCACATCCCCCACGCTCGGGGCGCCCGGCAGACGGGTCAGGGAGAAATCCGCCATCCAGCTATCCAGATCGCTGCCGTTACTGGTGGCGGCACGTGTCATCGACAACACCTGCAAGATCAGCCACTGCATCCACAATGCGACCGAAGCGCAAGCCTCCAAAAAGGCGCGCAGCACGCTGCCGACCGAAAGATCGATCAGCTGCGCCGCACTTCCCTGCACGGTGGCGGACATATTCTGCATCAGATTGGTGAAATTCTGTAGCGGCAGGATCATTTCAGGCACCCACAGAAAAAGACAGAACCTGGGTTGATCCTGCCGTGCTATCAACATACTGGATCTGCACGAACAAGCTGCCATCCTGCACGCCCTGCACATCGATCGCCGGCTCAGGCAGGCGTGCAACCGACGCCTCCATGAAAATCTGACTTCTGATGACCGAGCGTATGGCGGCCACGTCGCAGGGCTGGCCAACAAACTGGGCGAGCCCCGCGCCGTAGTTCGGCTGCCAGATATAGTCGCCAGGATTGGTCAACAGACGGCGCAGAACCCGCTGCTGGCCGAGCGCCGTGCCCGTCGCCACCGCAATATCACCGGCCGGCCCGGCGGAGAGATCGCCTCCCCAGAGCAAGGCTGCATCAGACATGGTATGCCCTTTCAATCGGCCGGAATCGGCGGGCTATCCGATGGCGGATGCACATGCTGGTTGTAGTGTCCGCGCAACTGCGCGAGTGAGCCGTGATAATCAGAAACATTGCCGCTCACCACGAGATTTCCGGTGTGGGTCCATGTGCCGGCGCTGCTCTGGATCGATCCGTCATTGCGCAGCTTGAGGAAGCTGCCGCTCTGATGCACCACCCAGAATTCGCCCACCGGCGCCGGCGGCGGCGGCGCGACGTTGGACCATAGCCGCGCCACCACAATGCCGTGTTCGGCATTACCCTCCTGCCAAATCACCACCACCTGGTCGCCCGGGGCCGGCAAGCACGCCAGGCCCCAACCGGCCCCAACCCAGGCCGAGGCAATCGGCAGCCATCCTGAGATCACGCCTTCCGGCTGTATCATCACGCGCGCCGTAAAACTTGCCGGATCCACGGAGGAAACCACAGCCAGCCGCGGCTGTGCCCAGCCCTGGTCCTGTTGCGCCGACTGCGCCTTCAGTTGGTTGAAAAATCCGTCCATGGCGGCAACCTCGCCTGTATCGTCTGGGTGTATCCGCGATCGAAGGAGATGCGGCGTTCCACATCGGTGATGAAATAGTCGCCATCGAAATCCGTGCCCGTGTCGGCCAGTGTCAGACCGCCCCGCGGAAACGTGGTCAAATCGCCGGGCATCTCTACACACACCGTCTGTGCCTGCTGCGCCATCTGCGTCACCATGCGCTGCGCCAACTGGCTTGCCGCGTTGGCCGTCAGGTTTGGCTGAAGCATCATGTAGCTCAGCTTTGTGCCGCCACTCCCGGCAGAACGTGCCGTTTGCACAATGCTCTTCTGGCCGCGGCAATCCCAGCTTTTTACACTTACGGTCACGCCGCCGCTCAGCGTCAGATCGCGCTCCAGGCGCATGTCCAGGCAATCCCCTGGCGTGAGCGCTAACGGTGCCGCCGCTTGCACAGGCGGCGCGAAATTCAGCGTCTGTCCGGAGACCCACACATCAAAACTCTCCAGTTCCGCAAGACGGATCAGCAGGTCCCATTCGGTCGTCACACCCGCATGCTGATCCAGCGTGGTGCGGGCGTGGTCATTCTGAAAGTTCCTGCCCGCCAGGCCTGTCGTCGGCGTTACCGCCGCCTGCAATCCGTGCCGTCCCGCCAGCGTGGCTGCTATTTGGCTTGATGTCTGGTTCTCGAATGTTTCCTGTGTGCGGGCGGCGATGAAGGCGGCTGTCATGTCCCGCCCCTCCACGTTCACCAAGCCGCGCCCGGGGTCCACTTCCAGCCGGTCCGCCGGCCCCACAATCAGGCTCGCCCAGGCGCCGTTCAAGCCGATCCTCACCTCGATCTGCAGCGTAGCCTGGTCCCACACGGCATAACCCGTTTCAGCCAGAGCCGCACTCACCCGGTAGCGATCCGCCGCCAGATGCGCATTGCTGCTCACTTCCGCATCAATCACGCCCGCTACAGGCGCACCGTTCACCAGCACCAGCAGCTCTGGCGCGCGCGTCTCACTGCTGGCCAATGCCGCCCCCCGCGGAGCGATCCACATCCGGCAGGCTCAGCGTCACCAGCCCGCTCAGCCACGGATCGGTGATCCCGTTCAGCTCCGCAATCCGCACCCATTGCGTCGCGTCCTGCAAATATTGTGCAGCCACAGCAAACAGATTGGCGCTCGCCACTGTCACCACCCGCATCAGCTTCCCGCCCCATCAAGATTCGCCAGGCACCGTCCAACATAACCGGCCGCACAACTCAGTTGCGCAAGGCTGCCGGCCGAACTGACGAGCATGGCCAGGTTCGCCGATGCCAACCCCGCGCCCGCCGCTACCATGCCCTGACCAATCGCGCTCTGCGCCGCGGCTACGGCCATCTCACTCTGCGTCAAGCCGCCACCACCCTGCACCAGCCCGTTCGGCGCGGACGTCGCTGCTATCGCGCCGGTGACATCAAAGTACGCAGCGGCGGAATTCAGATCGCTCAATACGCTATCGGCAAGCGCCGGCGTGAAGCCGTCCACACCCTGGGCCAAATCCGCCTGCACAGTGCAGCTGATGCGGTATTCGATCCACCAGGGATTGCGATAATCCATATCCAGGGAACTGATCACAACCGTGTAGCAGAAGGCGTCCCATGCCAGCGTCAGCGTATTGCCCGCCGCGCGCATGGTATCCAGCATGCGCGCCCGGTCGCCCGCATCCGATCCGGAAAAAATGCCGCACCAGGCGAGCGCCGCATCGTCGCGCCCCATGGCATCGATCACCCGCGCCCCGCCGATCAGCTTATGCACAGCCAGGCGCTGCCCACCGCCAAAGCGCACGCCTGCTGGCACTTCAAAACCATCCAGCGCCATGCTGCCGAGTGTCAAAAGTGCCATCAGCCCCCCACAGTCGCACCGGGCATCAGCCGGCCGCGGCGCGGATCAAACCCGGTGGGGCCGGCAGGCGCGCGCATCGCTTCCCGTCCGAGAAAGCGCGACATCCACTTGCCAACCAGAGCGCCATCCAGAAACACATCCCCGCCCATCTGGGCCTGCCCGCCTTGCGGCGTGGGCGGCGGCTCGGGCACGGCACCACCCTGCGCCTGGTCCGGCCGAAGCTGCGTGGCGCGTCCCACGCCACCTTGCTGCTGAACGGTGGCTGCACCACGCGCCCCCTGCCCGGCCACGGCCTGCTGAATGATCGTGGACGCCACCGGGGCCACCGGCTGCGAGGGAGCACCCGGCGCCGCATCAAGGCTGGCACTCATGGTCCATACGGGCGTTGCCGGCGCGCGCACCATCTCCGGTGCCTGGCCCGTCGGCGGCACCTGCGCGTCGGGCTGGGTCCACCGAGGCATATCCTGAGGCACCCCAAGCGATGCCCCGATCCGGGCCGCCGGCATAAAGGGGGCCATCGGAACAGCCGCAGGCTGGCGCGCATTTTCCCCAAGCATACCCAGCGTTGCGGCGTGCGGCGAGGCAACTGCCCTGGATTCCAGCGGCGCTTGCGGTATCGGCGGCGCCTCTCGCCCAGCACCAGGCGCCACAGGATGCGGCGGCCACGCCTGCACAACCGCCACAAGCCGTTCTGAAGCCCTCTCGGCCGCGGGGCCTGCCTCACCCCCATCAACAGGCCGCAGCGTAGCCGCCTGGGGTAACAGGGGCGCTGCCGGCCCTGGGCCTTGGGCGGCCAAAGGCGGTGGCGGTGGCGGCACCGGCACCGACACCGCCTTCGGCACAACCACCCGTTCCGGCACCGCCGCCCCGGAAACCGAGAGCGCCCGCGCTGCCGCCTGATTCAGCGCCCCCACGGGCACACCGCCAGTGCGCAAACCCGCCTGCCACCGCGCCATATCCAGCCGCAAACGCGCCATCTCATCGGCAACGCCATCGCTCAATGCGAGCGACACGCCAATTTCGAACATGTCGCTCACCAGCGCGCACTCCCCAAAACGTCGCGCAGCGTGCGTGCGATCTCACCGGAAGCGCACCGCGCCAGCGCTTCCACCGGCGCGCTGGGCGGGCGCCCGGGGGCGCCCAACTCAGCCACCCGCACCTCCGGCGCGCGGCTCGCCACCACCACCCGGCTGCCCTCCACACGCACGCTCAGCTCACCCGGCAGCCCCCGCGCCGCCAGCCCGGCACGCAGCACCTCCGCAAGCGTCTCACCAGCCGCCAGCAACGCATCCATCAGGCCTTCGTCCACGCGTGCAACCCCCACTCGAACTCCAGCCCCTCCAGCCGCCCCATCGCCACGACCCACGCCAGCCGCTCATCCGCAGGCAGGCAGAACGCCACATCGAACGGCACCCCGTTCCGGACCAGATACAAACAGTCCACAAGATCGGGGTGCCGGCTCAGTTTCCCTGGGCGGCACTCCCCAAGCTTGGCGCATCATCCGCCTCCATCGCCGCCGCCACGGCCGCAATCCCGCGGTCGCCGAGTTTGCCAACCAGCGCTTCAATCTGCGCCTCCGTCACCGGCGGCGGCACCGGCACGCCATCGATGCCGGATACGCATGCCGCCAGCATCGCCATGCCCAGGTAGGGATTGTTCTGCGCCAGCACCGGCCCGATCGCCTTGAACAGCCGCAGCCTGTCCAGCGCCGTCATCCGCCGCAGCGTGATCTCACGCCCATCCGCATCCCGCGCCGTCAGCGATGCCGCCGCCGCCGCGATAATCTGCGCGCTTGGCGATCCCATCAGATACGCTGCCGTTGCGTGGCGAAAAACTCCAGCTTCTGCTTAACGCTCGCGTCACCACGCCACGTGCCCGCATTCACCAGCTTGAACACCACACCGGAATATTCGTACGTCGATGTGGACCCATCCACCTCCGTCACATACTGATAAACCGTGCCCGCGGGCAGCGAGCCTTGCGTGAGAAATATTTGCTCGGCTGCCGCGATAAAATCATCCACCGCGCTGGTGCCGCGCTCCACCTCGAAACTGCCTTCCCACCCTTTCGGCAGCTCCGCCCCCATCGGCACGCCATCCAGCCGGTCCAGCCGCACGGATTGCGTCATCTGCCGGCTTTCGAACCCCGTGACATATGTCAGATCGACGCGGCCTTGCGGTCCCATGACCACCAATTGGCAATCGCGCCCGATCGAGAAGGAATTGATCGGCATCAGGTTTCTCCAGAAAGGAAGAATGTTCTTTTTTGAAAAAAAGAACCAAAAAACTTTTACCTAGGGCGTACGCTGCCGGCGCGGTCCGCGACAGCACGAACAAAAGTCTTTTGCTTCTTTTCTCCAGAAAAGAAGACTCTTTCTTAACTGGGCAGCACCTGCTTCTGCACCACCACAGTCTGCCCCCCCTCCACATTCACGATGAACTTCTCGTTAATGCTCTGGAACTGCACCTGCGCGTCGCTCTGCACATAGCCAAGGCTCGTCCGGCTCAGCGGATTGTTGCTGGTATCGCAAATCACCGAATACGGCGGCGATCCATCCAGGCTGCCCAGAATACCCTGCGCCAGCAGCGCCTGCAGAAAGCTCAACTGCGTCGATCGTATCTGCTGGAACAACCCTGTATTGATCACCTGGCCCACAAACTGCCCCATCCCCGCCGCCAGCGTCGCCGCGATGTAGTTGGTCAGCCGCGTATAATTATCCCCGTTGATCGCGAGGTTGGACGATGTGTTGTGCCCACACCGCACACCCCAATACGCCCCGCCCGGCTGCGGATTGGCAATCACATCGATACCCGCCTGGAACAGCACGCCCAGTTCCGCATCGCTATACGTTGCTGTCTGCCCGCTGCCCGGCACACCGCTGCGCTGGGTGCCCACCACACTATACAGCGGCTTGTTCAGGCTCGATTGTTCCGGCGAAAGATTACCCAGCCGACCAGCAACAAAACCTTGCGGCGAAACCAGCCGTGTCTGCCCATTCGCCTGATCGTTCCAGAACACCCAATCGCCAAACATCAGCTTGGCGGAATAAGAATCCAGCCCCGCCTGCTGCATCAGCGTTACCGCATCGCTGATAGCCTGGCCGGCCGGTCCGGTCAGGATCATGTAAACCCCTTCGGAAAGGCCGAACGCCGCAACCGTCGTCCACTGTGTGGAATCCACCATATCGGCGAGCACGCCGATACCGCAGCCCTGGTTGCGCAATGCATACATGCCCGTGCGCGGCAGGCTGTCCTGCCCAACCATGATAGCGGATGTAACCCCCGCCGCACCATCGCTGCCGCCCCCCAACCCCTGTGGGCCAAAAGCGGCCGGCGCCGCCGCGGTCGCCGTTCCCAGCGTGGCCACTACAAGCTGCGATGGTCCGCGCAGCGGGCCGTTGCCCTGGTTGATCGCGTTCACCAGGTTCTGCCAGAACGCTGCATTGCTCGGTGCGGCAAGGTTGGAATACACCTCCGGCACCATCCCCGGCATCGCCACCACCGCTTGCCATTGTCCAAGCACGGACCCCGCCGACAGCGTCACCGTGATGCCGTTCCCCCCGGATCCGGTATAAAGCGCGCTGATCATCACGGCAAAGTTGCCGCCGCCCACCAGCCCGATCGCGGTGCTCGCGGCGGCATCCGTGCCGTCCGTCACGCGCACGCACCGGAAGTTCGTTGCACCCTGTTGCACGGCGGTCGCCACCGACGTGCCCATATCATATTGCCTTACCATCACAGGCCCGAACGCCTGCGCGTAATCCGCCATGGTGCCGATCGCCACCGGCTGATTCACCGGCCCCCATGGTGCCGATCCAACCACGCCGATCACATTCGTCGGTACGCCGTTCAGAACCAAGTTCTGCGGCGCCACAATCTGCACATACAGATCCGGCACCACCAGCGCCGTAGTATTCAACGAACCCTGTTGATAAATCGGCATGTTCAGACTTCCTCCCGTCCCTTGGAGGCCGCCACCGGCGCTGCCGCCGGTGCTGCCACCCTGATCACATCATGCGCATGCTCGCCCCGCAGCAGCGTGGTCATCTCGGCCGGTTCGGTGATCATGTCACCCGGCCTTTTCTGCCCGAAGGCACGCACCACGATCAAAGCCGTCGCCATCAGCAGAACCCCCCCTCAACCGTAAATACCATTCCCATTCATCACGAGATCGCCGAACAACATCGAAGGCACCACGTTCGCAACGCTTGTGCCGTACTCGATATCGTAGACAAGATCACGCCGGTAAGCCTGAGCATCCTGATCATCATCGATGCTGGAGCTGGACCGATATCGCACCCGCCCGCCGCTACCATCGGTGAGCGTGAGAAAACTGGTCGCCGCCAGAGCGCTGCCGACAGCGCCGCATACCAGATCGCGCAGCCCCGGGTTCGGGCACCACACGGAAATGCGAAACCCCTGTTCTTGCCGAGACCATTCCGTGTTCGATGACGCATAGGCCGCGACGCGCGCAACCAGGCTCGTCACCCCCGGCACCGTCACCGTGCTGCCTGACAGCAGGCAGGGACGTACCGCCTGAATGCTCTGTGCCAGCACCGCGGCTGCCACCACCGCGGTATCACCCGCCTGGCCGACATACACATATGGCTGCCCGCCTACCAGCAACCCCGCCAATTGTCCCGCACCACCGGATCCTGCGAACGTGGCGCTGGCACCATTCACGGCCACCGTCAGTGTCGCCACACCCGGCGTCACCGTTACCACCGGCCCCCAGCGCGTCGTATTGCGCGTCGCACCCGGCACCGGAAACACGGCGATATTAACAATACCTCCGGCGAGATCGGCCTCCAGCGCGCCGGACATCGGCCAGCCGCGATAGATACGCAGCTTGCTGGCCGTCACACTCGGCATGGATAGGCCGGAAGGATACACCGCCGCCGTCACGGCGCTCACCAGCGCCGCCTCCACGTCGCTCAGATCGGCCACGATATGTCCTCAGATCGCGTTGTCGTCTTCGCGGCGAGACCGTAGATACAGATCCCACTCGCGCTCAAGTTCGGGTTTGTTGCCCGCCCACTCCAGCACACCATAACTGTTCCGCTTGAGGTCCGTATCCGGATCGAACCCGTGCTTCACGAACATGTCCCAACGCCCGAGATAGCCCCGGTTCTGTTTCGCGCCATGAAAGCGATGCTCGATAATCCCCGGTAGCGCGGCAATGCGCCCATTCACATATCGCATCGCCCGCGCCTGCCAGCGCAGCAAATGCGCAGCATAGCTGGCGCTCGTACCTGCCGGCCAACTCCGCTCCACACGCCCCACCAAAGCCAGCGCCATATGGTGGTCCGCACTTCCCATCCCGGCGAGCTCGAACAGCCCGCCGGTCCAGTCCAACAACTCCCGCCGGCACGCCCAGAAATATCCGCTATGCGGATATTCCGCGTATCCACCATCAAACTTCCAGAATTTGTTCCCGTCCGCCACCAACGGAGCACCCGCCGCATACTGCGCGCAAAAGGATTGATGCACCCCAATCAGCTCGTCGTTCGGGCCCAGATCCAGCGCCTTCGTCCAGGTCTGCAACACCCGATAATGCTGCAAATACTCCACCGCCTCGCGTGCCCAGCCATCCTTGCGATGCCAAATATCCGCATCCCCCCACGCGATAAACTCAGCCTCCGGGATCCGCTTGATCCCCTCGTTCAGTGCGCACTCCTTGCTCCAGGACCAGCTATCCGCCCGCAGCCCAACGTGATTCACATACGGCAAATCGCACGTGAACGCGCGCCGGCCATACTGCACCTCCACCACTGTCAGCTTTACGCCTGAGTCGAGCATGTGCGAGACCCAGTCACGATAGTGCTGGTCCGGCGTGGCCCAGCGCAGCGGGTTGAAACGCGCCGTTACAACGTGAAGTTGCTCCGCTTGCACTGGGTGCCTCCACAAAGAAAAAATATCTTCTTTTTTGAAGAAAAGAAGCAAACGAGGGTTATCTGTGCTGTCGCGGAATAGCCGGCACCGATCAGGCGCCGATTTGCCTCACGATCAGCCGCCAGCCGAGCGTACTATGCTCCGCCGTACTCACCACATAAGTCCCGCCACACTCATCGGAGACAACATCGGCCACCTCGATGGCCACCGGCAGCGTCGGCAGCAGCATCAACCAGTTCCCGAACCGCGTCTCGTGCGGCCCCGCACCCGTACTCCGCCCGCCATTCTCCAGCAGGCTGCACGGCCATCCGACAATCACCGGCATACCGGAGGTCGCAAAAAATCCGCTATACCCACCCTGCGCCGCCGGTGTTGGCCGAACCACGGTCGCGACACGATTCGTCAACACGCATTGCACCGGCAAAGCCGGCTTCTGTGCAGCCACAAAATACGTTTCCGTCTCGCCGACAAGATAGTCGCCCACCCGCGTATACGCGGCATCGAAAGTTCCCTGCCACAACGCCTCCCCGTAATCAGGCGCCCGCCCGGTGCCCCCCTCCGCCTGGAACGCCGCGAACAACTTGATCACCCGGTTCTGCGGCGCCAGTGGCTGCTGCGGCCCATCCGGCCGATACACATTGAACGGCCGCCCAAGCTTGCGCGCCGCCACCCCCATGCCCTTCGCGATCAGATTTTGCAGCGACCACGAATCCATCAAACCACCCAACTCAGACAATTGCCGTTCAAGCCTTCGCCCGGCGGCACACCGAAAAAGCTGCATAGCCGCCGACGCCACTCATCCAGCAGCCGCAGACGGTCGGTGATTTCGCCGGGATTATGCATCCAGGATGCGGCTTTCTCGGTATCCAGATTCTCACTCGCTGCGGGCACCGCGCTCTCCAGCAGCGTCAACGTCGTAAGGTAGTTCAAAACCACCGCGATCTCGGCCGCCGAGAGATTGTTCATTCTGTATTCAAGTAGCCCGTACGCCGTATAGAACCGCCACCCGATATTCCCGGCGGGCGAGGCCCCGTAGGCCGGATATCCGCAAAACCTGCGAACATCCGTCTTCTGCTGATCCGTCAGCATGCGCCCTCCTCAACCCGCCCGCGGACTTTGCACCATCACCCAATATGCTCGATCATCACCGCACGCTTGTAGTTCGCGTTTGTCGCGGTGGGCACCGTCAGGCTATTCGTTGTCGTATCCGATGGGGCACAGAACCCACCGATCCAATACCAGGACTGCGCAATGATCTGCTGCAGCCGGTCGATCGGCTCGCGGGTCACCATGCACACCCCATCCACCAGCGATACGATCGCATCCTTGGGCGCCACATCGTCCGCCGCCATGCCGGCGAAATCGCCCTCCACCAGCGCGCCTTGCCCAACAACGATCGGCCGGCGGATCAGCGCCCCGGCAAGTGTCGGATGCGATTGCACATAGGATTCCGTCGTCAGCACAAAGCGCAACCCAAGAAACTCATTGATCACACCCTGACCGGGCCGGAAGATCTCGTTGGCCGACGTCGCACCAATGAACAGACGCTGGAAATCGGGATCAGCAAAAAGCTGCCGTGCGCTGATCGGGTCCAGATAGCAATTATACGCGCCGTCGATATCGGGCACCGCATTCACGCGCAGATCCGCCACCGCATCCAGAACATTGGTCATGGCCAGCGAATCGCCCGCCTGTATCAGCGATGTATTGGTCCGCCCATTCGGGCGAAGGATCGCCGACGCCGTTGCTGCCTGTACCGTGTTTCCGGCCGTCGCGTCGCTCACAGAAACGGAACTGCTCAATGTCAGTTGACCGCTCTTGCCGCCCGGCGCGGTAGACACATTGTTCACGTCCGGCGCCACGGCAATGAGCGTATAGATGTCCGAGCCCACCGTCACGGCAAGCGGGTTGGACGCGCTCACCGGCTGCTGTACGCCGTTGACGAACGCCGTCTGGAATCCACGCACGTCGTCCACGGCAATCGTCGTCCCGGCGCTGCCCAGCGTCACCGTCACCCGCGTATTGCCGCCGAAATACGCGCAGAACAGCGCGTTGCGTGCCAGGTCATCCAGGCTGCGTGCCGCCTGTTCGCCGTTCGCATACGCATTCTGCAGGAACTGGCTGGCAATCCCCACGCGGCTTGTCACCATGTTCAAATCCATCGTGGCCGCATAATGGTTCAACGTCAGCGTGAACTGCTCCACGTTCCACGATCCGGGTGTCAGCCCGTTATCCAGGTTCGTGTTGGTATTCGCCGCGATCGGCGTCGTCACCGCCGGCTTCAGCCCCGCGCGCGTTTTCGTCAGCGTCTCGCCGATGCCCACGGCGAAGTCTTCCCTGTCCGCGCACGCGCGATAGCCAAGGCGTGACCGCAGCGCCTGCTGAAACTCGCGCTCCAGGAAGCCCTGCTGGATGATCGGCTGAAGAGCGGCCGGGAAATTCGATATGCTCATGGGTGTCCCCTAAGAAAAAGGGGAGCGGAGCTCCCCGTGGTTCCACAAAAAGAAAAAGGCCAGGGGCTCTGCCCCCATGCTTGAAGGATGGGACCCTGCCGGGGCCCGGATGCCCCAGACCGCGATCTGTTTCGGCCCGGCACGGTGGGGGATCGCAAGGCGAAGCCCGGGGTCTGGGGGGCAGCGCCCCCCAGCCTTACTTCCTTCGCAACAACTCCGCCCGCGCCGCCCGCCACTCCTCCACGCTCATCTCCGTCGCCATCTTCCGCTTCACCGGTGCCGCCACCGGCGCAACCGCCGCACTGCTCGAACTTCCCGCCGAGAACAGCCACGGTTTCTCCCGCCGCAACTTGGCGATCACCTCCGCCGCCTCGCCGGCATTGGTCTCGGGCGTCAGCATCCGCAGACCATCCAGATCCACAATGCCCGCCCGCACCGCCTCCGCTTTCAGCTCGGCCTGCCGAACCTTCGCCGCGGATGCCACCTCGGCTTCCTGCAACTGCTTCTCCAAAGCCTCAGCGCGCGCCTTCAAAGCGGCAAAAGCCTCCGCCTGCCCGCCGGAATCGTCAGTGCTCATCATGCCCCCTTGCATTCACGCTCGTCCGCGATCCGCTGCAATTCAGCGTCCACATCCTCAATGTCGTAGCTTGCCGCCAGCACCCGCAGCGCCGTCTCGCGCGACATCTGCTCCGCCGCTACCAGCGAAATCAGAGTCTCCGCCGTCCGCTGCCCATCCAGCGCGTCATCCGGATACCAGTCCGGCCAGCGCAGACTCACAACCGCCGCGCAATCCAGCCGCGGCAGCACGCGCCCGCCCACATGCAGCGGATACACGCGGTTCGCCCGCAAGATCATCCGCGCCAGATCCAGCAAGCCGCCTTGCCCGTAGCTCACGCGTAGATTATCGGCCAGCCACAGCAACCCCTGGTTCATCAGCTGCAACGCGCGGCCGCTCGCCGGCGCCGTCAGCCGGTTTGCCTCCGCCCTGTTGCCATGCAGACTTTCCAGCGCGAACTCACGCAGGGTCCGCACATACTCGATCACCGCCTGGCTCGCCGTGCCGCCGATTTCCAGCAGCTTCGCGTCACCCTTCTCACTCACCACCAGCGCGTTGGCCGCACCCCGCACCATGTTGCCGTCCAGCCCGGCCGGCTCGCGGATCAGCAAGGTCGGATCACTGCTGTATTTCAGCCCGCGCCCGGCCTGGCTCAATTGGTAGTCGATCTCGATCGACGTATCGATCGCACTACGAAAGCTGCACGCGCCATCAACCCCGCTGCCACCGGGAAGATTGCGTATCCACACCACCGGCACAAACCCCAGGCCGTGCCGTAGGGAACGTCCCGGATCCTCCTCCGGCACCGCCGCAGTGCCAACCCGCACCGGCGTGTACCATCGCTCCCACTCCGCATCCCACACGCGGGCAAACCAGTATGCCGCGCCCGGATCAACATCGTAGCCTTGCGCCACCAGCCCCGCGCCACTCACCTTGTAGCGTTCGCACACTCGCACCAGCGTATCCGGCGCCATCGGATCCCACACCGGTGTCAGAAACAGCGTGTCCAGAACATCAACAAACACGCGGTTCCGCAGCACGCGCAGCAGCAGTACCACAGATCCCACGCTGCCGCGCAGCGCTGCTTCCACCATCACCGCATTCAGCTTGGCATCGCGCACCACATCCGCCAGCGCCTCGCGCACGCCCGCATCCGGTGAATCGAACGCCGGAAAATGCCCTTCGCTGAACAGCAGCGCCACGCTATCCTCAACCACCAGCCGCGCCAGCCCATAGCGCACCGATGGCCTACGTTGCTTTAGCGGAATATACTCCCCGCTATCCGTCCGCTCCTGATGAAACTCATACGGCAGCGCATCATAAAAACTGCCATCGAGAATCTTTTGATACATCGAGAGCGTGCGCGTCCGCTCCGGATAATCCCGATCATCCGGCACCAGATCCGCAATCGTACGAAACAAACCCCGATCCTTTCTCTGATCCGATACACGCCCATGCCGCGGTCGCCGTAGCCCGCATGCAATGCGGGTCTCCCAGCCGGGCGGATCCGCACCCTACGTCTTGCTCCACCAGGCACAATGACGGCGCCGTCGCTGCCAACAAAAGAAAACTCTTCACGACGGCACACAGACACGAAGCTGGCACAAAGAAAAAGCATGAAGCCTTTTCTTCGTGACATAATTTGTGCCGTCGTGGCTTCGTGGCTCACTCTTTCTTCGGTTCCGGCAACGGCCGCGTCGTCGCGAGGCGCCTTCCCCCTTTTGCACCAGAAAGACTTTCCCTACCGCCCGGAATGGAAAAGCCGCGTAAACCGCGCCGGCATCGGCGCCTGCAACAGCATCGCGTACGCGCGTGCCAGCGCATCCACCTGGTCGTCCTTGTGCCCGTGCGGAAAATTCGCCAGCTCATCCAGAAACGCGGCATTCCAACTGGCCCGCCGCATCGCCATCGCGCCATTGGAGATCTGGCTCGCCACCGGGTTCGCCCGCACCACCTTGTTGCCCGTCTCCGGCGAGGCCACCACCCGAAACCCCGCCAGAACCTGCGTCAAATAAACAATCTGGCTCTTGCCGGCCTGCCCAGGATCTTGCGGCAATCCCACGGGAACCCCTATGCCATCGGCCACAGCGGCCACCCGTATGCGCTGGCCCACTTCGGCCGGCAGCGCGCGAAACCGGATCACGTCATCGATGAACACCGTACCGGCCGCATCGCGCACCAGTTTCACGCCGGCCGTCCAGTCGGGATCGCCGCTGGAATCTGCGCTGCCCGCCAAATCCCAGGCGCGCACCGCCATCCCCATGGGCACGCTATCCACCAGGATCGTCTTGCTCACGTCGAACAATTGCCCGCCCGTGGGCAGCGGCTGCTGTTGATACAGCGCCGAAAAATGCCTCTCCCCCAACGCAAGCCGCTTGTCGCGCAGTGCCGCCGCGCTCTCCCATTCCGGCCAAAGCGCCTCGCCCACGGCCCGGCCCATCGGATCACCCGCCTCCGCCAGGGCCGGCAGCCGCAATGTCGTCCATCCCCCCTGCTCGATCAGGCGCCCGGCCAGGTCGTCGCAATGCCAGCGCGTCATCACCAGCACCGCCCTGCCCTGCGGCTTCAGCCGCGTCATCAGCTCGGCGCGAAACCACTCCCATAATTGCTCGCGTGCCCGAAAACTCTCCGCATCCGCAAACCCGGCCACCGGATCGTCAATCAGCGCCAGGTCGGCCCGCCGTCCGGTCACCGCCCCATGCACGCCCACCGCGAAATACTCGCCGCCGGCATCCGTCATAAACCGCCCGGCCGCCCGCGCATCCGGCAGCACACGCAAACCCAGATGCGGCCCATGCTCCTGCACCAGCGCCCGTACCTTGCGGCCAAAATGGCACGCCAACTGCGCCGTATGGCTCGCCGCGATCACCGCGCTCACCGGGTGCTCCGCCAGCCACCACGCCGGAAACAGCCGGCTCGCATACGTGCTCTTCGCCGAGCCCGGCGGAAGCTGCAGCATCAGCCGCGGCGTCTCGCCGCGCGAAACCTTATCCAGCGCCGAGATAATCTCCAGGTGATGCTGGGCGGGGGCCTGTCCCTCCGCCTCCAGCACAAACCGGCACCAGTCCTCGAAACTCTGCTGCGCCGTACCCGAAGACGGCCGCATGACCGCAGCAATTTGCGCCACCTGCGGCATCGATGTCGGGGTTCCTTATGGTGCCGGACGCCCGGCTACGCGGATGGTCACCGGGCAGGGCACCCGCTTGAAGCGGCGCCGCCGGGCCGCACGTCTCGTCGTGCGCAAACCGCCATCGTTGAGTGAAACATACCCAACGTTGGGCAAACTGGGCAAGAACAAAAACAGAACTTTTTTCACCCGGACACCAGGCGCCTAAACTCAACACGCCCCCGCGCGACGCACACACTATATATACGCCACCATGCACCGAATCCTGGCACTTCTCCCCCTGATGCTCGCCGCCTGCGCCGATGCGCCCAGCACCATCTACGCTGGCCCCGTCACGCCCCAATCCGGCATGTGCGATCCGGTCTCCCAGGCCACGCTCACCCTGCGCAAATCGGCCTTCGTCTTCGCCCCCGACAGCGGCACCATCATCCTCACCGGCCACCTCACCGCCGGCCAACTCGCCGCCAGCCTCACCCTGCCCGGCGCCGACAAGAAACCCTACCCCGTCACCTTCGCTGCCAACCTGAACGCCACCACCATCTCCGGCACCTACATCACGCCCCGCTGCCGCTACGCCGTCAGCCTGCATGCGACGACCGACTAGAAGGAAGAAAGCGGTTCTTTTTTGAAAAAAAGAACCAAAAAACTTTTATTCCGGCGCCTTCCCCACGACCCGACGCGCAAGCCGTGCCACGCACCCTGAACGAATAAAAGTTTTTGGTTCTTTTTTTTAAAAAAAGAACGCCTTCCTTCACTCTCTCAAAAAACTATCCCGATCCGCCCGGTGCAGCGCCCCAACCGCCGCCACCAGCATGTCGATCCCCTGCGCATGCCACCGCTGCACCGCCTTGTGGTCCGCGCCCAGCACACCCCCCAACCGGCGCCAACTGAACAAATGCCGCTCCGTCACCGGGCTCACCAGGCTCCGCGCCCCCACAATCCGCCGCAGCACGTACCGCTCCCGCGGGATCAGTGCGATCCAGCCCAGCGCCTCATCCATGCGCGTAATCCGGGATGCCGAAGGCACCGGCGGACGCATCTGCCCAGGCGCCCACCCGTAAGCCTCGCGCGCTTCATGCACCACCTCGAGATGGCTCACCTTCATCCGCGTGGAATACCCCGTGCCAGGCAGCGCCAGCAAAGTCGCCCCGGCCTCCTCCAGCCGATAGATAATGAACGCCGAATCGATCTCACGGCGCGCCTTCTCCGCCAACACGGCTGCCACCCGCGCATCACCCGGCAATGTCACAACATCGTTCATGATTTGTTCCTTTTATAAGAAAACCGGATAGGGATACGCCTCGCCGTCCAAAACCGTGCCCGCGATCAGCATCCCCCATGTCAGCGGATGCCCCGCCTGCCGGGCCGGCCTATCCCTTGCCTCCTGCGGCGCCGCCGGCCCGGGCGCCTGCATCCGCCGCGCGCCGATCTTACGACCGCGCTCCAGCACCGTGTTCCGCCCAAGCCCCATCGCCTCGGCAATCCCGTCCCACGTCACGCCCGCCCATCTCAGCGTCCGCAACCGGTCATCCAGCTCGGGGGTCCATCTCACATGCGCCCGCACAGCATCCTCCAATCAATCTAACATAAAGTTAGATCAACTCACGGATATGTGTCAAGCGTCATGACTAGATTTGTTAGCAGACCTCGCCTAAACTCCGCCCATGTCAGAAATCCCCACCACCGTCGGCACACGCATCCGCGCCCTCCGCCGCGCCCGCGGCATGACACAGGATGATCTCGCCGCCGCCTGCAACGTCAGCCGCAGCGCCGTCGCCCAATGGGAAACCGACCGCGCCGGCCAGCTCCGCGGCAACATCACCCGAATCGCCGATGCCCTCGGCGCCTCCGTCGAACATCTCATCCAAGGCACCGACCCCACCTCCGCCACCACCGGCGACGAACTGGC
>PKZM01000070.1:0-3139 GCA_003133065.1 Acetobacteraceae bacterium
AGCCGCATCTGCACGTTGTCGGCGAGCGAGCCGGAAACATACCCCTCCACCAGCGCCGCATTGAAGCGGCCATACTGCACCGTCAGCCCGCCCTCGAAATCCTTCGTCGGCTTGTTCAGCACATAATTGATCGCACCACCCGTTGTGTTCCGCCCATACAAAGTGCCCTGCGGCCCCCGCAGCACCTCCACACGCGCCACATCGAAAATCTGCCCATCCGTCTCATACGGGATCGGAAACGCCACCTCATCCACATACAGCCCAACCGTGGGCGCGTTGTTGCTCGCGTAATCCTCGAACCCCACGCCGCGAATCGAAAACTCCAACTGCCCGCTGCCGAATTGCGGCGTAATGGTCAGCGATGGCGTCAGATATTGCAGATCCATCACATCGTTCACGTTGTGCAGCGCCAGTTCCTTGCCGGAAAGCACGCTGATCGAACTGCCCACCTTCTGCACGCTCTGGCTGCGCTTCTCCGCCGTTACCGTAATCTGCTCCAGAACCTGCGTGGACGGCGCCGGGGCGGATTGCGCGGCCGCCTGAACACCCGGCTGCAAGATCAGGCAGGCCAGGCTCGCCGATCCCAGCCACACGGCGCGAACGCCGCCACCGCTCAAACGCGCGGAACCAAGGTGAAGGCGGTCGGTGACGCGGCGGCGATACTGCATGGTCTTGTCCCCCTTCTGACCCGACCGGCAGGGCGATCACAGGCCGGCTGATCGTTCTCACAGCGATGCTAATGCGACGGCCCCCGATATCACCAGTGAGAAGTTGTGTGCGACCTGATTGCGGTTTCAAAACACTGCCTGGAAAATAGGCATCTGTTCACATTATGGCCAATTTCGGGTGGATATTCCCCGGCAGCCCGTGCCCGACTATGGGATGGCCATGAAGATTCTCCAGGTGTTGCCGGCGCTGGATGCCGGGGGTGTGGAACGTGGCACCGTCGAAATGGTGCAAGCGATCGTGGGCGCCGGCGGCACCGCCCTGGTGGCCAGCGCCGGCGGCCGCCTGGTGGCCGCGGTGGAACGCGCCGGCGGCCAGCATATCCAACTGAACCTCATGACCAAGGATCCGGTGAACATCCTGCTGAACGCCGGCAAGCTGGCCCGGCTGATCCGCAGCGAAAACATCTCCCTGGTGCACGCCCGCTCCCGCGCGCCCGCCTGGTCCGCCTACCTCGCCGCGCGGCGCACCCAAACCCCCTTCGTCACCACCTGGCACGGCGTCTATGGCGAGGATTTTCCGGGCAAGCGCCTCTATAACAGCGTCATGGCGCGCGGCGCCCGCGTGATCGCCATCAGCCACTACATCGGCAATCGCGTGGCTGCCCACGGCGTGCCGCCGTCCCGCCTGCGCATCATCCCCCGCGGCGTCGATCCCGATATCTTCGATCCCGCCCGAATCTCCGGCGACCGCGTGCACCGCCTCGCCGAAGCCTGGCGCATCCCAACCGGCGCCCGGATCGTCATGCTGCCCGCCCGCCTGACACGCTGGAAAGGGGCGGAGGCTCTGCTGGACGCCGTCGCGCGCCTGCCCGCCCACGACAACCTCTTCTGCGTCCTCGTGGGTAGCGATCAGGGCCGCACCCGATACGCCGCCAGCCTCACCGCCCGCGCCGAATCGCTCGGCCTCACCCCCCGGCTCCGCCTGGCCGGCCATTGCGACGATATGCAGGCGGCGCTGATGCTGGCCGATGTGGTCGTCAGCACCAGCCTCAAGCCGGAACCCTTCGGCCGCACGGTGATCGAGGCACAGGCCATGGGCCGCCCCGTCGTCGCCTTCCATCACGGCGGCGCGGCCGAGACGATCCGCGATGGCCAAACCGGCCTGCTCGTGCCCCCCGGCGATATCGGGGCGCTCGCCGCCGCCATCGATCATGCCCTCACGCTGGAGGACGCCGCGCGCGCGGCGCTCGCGGATCAGGCGCGCACGGCCGTGCTCGCCGGCTTCACCACCGCCGCCATGCAATCCGCCACGCTGGCCGTCTATCGCGAACTCCTCGCCGCCCCCGTGCTGGCCGCGTGACACGCCAAATCCTGATCATCCGCCTGGGCGCGCTGGGCGACATGTTCCTCTCGTTTCCCGCCTTCGCCGCGCTGCGCGCGCATCACGCGGGCGACCGGATCACCCTGCTCACCACACCCCCTTTCGCGACGCTGGCCGCCGAAAGCCCGTGGTTCGATGAGATCCGCATCGATACCCGGCCGGCCTGGTTCGATCTGCCGGGCCTGTGGCGCCTGCGGCGGCAGTTGCGCGGCTTTGATTTCACCTATGATCTGCAAACCTCCCGCCGCTCCAGCCGCTATTTCCGCCTCGCCGGCCGCCCGCCCTGGTCCGGCATCGCGCCCGGCTGCTCGCACCCCGATGCCGATCCGCGCCGCAACTTCCGCCACACTGTCGATCGCCAGCGCGGCCAGCTCGCCGCCGCGGGCGTCACTACGCAGGCGCCTGTGGATCTCACCTGGCTCGCCGATCGCGGCCCGCGCATCGCGGCGCCCTACGCACTGCTGGTGCCGGCCACCTCCGGCTCCCATGGCGGCGCCAAAACCTGGCCCCTGGCGCGATACGCGGCACTGGCCGCGCGAATGGAAACGCGCGGCCTGCGGCCCGTGATCGTCGGCACGGCCGCCGAATCCCCGGCCGCCGCCACGATCCAGGCCGCGTGCCCGCAGGCGATCGATCTGACCGGCAAAACCTCGATCCAGGATCTGGCCGGGCTGGCCGCCCGCGCCGCCCTTGCCGTGGGCGGCGACACCGGCCCGATCCATCTCGCCGCGGTCATGGGTTGTCCAACGGTCGCGCTGTTCTCGCGCTTCAGCGACCCGGTGCAGGCAACACCGGTGGGCGCCGCGACCCTGCTGCGCGCGGAGCGCGTGGAGGAGATCGGGCTGGAGAGGGTGGCAGAGGCGGTGTTTGCGGGTAGTAAGGAAGCAAGGCCAGGGGCTCTGCNNGAGCCCCCTGGCCTTGCTTCCTCGGAGACTTTTTGCCCATGCCCTCCATCACCCTGCCCGACGGTTCGATCCGCAGCTTCCCGGGCGCGGTCACGGGCACCGAGATCGCTTCCGCCATCGGCCCAGGCTTGGCGCGCGCCGCGCTGGCCATGAAGGTGAACGGCAAGCCCCAGGATCTCTCCCGC
>PKZM01000070.1:3166-3504 GCA_003133065.1 Acetobacteraceae bacterium
CCCGCAATCGAAGCCCGCATGCGGGAGATCGTGGCCCGCAACGCCGGCTTCGTGCGCGAGGAATGGGATCGCAACGACGCCATCGCCTTCTTCGAGGCGCGCGGCGAGCGCTACAAGGCCGAGCTGATCCGCGATCTGCCGGAGAGCGAAACGATCACCATCTACCGCCAGGGCGAATGGCTGGATCTGTGCCGCGGCCCGCATATGCGCGGCACCGGCGATGTGGGCCAGGCGTTCAAGCTGATGAAGGTGGCCGGCGCCTATTGGCGGGGCGACCACCGCAACGCGATGCTGACGCGCATCTACGGCACCGCCTGGCGCGACCAGAAGGAGCTGGA
>PKZM01000044.1:0-21241 GCA_003133065.1 Acetobacteraceae bacterium
AGCGAGCGTAGGGTGGGACGCGCTTTGGCGTCCCACCCATTGGGTGGCGCTTGGGCTGAGGTTCGCCTTTCCAGAACGATTTCGTTTCTATATCATATTGGTTGGACGGGACGAGGCGCCAGATGCCCGAGTATCGCCGCTTGCGAATCCCCGGCGGTCGATATTTTTTTACGGTCAACCTTGTTGACCGCAAATCGCGTCTGCTGACGGACCGCGTGGCCGACCTTCGCCATGCGGTGCGGCGCGTTCGCACGCTCGCCCCGTTCCGCATCCACGCCTGGGTGGTGCTTCCCGACCACATGCATGCGGTCTGGACGCTGCCTGACGGCGACGATGATTTTCCGCGCCGGTGGCGCGCGATCAAGGACCTGTTCTCGCGTCGGCTCGACCCGCTCGAGAGGGTGTCCGCCAGCCGCGTCTGCCAGGGAGAGCGAGGGATTTGGCAGCGTCGCTATTGGGAGCACGCGATCCGAGACGACGGTGATCTCGCCGCCCCCCTCGATTACGTCCACTTCAACCCGGTGAAGCACGGCTACGTGGCGCACCCGGTGGACTGGCCTTACTCGACGTTTCGCGCTTGCGTCGCCCGGGGTTTATACACCTCGGATTGGATAGGGTTGGACGACCTCGGGGACAATCGCGGCGAGCGCGCGCCGGGATAGATGGCGCGCTTTGGTGGGCCGCGACGACCGGGCGACCGCGGTGCCGTGGGGTGGGGTGGGACGCCAAAGCGCGTCCCACCCTACGGGCTAGGGCGGCGCACTCAAACCAGGCAGACAGCTCCCGGCCAGCCTCGGTCGAAAGCCGCGTGACTCAAGCTTAGCGTCATGGCGGCAATGCAGCGATTTGCAACCTGTCAAAACCACTGTGACGAGGCACTCGTCCGTCTTCACCCTTCTGCGCCGCCGACGCTGGCGAGGCTGATGAGGGGCTTCGCGGCCGCTTCAGGCGGATGATCACAGCGTCACCACGAGCTTGGCGGCGGAAACACCCAGGCGCTGACGCTCGAGTGCCTCCGGTATGCGCGCGAGCCCGCTGCCGACCACCGTCGGGCGTGGCGCTGCGACGAACCGAGCCTGGGCAAGGGCCGTCGGCAGGAATGCCTCGAAGATCATCGGACCGACCTCGTTGGCGATGAGGTCGCTGCCCCAAACGAATTTGGTGCGCACGCCGCGCAGGCGGGCCTTCAGCGCCAGCCTGATGTTACCGGCGATCATCCGCGCTGCCGCCGGCGCCAGGCGCAGCAAGCGGCCGCGCCCGGCCGGCACATCATCGAACGACGCCGCTGGCGTTGCCAGTGCCACGAAGCGGTTTCCCGTGCAGGCGCCAACGATATCGATGCAGGAGGCCGCCGAGCCAGCGCCGATCGCCAACGCGCCGGCGAGGGTTTCGCGGCGCAATGCCCGGATAATGTCGGCAGTGACGGTCTTGGACCGGTAATCGAACGCCTCGCGCGCGCCAAGCTTTTCCACATAGGCGAAATTGCGCGGCGAGGCGGTGGTGACCACGTCATAGCCGGAAGCGACCGCCAACTGGATCGCATTGCTGCCGACGCTGGTCGATCCGCCCCAGACGAGCAGCGTTTTCCCCGTGCGCACGGGCGTGGCTGACGGCGCGTTCATCGCCAGGAAATCTTTCTGGAACAGGGCGCACGCCGCGGTCGAAATGCCCAGTGGCAGGATTGCTGCCTCCTCGAACGCCATGGCGTCGGGGATGGGTGCGGCCATGTGGGCCAAGACAACGACGTAGGTCTGGAAGGCGCCCTCGGCGGCCCGGTTGCGACGCTTGTCGGCACCGGCGGCATAGCCGAGCACGCGGTCGCCAACCCGAAAGCGGGTCACCAGACTGCCGATTTCGACGACCTCGCCGGCGAGGTCGGAGCCGGTGACGAAGGGGTAGGTTATCCAGGGCGTGATGATGTCGCCCATGGTCTGTATCACCCGGTCGAACGGATTGACCGCCACGGCGCGAACACGCACCACAATCTCATCGGCGCGCGGCGCGGTGGTGGGGGCTGGGCCGATGGTGAACGGAGCGCGCTTGGCATTGAGCCAAAGGGCTGTGTTCTGCGGCATGATGATCACTCCTGAAGCGGTTAAGCGGTCGGAATTAGGGGGATGGTATCTGGACTATCCATCCTCTATGATCCGCAACGCCAGGCGCGGCCCCTGCGCAGCGGAATGCGCCTGGTGCAACCGGGCGGCAAGGTCCACCAAGCCGTTGATCGCGACGGCGCGCCCGATCGCGCGCTTGCCGTGGTGCCGTCCTGACCGCGCTGTCGGCGCTCGCGCTCGCTGTGGTCATCGGCTGATACGTTCTCAAAGCGAAGTTGGAACCACCAAGGCACATCTTGCACGCCATGGGGGCCGTGGGACTGCATTTGTTACCATAACCGATAGGTCTTCCCCACAGACAGACTGATTGTCACGAGAGCCGGCACGAACACGCCGTCGTGCCGGTTCACCCCGCGCAAATCGACCAATTTTCCGGTATTACAAGAATTCGGATTGAACATTGGGCGTATTCCCCCCATTTGTCGTCAACTGGCGCTGGAGGCCTGAGCGCCTTGCCAGCCTTCGCGTCCGAACGCCTTCGTTGCCGCCCGACCTGTGTTCAACGACAATATGCGAGATAAATCATGGCACAATCGAAACCCGAACGCGTCGCGGTTGTCACGGGCGCCGCGGGGGGGCTGGGCAGCGCTATTGTCGGCCGGCTGGCGGCGGAAGGATATCGGCTGGCCCTGACGGACCGGGCGCCGTGCACCGATGTCGCAGCCCAGGCCGAGCGGTGCGGCGCGGAGGTGTTCCACGCCGGCTGCGATCTGGACTCGGGCGAGCAGATCACGGCGTTCGCACAGGCGGTGCTCGCGCGCTATGGGCGGGCCGACATCTTGATCAATAACGCGGCACGGATGGGCATGCAGCCGATCGACGAGCTGGATATCGATACTTTCCGCAGCTATTTGCGGACCAATATCGAAGCGCCGTTCCTGATGAGCAAGGCGCTGTTGCCGGCGATGACGGCGCGTGGCTTTGGGCGCATTTTGAACATCGTGTCCAACTCGGCTTGGGCGCCGTTTCCCGGGGTTTTGGGATACGTGACGTCCAAAATGGGCCTGATCGGCCTTACGCGCGCGCTGGCGGTCGAACTTGGCGAGCGCGGCATCACCGTCAATGCGCTGGCGCCGAATTTGACCCGGCATCGCAATACCGAACCGATCATGCCGTCCGAAGCGTTCGAAAGCCACGCGCAGCTACAGGCGATCAAGCGAGTAGCGACGCCGGCCGACATCCTGGGCGCGGTGGCGTTCCTGATCTCCGACGATGCAGAATTCATGACCGGCCAGACGCTGAGCGTCGATGGCGGCCATATCCTGCTTTGAATGTTTCGGCGTGCGCGTATGTAAGCCTTAATGCACGGCGAGCGGAAGATGCGCGAAGACGTGTAGACCGTTGTTGATTTTCAGGACGGGATCGCCGGCCGGTTCGAGTCTTTCGACGCGGCGGACAAGCGCAGTGAGAACGGCCTGCATCTCCAGCTTGGCGAGGTGCACGCCCAGGCAGAAGTGAACACCGTGGCCCCAGCCCAAATGGTCTCTCGGATTGCGGCGCACGTCGAAGCGGTCCGGATCGGGATATTTGCGGTCGTCACGGTTGGCGGAGGCGTAAAGCAGCAGCACGCGGGTGTCGCGGTCCAGCTCGGTCTCCCCCACCGACGTGTTCTGGGTGACCCAGCGGGTAAACCAGTGGATCGGAGGATCAATGCGCACGCCTTCCAGGATCGCGGAGGCAATCAACGACGTGTCCGCCCGCAACGCCGCCCATTGCGACGGGTCGCGGCTCAATCGCCACAGCAAATTGCCGGTCGCGCCGATCGTTGTGTCCAGAGCCGGTCCGAGATAATCGGCCATCAACACGGGAATTTTCTCGGCCGCGATCTCGCCGCGGTCGGCGGCATCCATCAGCAGCGCACCCCAACTGCCCGGCGCCAGCTTTTCCCGCTGGATTTCGTTCGCGAGATACGCTCCCATTTCCTGCAGATGCGGCGCCGCAGCCTGTGCACGCGCGTTGTCCGGTCCGGCCATGTTGGCGATGGCTTCGCCCCAGACCAACATCCGCTCGCGGCCTGCCTCCGGCAGGCCAACAAAGCGGGACACGATGGTCAGCGGCAGATGCCAGGCCAGCTCGGTCACGCCGTCGAATTTCCCTTTGGCGACGAGGCGGTCCACCACCGCGTCGGCTTCCGCCGTCACCCGTTCGGTCAGTTCGCGCACCGCCGCCGGGGTCAGCGGGCGTCCCACAATGAAGCGATGTGTCTGATGGTCCGGGTCGTCGCTACCGATCGTGCTGCCGGTCATCAGGCCGTTGATCGCCTCGCTCAGCACAGCGCCGTGGGCGGATGAGAACGTCTTCGGGTCACGCAGGCAAGCCTGGACAATGTCGAACCGCGTCGCCGCAAACATGCCGAGTTGATCGAGCCAGACGATAGGCCCTGCTTCACGCAGCTGGTGGTAGAGCGGAAACGGATCAGCCAGCGCGGACTCGCTGAAAAGATCGATATCGGAATTTGGTACCGGTGTGCGCATTTGACCTCCGAGTGGCGTGCACGGGCACGCCATCACTTGATCGTAGATTTAGGCAATCGACGCAGCAGGCGCGGGTCGGGCGGCCAGCAGCGCCGCTGTCACCAGCGCTACCGGAATGACCACCGCGAACACGACCGAGAGTGCGTTGAGCGACAGAAAGCTTTCGATGGCACCACCGCACGCGGGTGCCAAGGCGGTGCCGGTGACGATGGCCGCCTGTGCGGCGCTGGCGGCGCGACCGGTGTTGTCGGAGGCCGACACCATGGCAATAACCGCGGGGGTGGCCAAGGTGTTGCCGAAGACCATGGCGCAGGCGGCGACCATCAGGGCCGTCGGCGTTCCGGCCATTCCCAGACCGATGAGGCCAGCGGCGGCGATAACAGCGGCGACCGCCAGGAGGATCCAAACGGCAACCCGCCCGGCCATCACCGTCACCATCAGCGACGACACAATGCTCACGGCGCCGGCGAGGGCCAGAATGACGCTGACCTGCGCGACATTCATGCCGATTCGCATGCCGAAATCGCCCATGTGGGTCGAGGTGCCGACATTGACGATGAAGATCGCCATCAACACCACGAAGCCCAATACCGGGAAGGGCGCCGATACGCGATGCCCCACCGCGGAGCCAGCTTCCAAGGATGCCAAGCCGATCCGGGGGGTGGCCAGGGCAAACGGCGCCGCTGCCAGGGCGCCCAAACCAAGGAAGCCGAAGATGCCCAGGATGCCAAACCGGCCGAGGATGAGGGTTGCGAGCCCGAATAGAACCGTGATGGCGACGCCCTGGGACAATTGCAGCACGCCGAAGGTGCGCGTCGGGTTGGCGGTGAAGCTGGCCAGCAGACCGGAAGCTGCGGTTGCGATCCCGATTCCGAAGCCTTCAATCGCGCGCAGCAGGATGAACGCGGGGGCGCCGGGGTTAAGCAGGACGGTAAGAACCTCGGCAAGGATCATCGCGGCCAGGCCTGTCAGGATCAAGGTGCGAGGCTGAAACCTGCGCAGCAGACGCGGCGCCAGGAACAGCATGACGATCGCTGACATGGCGAACTGAACCGATCCGATCAGCCCCATGGTCGCGGGACCGAAGCCGAAGATTTTCGCGTAGGCCGGAAGCCAGACGGAACTGGCCACCGATCCCATGAACGTGGTGGAGATGGTCGCAATCAAGGGTGACAACGCGCGAAACGGGCCGGGTGCGGCCGGCAGCCTATCGTCCATGTTCATTTTTCCCCCCGGCCGAGGTCTGGGCTCGGCTTATGTGGCATCGCGGGCCTGACCACGGCCCTACGCCTTGCCTTAAGAAGATGCGAGTTTTTCCAGCATGTCAAGAATTTATATGGTTTTGGCCACCTTCACCGTATACTGGCGGCTCGCGCGAAATTGTTGGGCGGCCGAGGCGCCCGACGCCCGATGCACCTTCCCAGCCGCCCTGACACACCATACGGTAGCGAATGGAGAAAAATGGTGACCGGGCCGTGACGCCAACAGCAGCCGACTGGGTCGATTGGGAGGTCGGCACCGTGGATCGCCGCATCTTCTGGGATCAGGCGATCTACGAGCGCGAACTGGAGCGTGTGTTCGCGCGATCGTGGTTGTTTGTCGCCCATGAGAGCCAGGTTCAGGCGCCCGGCAGCTTCGTGACCACCTATATGGGTGAGGATTCGGTGATCGTCGCGCGTGACGACGATGGCATCAACGTGTTTCTCAATTCGTGCCCGCACCGCGGCAATCGTGTGTGCTTTGCCGATTCCGGGCAGGCACGCCAGTTCACCTGCAATTATCACGGCTGGACGTTCGGGCTGGACGGCACCCTCAGGAGAATGCCGAAGGTGGGCCTGTACAAATCCACGCCCGGCTTCCGGATGCAGGATTGGGGCCTCAAGCGCGCGCGTGTGGCCGACTACAAGGGGCTTGTTTTCGCCACCTTCGCTGAAGAGGCGCCGGAGCTGGAAGACTGGCTGGGCGATTTCCGGTGGTATCTGGATGCCGTTCTCGACGCGGAGGCTGGCGGCACGGAGTTCCTGCCCGGCGGCGCCACACGCTCTGTGATGGGCTGCAACTGGAAGTTCCCGGCCGACAATTTCGTAGGCGACATCTACCACGCGCTGTGGACACATCTGGGTGGCGCGGAGCCCACGCTCGGCCGGCATGGCGGCATGCAGGTGGAAAATGCCGGCAGCTACCAGGTTTCCGTCAATGGCCATGGATGGGAATTCAACGACAGCTTCCTGGGCAACGCGGCCACGATGGGCGATCGAGACCTGCTGCGCTACATGCGCTCGCGCCAGGAGGCGATCACCGCGCGCCTGGGTAAGTTTCGTGCGGACATGTGGGGCTCGGTGGCCTCTGCGACCATCTTCCCGAACTTCTCGTTTTTGCCGGGATATTTTACCTTTCGCACGTTCCAGCCCAAGGGCCCCTTGAAAACCGAGATCCACGCCTGGACGCTGGTGCCGAAAGACATGCCTGACGACATCAAGGACCGGTTCAGGCGCGGCTCGATGCGGACGTTTTCGCCCTCCGGATTGCTGGAGATGGATGATGGCGAGAACTGGGAACATTCCACCTCCGCCAATGCGGGTTGGATCACCCGTCACCAGCGGCTTTGCTATGCGATGGCGCCCGGCGGCGATCTCGAACGGAACGATCTGCCGGGAATCGTGTCGGCCGGGCAGCTGAGCGACGCGAACCAGCGGCTCTTTTACAAGCGCTGGGCGGAGATGATGGATGCCGAAAGCTGGGTGGACATTCCCGTGGCCCAACCCACCGCAGGTGCGAAGGTGGACGCATGAGCACGTCGTTGGATGCCAAGCCGAATTACCTGAATTATCCGCGCCTGAGCCGAGAACAGGCGCGCGCGGCTGCGGCGCAATTGATTGCGATGACGGGCGACGGCAGCCCTGTCCACGACGCCCTGTTGCCGCGCATCCAACGCTTCTATCTGCGTGAGGCGCGGCTGCTCGACGAGGAGCGCCATGAGGAATGGTACGCGATGCTTGCCGACGACCTGTTCTACTGGATGCCGCTGCGGGAGAACCGCTTCCGGCGCGACAAGCGGCCTGAATTCGACCCCGATAACATGGCGCTGTTCGATGAGTCGAAAGCCGACATCGCCGTGCGCATCGGCCGGCTTGCCTCTCGTCTCGCATGGACCGAAGATCCGCCAACCCGGCACGTCTATCTCGTGACCGGTATCGAAGCGTTTGAGACGGCGGTGGTGGGCGAATACGAGATCCATTACGCCTTCGTGCAGTACCGCAACCGGTCCGAGCATGATGCCGCGATGCTGTGCGGCCGCCGGCGCGACCTGTTGCGGGCCACCGGCGATAGCTTCCAGGTGGCGCGGCGGATGATCCTGCTGCCGCAATCGGTGTTGCTGACCAAGAACCTGTCCGCGTTTTTCTGATGGGCCGGCTGGAAGGATACCGGGCGGTCGTCACCGGCGCCGCTTCTGGCATCGGCCGCGCCGTGCTGCGCCGCTATATCGTCGAGGGGGCCAAAGTGGTGGCGGTGGTTCGCAGCGAGACCGAGCGCGCAGCCCTTCTCGCCGAGGGGGCCGCGGTTGTGGCCGGCGACGTGGCCCTTTATGACACCGCGGCGCGCGCGGTGTCCGCGGCGGTGACGCAATTTGGTGGCCTGGACGCCTATGTCGCCAATGCGGGGCTGTGGGATTTCCACAAGCGCGTTGAAAAACAGTCACCCGAGGAACTCGCCGCCGCCTTCGCGGAGATCTTCGGCGTCAATTTGCTTGGGCCGCTCTACGGTGCGCGGGCGGCGCTCGCCCAACTGCGCGAAAGCCGGGGCTGCGTGATCGTCACCGGGTCCAACGCGGCCTTCCTCGCCGGGGGCGGCGGCGCGCTGTACACCGCATCCAAATTCGCGCTGCGCGGGCTGGTGATGCAGCTGGCCCGCGAGTTCGCACCCGAGGTGCGGGTGAACGGCGTGGCGCCGGGTGCGACGGACACCGCCCTGTCTGGCCCCGCCTCCCTCGGCCAGGGCACGCGGGCGATGAACGCCGACCCGGCGCGCATGAAGACGATGGCCGAACATATGCTCCTCGGCCGCGTCGCCACGCCGGAGGATCACACGTCGCTCTACGTTCTGCTCGCGAGCCGGCAGGAGAGCGCTTACGTGACCGGCGCGATGCTCCTATCCGATGGCGGGCTCACGATTTCGGTTTGATCCTGCAGCGAACCTCAGCCACGGCCAGTCAGAAAAGTCTTTTGGTTCTTTTCTTTAGAAAACACCGCCTTCCTTGCTCATCCAACCGGCAAGCAGGAAACATGAGGCAATTCGAAGCAGTGCCCGCAGCTGCAAACGACGTGGAGTTGATCGTCCGCCGGCGCGCCGACGGGGCGATCCTGGTCGATAATGCCCTGTCGCTGCCGCCGGTGGAGGGCAGCATCGTGGGCCGCCTCCGCCACTGGGCGGCGGCGACACCATCCGCCGTCTGGCTGTCGGCAGGGGATCGCCGGATCACCTTCGCCGCGGCGGATGCGGCACGGCGCCACCTCTGCGCCCGGCTTCTCGCCCTGCCGGTATCGGCCGATCGCCCGATAATGATCCTGGGGGACAACGGCATCGACCATGCGCTGGTGGCGATGGCGGCAACGGGGGTGGGCGTGCCTGTCGCCGTGGTCTCGGCCGGCTTGGCACTGCCGGGCGCCGCACCCTGGGCCAAGCTGGCGCGCACGCTGCGCCAGGTGGAACCCGGCATCATCCTCGCCGACCATCCCGCGCTGGTGCGCCGGGCGTTGGCGGCGATCGGGCGAACCGATCGCGTGGAGCCGTTGCGCGACCTGGCTTGGCTGGACGCAGAGCATGCCGCCCCCGACGCTGAGGCCCGCGCCGCGGAGGCTGCCGTAGGGCTGGATACCGTTGCCAAGCTGCTGTTCACCTCGGGCTCTACCGGCACGCCCAAGGCGGTGATCAACACGCAACGCATGATGGTCTCCAACATGCTCGCACTATCCCGAATCTGGCCGTTTCTGATGGCGCGTCGCCCGGTGATGGTGGACTGGCTGCCGTGGAACCATACCTTCGGTGGCAATTGCTGCTTCAACATCGCGTTGTGGTTCGGCGGGCACCTGCATATCGACAGCGGGCGGCCGACGCCGGCCCTGATGGGCCACACGATCGCGGCAATCCGGGCCATTGAGCCGAGCGTTCATTTCAACGTTCCCCTGGGCCATGAAATGATGCTGCCGATATTGGAGGCAGATACCGGCTTTGCGCGTGACTTCTTTGGCCGCCTCGACTTTGTTTTCAATGCGGGCGCGGCACTGCCTGGTTCCATCCGCCAACGACTGGAACAGGCCGCGTTGAGAGCAACGGGGCGTCTGCCCACCATTTGCGGCGGCTGGGGATCGACCGAAACCGCGCCCTTTTCGACCGCAGTGACCTTCCCGACCCGGGAGGCCGCAAATCTGGGCGTTCCAGTCCCGGGCACCACGATCAAGATGGTGCCCGCGGGAGGACGATACGAATTGCGCGTGAAGGGCCCCAACGTGACGCCCGGCTATTGGCGCGACGCGGCCGCGACGGCGGCCGCTTTCGACGAGGAAGGTTTCTACCGCATCGGCGATGCTGGCAAGTTCGCCGATCCCGAACATCCCGCCAAGGGCATCCTCTTCGATGGACGAACCACGGAGAACTTCAAGTTGAATTCAGGCACCTTCGTCAATGTTGGCCTGCTCCGGCTGGCCATCATCAGCGCCGGTGGATCGTTGATCTCCGATGCGGTGATCGCCGGCGAGGGACGCAACCAGCTGGGGGCGCTGTTGTTCGCCAATGAGGAAGCATGCCGCGCGCTGCTCGGCGATGACGTGTGCGCAGCCCTGGGCAACGCGCCCGCCGCTTCTCATCCGGACGTCCTGGCGGTTCTCGCCGAGCGGATGCGCGCGCACAACGCCCAATTCGCCGGATCGAGCCTGTCTGTTGCCCGGTTTCTGATCGCCGCGGAGCCGCCGAGTGCTGCCGATGAGGAGATCACCGACAAAGGCTACCTCAACCAGCGCCGTGTGCTCGCGCGGCGCAGCACCGAGATCGAGCGCTTATTCGCGCACGGCCATCACGTAGCGCCACCGTTAAACCCCCGCGCGGCAGATGATACGAATCGGCCCCTAGGACAGAGCCGGTAGAAAAAGTCTTTTGTTTCGGCGGATTCGCGTTTCGAGACCAACATCCCCGCCATCGGACACGGCCGCCTTCGACGCGCGACGATCGCTGGGCTGACATAGAAGAGAGCCAAGGATTGCAGCCACTAAGCCTAAAACCTGGTCACAGGCGTGTGCGTCCCGGAACGTGAATTCGCCCTCTTTTCTTCAGACAGGAACGCCTTTCCTTGCCTACGCCCTGTTCTGCCTAATCTGGTCTGTTGCCGCCGATCAAAAGCGCCTCGCACTGCGCCATCATGTCGGCCGCTTCGCGCGCCACGAGCGTAGCGGCAACGCGCATGTAGCTGTAGGCGAGGACGGCGCGCGCATCCACTTCGTCCAGTCGTGCGCCGCTTTTGGCCAGCAGACGCGCGATGTATTTCAACCGCAATTTATCGACCTCTTCCAGCGCCGCGTTGGCGCGTGGGTCGCGGCGGCCCCATAGCCGGATAGCGAGTTCAACTTCCGCGGCGCGCGCGGAGCGGCGGCCGGTGAGCGGCAGCCGCAGAAGGTGGCGCAGGCGCTGTTCCGGCGACACCTCGCCGCGGTCGAGCCGCTCGATCAGCGCCAGCGTCGCCTCTCGCCGCCAATGCGCCAGCATGCTCGCGAGCAGCGTGTCACGATCCTTGAAATGCCAGTAAAAACTGCCTTTGGTGACGGAGAGGTGCTTGGCGAGGATCTCCACGCGAACGCCGTCGATCCCCCGGCTTGCGAGCAGATCGAGCGCGGCTTCGGTCCAGGCGCTGGCATCGAGCCGGGCATTCACATGGGTTGTGGTGGATGCCTGCGTTGCCAAAACCTCACTCCTGGCCCCACGGTAGCGTATGGCGGGCCCTGGTGCCACCCATTCTGGAGCGCCATACGCTACCGTATTGACACGGATGCACCACGCCGGCATCACGTTGGTAACACAATCACAGGGATCGACATGATGGCGACGTGCGCCGGCGCGCTGGTTGTCGACCTGGCGCAGTCCGGGCGAAGCACGGGCGATGACTGATCACACGCTGCGGACATTGCTCAATGCGCGTTTGCGCTTGCCGGTGATGGTGGCGCCGATGTTCCTGATCTCGGGGCCCGATCTCGTGATCGCCGCGGGCAAGGCGGGCTTGATCGCGGCGTTTCCGGCAGCCAATGCCCGCACGATCGAAGAACTCGCAGCCTGGCTGCCACGGATTGCCGCCGAACTTACCGCGGCCGGAAAACCGGGCATGTGGGCAATCAACCTGATCGTGCATCCCACCTATGAGCGTTTCGACGCCGAACTCGATCTGGTCTGCCAGCATCAGCCGCACATCGTCATCACCGCACTCGGCAGCCCGCGGCGCGCGCTCGAACAGGTACACGCCTATGGCGGCGCCGTCTTCTGCGATGTCATTACCCCCGACCAGGCACGCAAGGCGACAGATGCCGGCGCGGACGGGCTGATCCTGGTCGCCAACGGCGCGGGTGGCCATACCGGGCATTTCAGCGCCTTCGCCTTTGTGGAGGAGGTACGCCAGTTCTGGGACGGGCCACTGATCCTGGGCGGCGCCATCGGCACAGCCCGCGCAGTGTGCGCCGCGCAGATGCTTGGCGCAGACTGGGCCTATATGGGAACCCGCTTCATTGCCGCGCGCGAAAGCCTGGTATCGGACGCAAACCGCGAGATGCTGGTGCGCGCCTCGATGCGAGATATCGTCATCACCTCCGCCGTTACCGGCGTGCCCGCCAACTGGATGCGAGAGAGCCTGGAGGCCGCCGGCTTTACCGCTGAGATGCTCAAGACTGACAAGAAGATCGATTTTTCCAACCTCCAGGACGACACCAAGGCCTGGAAGAACATCTGGGGCGCCGGCCATTCGGTGGGGCGCACACGGGCGATCCAGAGTGTCGCGCAGATCGTCGGTGACCTGGTGGCGGAAGCCGCCGAACTCGACAATTGGAGAGGCGCAAAGACGAGCGTTCCTTTCTGAAGAAAAGACCCAAAAGACTTTTCTTCCCGGCTCTTCGGGCGACCCGTTTTTGGGGCGGTGGCTGCCGCCTGCACGACGTGAGCCGGTTGGCCACTGCTGAACTCACGCAAGGCGGTTCGATAAATCGGTCGCACAGCGGCGCAGTCTGGCAAGATCTCGTGCGTGATCGCGCTGATGCACGGTGGCGCGGTCCACCGAGATCGAGATCGCGGCATGAACCGCAAGCTCCGGCCCCGCCACGGGCACAGCCAGACAAAAGAGGTCGTCGGCGACCTCACCGTCGTCCTGCGCAAAACCATTATGACGCGCTGCGTCGAGGCATTCCCGCAAATGTCGGCTATCGGTCATCGTCCGGCTGGTGAACGGCACAAACGGCCCGGCGGCGAGGTAGCGGTCCTGAGCATCTGCCGGCAGCCACGCCAGCAGAACCTTGCCCAGCCCGGAACAATAGGCTTCCAGCTGCGCATTTTCGCGCGTGAACCGGGCGCCCGCCGCCGCGGCCTTGCTCGCCACTTTGACGACATACGTCACCATGCCGTCATCCAAAACGCCGAGATGCGCGGTGGAACCGCAATCATCCGCCAGGCGCTGCAGCAACGGCCGGCTGAGCCGTGCCAGCTGGTTGAGCAATGTCACCCCCTGCAAACGCGCCGCGAGCGGCAGGCCGATATCGTAAAAGCCACGGGACTGGCGGGTGATCAGCCCGAAATCCTGCAATGTTCCCGCCAGGCGGTAGAGCGTGGAGCGGGAGATGCCCAAATCCGAAGCCAGCTGCTTCAACGCCGTGTTGCCGCGGTCATGCAGCACCCTGTTGAACAGGAGCAACGCTTTTTCGAGTGAGGGGCTGGCGTGTGTGTGTTCTTCCCGGCGCATTTCCATAGTCCTAGCATATGAGACTAGTTTGCGCTCGTGAATTCCTTGCCCGCCCGATATCCGCTAAGGATGGTGATCTAATAACAATTCGAACGGCCAAGAATGACTGCATCCTATTCGGACCTCGCACAGCGCCTGCGGAGCGCCTATGCCACGGGCGCTGTGGCTCCGTTGCGCGACGCGCTTGCGCCGGCCGACGCGGCAGGCGCCTATGCAGTGCAAGCGCTGAATACCGCCTATTGGACTGCCCAAGGGCGCCGGGTTGTGGGGCGGAAGGTGGGCCTGACCGCCCGCGCGGTGCAGCAGCAATTAGGCGTCGACCAGCCAGATTTTGGTGTGCTGTTCGAGGATATGGCGATCGCCAATGGCGGGGTTCTGCCGACCGCGCGCGTTCTGCAGCCAAAGGCCGAGGCGGAAGTGGCGTTTGTTCTGTCCGAGGATGTCACTGGCCCTGAGATTTCACGCGAGGGGGTTGAACGCGCCATCGCTTATGCGGTGGCGGCGATTGAAATCGTCGATAGCCGGATCGCCGACTGGAAGATCACTTTTGCGGACACGGTGGCCGATAACGGATCCGCCGCGTTCTTTGTGCTGGGCGACGACCGCAAGGCGATCGCGGGGCTGGATTTGCGCACCTGCGGCATGGCGCTGGAGGTGAATGGCGCGGTGGTCTCGTTGGGTGCCGGGGTTGCCTGCCTGGACCACCCACTCAACGCGGTGACCTGGCTCGCACGCACGTTGGCGGCCCAGGGCGTGCCGTTGCGCCAAGGCGATGTCGTGCTCAGCGGTGCGCTCGGCCCCATGGCAGCGCTGAAATCAGGCGACCATGTGCGCGCAGAGATCGGTGGCCTTGGCACCGTATCTTTCAGCTGCGAAGGATAGGCCGTTCATGCAGGAAAAGACCAAGGTCGCCATTATCGGATCGGGGAATATCGGCACCGATTTGATGATCAAGATCATGCGCCTTTCGAAAGTGCTGCATATGTCCGCTTTTGTCGGGATTGATGCAGAGTCCGACGGACTGCGGCGGGCGGCGCGCCTGGGGGTGAAGGTGACAGCTTGCGGCATAGACGGGCTGGTCGCGTTGCCCGAGTTTTCCGCAATTGAGATCGTTTTCGATGCCACCTCGGCTGGCGCGCATCGGCGGCATAGTGATATTTTGTTGAAGCACGGCAAGAGGGTCATTGATTTAACGCCGGCGGCAATCGGCCCTTACACCATTCCGCCCGTAAATGGCGATGCAAACCTCGATGCGCCGAACGTGAACATGGTGACCTGCGGCGGGCAGGCGACGATACCAATCGTGGCGGCCATTCACAGCGTGACACCGGTTCACTATGGCGAAATCGTCGCGTCCATTGCGTCGAAATCCGCAGGTCCTGGCACACGAGCGAATATCGACGAGTTCACCGAAACGACGTCACAGGCGATTATGGATGTGGGCGGCGCGCGGCGCGGCAAGGCGATTATCGTTTTGAACCCGGCCGAGCCGCCGCTCATGATGCGCGATACCGTGTATTGCCTGACCGGCGATGCCGACACGGACGCCATCACCGCCGCGGTGGAAAATATGGTGGCGCAGGTACGAACCTACGTGCCCGGTTACCGGCTTAAACAGCCGGTGCAGTTCGAACGGATTGGCCACAACAGCCCGCTGCGGATTGCGGAAATGGACGAGGCGTTTTCGGGGTTGAAAGTGAGCGTGTTTCTGGAAGTGGAGGGGGCTGCGCATTATTTGCCGGCTTACGCGGGCAACCTGGACATCATGACATCGGCCGCGATGAGGACGGCGGAGAAGATTGCCCTGCGCATGGCCGAGAAGGTCGCGGCATGAGCTTCGACCCGAAGACCCGCAAGCTGTACATCCAGGACGTGACCTTGCGGGACGGCATGCATGCCATCCGTCATCAATACGGGTTGGAGCATGTCAGAGCGATCGCGAAGGCACTCGATGCTGCGAAAGTGGATGCGATTGAAGTCGCCCACGGCGATGGGCTGTCCGGCTCGTCATTCAATTACGGTTTCGGATCCCATACCGATTGGGACTGGATTGCCGCAGTGGCCGGCGTGCTGACGCATAGCGTGCTGACGACGTTGCTGCTGCCCGGCATCGGCACGGTGCATGACCTCAAACGCGCCTATGAGCTCGGCGTGCGCTCCGTGCGGATCGCGACGCATTGCACGGAGGCAGATGTGTCCCGGCAGCATATCGGATATGCCCGCGAGCTGGGGATGGATGTGTCCGGGTTCTTGATGATGAGCCACATGTCGGAGCCCGAAGCCCTGGCCAGGCAGGCGCTGCTGATGGAAGAATATGGCGCCCACTGTGTGTATGTGACGGATTCCGGTGGGGCGCTGACAATGGATGGGTTTGCAGCGCGGCTGCAGGCCTATGATAGGGTGCTGAAGCCGGAGACTGAGCGCGGCGTGCACGCGCATCACAATCTTTCATTGGGTGTCGCCAATTCCATCGTGGCGGTGCAGAACGGCGCCTTGCGGGTGGATGCCTCGCTTACGGGTATGGGCGCCGGAGCCGGCAATGCGCCTTTGGAAGCCTTTATCGCAGTCGCCGATGTTTATGGCTGGCAGCACGGTTGCGACTTATTCGCGCTGATGGATGCGGCCGAGGATCTGGTTCGCCCGTTGCAGGACCGGCCGGTGCGGGTTGATCGCGAGACGCTAAGCCTTGGCTATGCCGGCGTATATTCCTCATTCTTACGCCACGCTGAAAAGGCGGCCAGCGAATTCGGCCTGGACACACGGGCCATTCTGATCGAACTCGGGCGCCGCAAAATGGTCGGCGGGCAGGAGGATATGATCGTGGACGTGGCTCTGGACATGCGCCGGAAGCGCGACGCAGCGTAAATAAAGACAGAAACTTATAAATTGCAGGGGACGGAATATGAGCGATACGAGGCCGGCGAACTTCTCCAGCGTATGGTCCGATCTGACAGGCGTGTCGTTTCAGCAGGGATATCTGGATGCCGGCGGTGTCAAGACCCGCTATATTTCCTCGGGCACGCCGGATAAGCCGCTCTTGCTGTTTTTGCATGGCGTTGGCGGCCATGCGGAAGCCTATGTACGCAACTTCGGCCCGCATGGCGAACATTTTTGGACCGTTGCGATCGACATGCTCGGCCACGGTTGGACCGACAAGCCGGCGATCAATTACGAGCTGCCCGACTATGCGGGCCACGTTCTGAATGTGCTGCATGCCCTGGGCCGCGAAAGCGCGCATATCTCTGGCGAGTCCCTGGGTGGCTGGGTTGCGACCTGGATGGCCGTGCACCACCCCCACGTGGTGAACCGACTGGTGCTGAACACGGCCGGCGGTTGGACCGCGCACCCGGAGGTGATGGCGAGGATCAAGACTCTCTCCAACGAAGCGGCATCCGAACCCACCTGGGCGCGTATCCGCACGCGCCTGGAATTCCTGATGTGTGACAAGGCAACCGTTTCAGACGATCTCATCGAAACCCGGCGCGCGATTTATGCCCAGCCCGGCTTCGGCGGAACAATGGCGCAAATCATGTGCCTGCAGGACATGGAAATCCGCCGGCCGAACATGATCACCGCAGCTCAATATCGCGGCATCCGTAAACCCACTCTTGTCGTCTGGACCTCGCATGATCCCACCGCCACGCCGGCCGAGGGCAAGGAGATAGCTGATATGATTCCGGGGGCCAAATACGTCGTGATGAACCAGTGCGGGCATTGGCCGCAATTTGAGGATGCAGCTTTGTTCAACAAGCTTCACATCGACTTCCTGCTTGGGGAATAGGATGCAAGCGAACGTTATCACCAGCAAAGGCAAGGCTGGTTTTACCTTCGAGGATGTCGTGATAGGCGCGGTGGAGACATCGAGCGGCTTTGTAGTGACGGAAGCAGAAATCATCTCATTTGCCAGCCGCTACGATCCCCTGCCGATCCATATCAATCAGGAAGCGGCCGCCGCCGGGCCTTTTGGCGCGCTCACCGCGTCGGGGGCGCACATGATCGCAATCAGGATGCGCCTGGTGCACGACTTTGACTACGCCGGCGGGGTGATTGCGGCCGCGGGTCTGGATGAGGTGCGGTTCCTGGCGCCATTGCGGGCGGGCCAGGTTTGTAAGGTTGAAAGCGAGTTTCTGGAGAAGCGAGAATCCGCGAGACGCTCCGATCGCGGCGTTGTGACGATCCGGCAGAGAATCTTGGCGGACGGCACGCCGGTGCTGACTCTGAAGGATATTGTGATGATGCGCCGCCGGCCGCCCGCAGCGTGAAGAACGTGGCATAGGGAGACGAATTAAATGCTGCAATCTCTCGGATATTTGGGTTTTCATACGGCTAACCTTGATGACTGGTCCGGCTATGGCTCGAGGTTTTTGGGCATGCAACTGGCGGAACGGAGCCAGTCATCGCTCTGCTTTCGGATGGATGACCGCAAGCAGAGGATTTTGATCCATGGTGAGGCGGATAGAAGGCCGATTTTCGGCTGGGAGGCAGACAACGCGATGGCGGTTGAGGCGCTTGGCGCCAATCTTGAGCGCGCCGCGACAAAAGTGGTCCGCATGGATAAGGCGCTGGCCGGTCAGCGCCACGTGACCGGTGGCATCACATTTGAAGACCCCGGCGGCAACCGCCTGGAAGTGGTTTACGGGTCAGAAGTCGCACCTGACCCCTTCAAGCCAGGCAGGGCACATTCGGGATTCAAGACCGGGCCGCTCGGCCTGGGCCATATTGTTCTGAACACCACGAATATGGATGCGGACGTAGCGTTTTATACGGAAGTTCTGGGTTTCGAACTCAGTGATTACGTTACTAAGCCGTTTCGTGCCATGTTCTTTTATATCAATTCCCGACATCATAGCCTGGCCCTGATCGAATGGCCAAAGCGGGGCATTCACCATTTGATGATCGAGATGTACAGCCTGGATGACGTCGGGCAGGGCTACGATCTGGCGCTGCGCGAGGAAGGCCGAGTTGCCACCACGCTGGGCCGGCATAGCAATGACTTTATGACGTCGTTTTATTCCAATAGCCCGTCGGGATTTCTGGTCGAGAGCGGTTGGGGCGGACGAACGATCGATACGGCCAACTGGCAGGCGTTTGAAGTGGTCGAAGGGCCTAGCCTTTGGGGCCATGAACGGAACTGGATCTCCGCTGAAGGCCGTGAGTTGGCAGCGCAGATGAGGATGAAAGCGGCGCGTGATAATGTTCGCGCGCCAGTGCAGGTTACACCTGGCAACTTCGCCATCGCTTCCGGTGAATGCCCATGGTGGGAAAACGTAAAGCGGGCCGCGGAATAGCGCGCATCCAACGAGCGCGGATCTATCTGGGAGGGAACGCCGAATATGGCAACGACACTATCTGACGGGTTCGATACCGATGTTCTCGTGGTCGGTACAGGCCCGATGGGTGGCACAACGGCACTGGCGCTGGCCACCTATGGGGTGCGGGTCGATGCTGTTTCGAAATGGAATGCGGTCGCCAATACACCGCGTGCCCATATCAGCAATCAAAGGGCGGTTGAAGTACTGCGTGACCTGGGCGTGGAAGACGAGGCCAGGCTCCGCGCCACCCCGTGGGACCAGATGGGTGACACGCTATTTACAACAAGCCTTGCCGGGCCTGAGGTGGCTCGCCTCAGAACGTGGGGCACCGGCGACGAGCGCGCCGGCGATTATTTGCTGGGCAGCCCTTGTCCCATGCTCGACCTGCCGCAGCCGCTGCTTGAGCCGATCCTGGTCAATAACGCGATGGCTCGTGGCGCGCGAATATCCTTCAACGTTGAATATATCGGGGCTCTGCAGGATGCCGAAGGCGTTACGGTAACGCTGAACAACCTGCTGACGGGCGTGCCGTTCGAACGCCGAGCGCGTTTCCTCGTCGGCGCGGACGGTGCACGTTCGCAGGTCGCGAACGACATCGGGCTCAATCTGGTAGGGGAACTGGCCCGAGCCGGCACGGTTTACGCGCATTTCAAGGCAGATTTGTCGTCCTATGTTGCGCACCGGCCCAGCATTCTTCACTGGATCATGAACCCGGCCGGCGGATTTGGAGAAATCGGCATGGGGTTGATTCGGGCGGTGCGTCCCTGGAATGAGTGGATCGCCGGCTGGGGCTTCGATATGTCCAAGGGTGAGGCGGATGTGAGTCACGAAAACGCACTCGAAAAAATCCGTACGTTGGTTGGCGATCCCGCCTTGCAGGTTGAATTCCTATCGGTCGCGCCGTGGTACGTGAATCGCGCCTACGCGACCGAGTATAGAAGCGGCCGGATTTTTTGCGGCGGGGATGCGGTTCATCGCCATCCACCATCCAGCGGCCTTGGGTCTAACACCTCGATCCAGGACGGCTTTAACCTGGCGTGGAAACTGGCATTCGCCGTGCGGGGCGATGCCGGATTGGGTCTGCTGAGAAGTTACTCTGATGAACGCGCGCCCGTGGGCCGCCAGGTTGTCGAACGCGCCAATCAGTCGCGCGTTGACTACGCGCCATTGCGCGCCTGTTTTGCGACCGTGGGCGAGGATGATCCGGTTTCCGCCGGGTTGCAGAAATTGAATGCACCCACGCGGGAAGGTGCGGCCGTGCGGGCGGCGCTCAAGGAAGCGTTGATTCTGAAGAATGATGAGTTCAACGCGCAGGGCATCGAGATGAACCAGCGTTATATTTCCGGCGCGGTGATCGTAGACGCAGACGCCGACGAAGAACATTTCGTGCGGGATCGCGCGCTGTACTTGCAGGCCACAACCAGGCCTGGCGCCAAGCTTCCGCATACCTGGCTCGTGAACCGATCCGGTGTACGCATTTCCACGCTCGATATTGCCGGCAAGGGCAAGTTCAGCTTGTGGACTGGCTTGTCTGGTCAAGCATGGCGCGGCGCTGCCGAAACCCTCGATGCCGCGTGGCTGCGTCTGATTGTGGTTGGGGAGTGTGATACACGCGACCCCTATTGCCACTGGGCCGGGGTCAGCGAAATTGCCGAGGCAGGCGCCATACTTGTGCGTCCGGATGGCTACGTGGCGTGGCGAAAGCGTTCGGACGTCTGGGACGTGGAGGAGGCAACGGGACTCTTGCAGATCGCCCTGCGGACAATTTTGGATTGCGGTGAAATTTAGAGCATCATCCGACCACATGGGGTCACCTGTCGGATAAAGATGCTCTTCAAAACGATCGGAAAATGCTCTAGCGGGTTCGGACGCGCATTTCAGTGGCGCCCGACTGCCGTTGCTGGAGCCGCGATCAGGTTGCCCGCTTCAGACGAGCGCGAAACCGTCTGCGTCACGCCGAATGTGGACCCCATAAGGACCGGCGAAGTGGGCTGCGAACATCAGGCAATGCCGCTCCGCACACTCCCCCAGCACAAGGTGCCGGGTCGCCACCGCCGCATCGGGCTGGGCGCAGTAATTGCTGTTCCAGTCAGGTCTGTAGACCTGTAAGGGGTGTTGCACCACGTCGCCGACAAACAAGGCGGCCTGTCCCTGTGATTGCGCGCGTAGCATGGCATGTCCCGGTGAATGGCCTGGCGTGAAGACAATGTCCAGGCCCGGCGCAAGCTCGATCTCGGCCGACAGCACACGTGCCTGGCCGGACGCTATCACCGGCGCGATGCTGTCCAGATAATAGTTTAGCGGCTCGACCTGCTTATCCGTGGGGCGGGTCCGTTTAACGACATCCAGTTCTGTTTG
>PKZM01000044.1:21360-27955 GCA_003133065.1 Acetobacteraceae bacterium
ACCAGATCTGCCCAATGGCGTTGCAAAATTGCCGGATCGAAGTCCGGAAATACGCCCTTGGGCGGAAACAGCGGCCCTTCAATCTCGGCTACGCGATCTACCGAGATGTTACCGATCATCCAACTTGCCATGATTGCCTATTCTCGTTTATCGGGCCAGCGGCGTGTGCGCACTGCGCACACGGTTACGAACCATAGATTTCGTCAGCCGAAACGGCGGCCAGGGTGAAACGCCTCCGCCTTGCACGATGCATGCATGCACGCTGCACATCGCCCGGGCGCCTCCAGCCGCGGCCAGGTACCATCGTAGTTTCCCGCCCGGGCGATGTCAAGAAGTTAGGCATATTTGCATAATGGCCGGAATTCTGTCAAGTCAAATGGGCTGCCTGGTATCGGCCCATTGCGGGCCGCCCCTGCTGCCACAACCACCATATGCTGAGGTCATCGTCTGTGTCGGACAAAGCCAAGCGAGAGAATCCCTGGGATTGGCTGCAACCGCATGACATGCGGCGGATGGGCGAAGACATCGCCGATCCGCAACATCGCGCACGTTGGTGTACTGCCATACTTATCGGCGGGTTGCCTTATCTCTGGCGCCACAAAGCTGCCCCGATCAGGGATCTCGCCTACAGCAAACTCGACCTCAAGCCCGGCCACAAGGTGCTGATCCTGGGTGAAAGTGTGGCGTCCTGCGGCTTCGACCGGGACATCGAAGCCATAGTGGGACCAGACGGACACGTAAGCGTCATCGACATCATCGAACAAGCGCGCGATGCGACTGTTCAAGGAAAGCGCGGCCGCAACGGCAAGTTAGGCACGTGGCGATACAACTACACGTCAGAAACATCGGCGGAGCACTATGATTGCGTTGCCGTGCTGCAAGCCGTGCAACACAGTGACGATTGGCACGAAGCTGGCACAGAGTTGCTACGCATCATGAAGCCGGGCGGGACGCTGCTGCTGGCCGAGATTGGCTTCAGCCCGCAATTGCAGATGGCGGCCGAGTTGGATCTGCATCTTGAATATTGGCTCGACAAGCTCTTCATGGGTGCCGGATTTCCTGGTATGGAGCTGGCCTACCACAGCCCTGCTGAACTGCATCAGGCATTTCAGGGGCTGCTGCTTTCTCCTACATCCTTCGTCTGGAAGGGCGCGGAGCTGTTCTGGGGCGTCAAGCCGTGACGCCAGGTAAAACCTGACGCAGGGCGTCCGATGGGGTCATGCTGAGGGTGGGCGACAATGATGGTCCTGGCAGTGCCGTACCATCATTCGTGGGACTGCCACCGCATGGCAGCACGACATGAAGACTCGCGCCCTGATCGCGGCGAACTCACCTTCTGGCAAATCCCGATGTCTGCGGATTCTATCAGCTATTTTTAGATCGTGTCCAGTGGACCGCGTGGGGACGGTGTGAAACTCATCGCGTCCAGCGGCGTTGACAAGTCATCACCCATGTTCTTGGCTTAGGCGCGCGACCGCACATTTCTCTTGAATATCCGGAAAAGTGCATTATGGTGGGCTCGTTAAAGCCTGCCGGTTAAGAAAAAAGGGGCGCCGGTTTCAACAAAAGAAACGAGATGTCCTCGTTTTGCGCAGGCGAACCCAAGCCTTGAGTTGGCCGGCATGGCGATCGCCGACATCAATATAGATTTGCCGTCGGGCCTGATACTGTAGCGAAGACTACAGGGTGCCCGACGAGCTCAGCACATTCGTGAACCGAAGAATGCTGAAGTCTGAAAACAAGAAGAAAACTGATTTACGGGGAAACGAGATGATCTGGTCGGCACACCGCGTTGGTACAACGCAATTATGTCAACTGACGGCGGCTGCGGCCCTGCTGTTTACGGCAATCGAACCGGCACTTGCCCAGCAACCCATAGCCAACGCGGCCGATACCGCGTCGCCTCCACAGGCCTCGGCCGGAGGCGCGCATGCGTCATCGGGCCGCCTCGAAGAGATCGTCGTCACAGCGCAAAAGCGCACTGAGAACCAGCAGCATGCGCCACTGGCGGTCACCACGCTCAGCAGCAAGGCGCTCGCCAATGCGGGCGTCACACAGCTGACAAAGATAACCGCCGCGGTGCCGGGGATCGGGATCGACACGTCGCTGGGCCAGCCGGTCATTTACCTGCGCGGCGTGGGGCCTCAGGTAGCGTTTCCCAATTACGGTGTTGCGGTGCCGTTCCTGCAGGACGGCGTGGACGTCCAAATGGAAACGCTGGCGGCAGGATTATTTGACGTCGCACAGGCAGAAGTGCTGCGCGGGCCGCAAGGCACTCTGTACGGACGCGACGCGATCGGCGGCGTGGTCAACGTAACGACGCAGAAGCCTGTTCTGACGGGCGCCCATGCATCCGTAGAACTCGAAGGCGGCAGCTACGGGGAGTTCCGCGGGTTCGGCATGTTCAATCTACCCATAACGGATACCCTGGCGGTACGTGGGTCGTTTCAGCACGAACAGCACGATGGATATCTCACCAACAATTCTGGCTATGTCGATAATGACGCCGGCAGGCTGGAATTGCGCTACAAGCCGGACGATCATTTCGATGCAACTGTTACCACCTCCTTCTCCCGGCAGGCGAGCAATACGCAAAACTGGGTATTGCGGGAGTGCGGTGTGTCGTTGCCCGCGACGCTGAAGGAGTCACCGCAATGCGGGTCCACGCCGCATCAATACGGGCTGATCAATTCCAACAATCCCTGGTACGATCCTCAGAAATCCAGCGACCATCCGCTCGACGAGAATGGCTGGTCGGTGTCCACCAACATGAATTACCGTTTTGACAGCGGGCCGGTGCTGTCGTTCCTCGGGCAGTATGCGCGGTCCGCCCTGTCGGAGATAAGCCTGGTCGGCCCGAACACCGTGGCAACCCAGCAGCGGGACAAGTCGGTCTCCGAGGAACTGCGCCTTTCCGACGATATCGGCAAAGGCCAAGGCGAGATCAAATGGCTCGTGGGGGTGTACCATTTTGAATCCGATACACCTTACTCTGGTCAGGTTTCCCCCGCTACCAGCCAGCCGGCTTATTTTCCCGTGGTACCGCAGGGGACGCAGTTTTTTCCGCCCATTCCAGGGGCCTACGTGAAGATCCAGGAATCGACGATCGAGCAGACGTCCTATGCAAGCTTTGGCCAGGTGACCTACTCGATCCTGGACCATCTGCGCGCTACCGGTGGCCTGCGCTATTCCTGGGATCGCGAACGTGGTCAGTCCGGCGACGCGCCGGTGGGTCCCATCTTCCCGCCGTTTCAGGAGGTCTCCCACGACGAGCAGAGCCACGAGATCAACTTCAAGGTTGGCCTCGATATGGATCTTACGCAGACCTCACTTCTCTATATGAACGTGCAGACCGGCTATCTGCAGGGCGGATTCGACTTGTCCTCTAACCCGTCCTTCAAGCCGGAAACGATGACCGAGTACTCGTTCGGTTCGAAAAATCGTTTTCTTAGCAACAAGCTCGAACTGAACGGCGAGATTTTCTACTACGACTACAAGGACTACCAGCTTTCCTACAGCAACCCGAATTCGGGCGCGCAAGAAATTTTCTCGGCGCCAAAGGCGGTCATCTACGGTGCGGATACCTCGGCGCAATATCTCCTCACCGATGATGATCGGCTTTCCGCTACCTTCTCCTATCTCCATGCCAAGATCGCAGACTTCACGACGCCCTTTGCCACCACGTGGGATGTCGCCAACTCTTTGGTGGAACTTCCGGCCGGCACCAGTCTGAAAGGCTACGACCTGATCGAGGCGCCAAAGCTCGCGGGAAGCGTCGGCTATCAGCACGATTTCGGCTTCAGGTCGGGCGCAAGGCTGATCGCGCGGGTCGACAACCACTTCGAGTCGGGTCATTGGGGCGTATTCCAGCACCCGGCCGCCAGCTACTCGCCCTCATTTTCCAAGACCGATGTGAATCTAACCTATTATTCGTCCGATGCGCGCTGGCACATCAATGGCTACATATACAATATCGAGAACGCGGTGAGTTTTGGCGCGGGCCTCGGCCTGGCGGGCGCTTTCATCATGCCGCCTCGCACCTATGGCATGAAGATTGGCTATGATTTCTAACCTGCTTCAGCGCCGATCATCGTCGAAAGCCTCAGTAAGCCCGCGCAGGTAATCGGACGTGATGAACGCTTGGCTCGGCAGCCAAGCGTTCAGTTTCCGCCTCGCGACGGCCGGCAGCGGGGCGAGACAGCCGATCGATTGCAGGTCGAACCCGTCAAACACACCGCCGCCAGCACAAACATCGCCAGACGTTGCCGTTGCAACATTCCCATGGGCCGACGGTCGACCAGGCGTTCGACGGTCGAGTACAAGGGCTGTGTCATAGGAGACTCGATTGAGGGCTGGCGATAACCTGGTCGCACGGGATCGACCCACCGACGCACAACTGCTTTTCCGGCTGAGCGGACCGGACCGCGCGGCCGTAGGTGGTGCCACAGATCCGATCCGTGCCAGGAGCAACGCGTGTTGGCCAACAAACTTGCTGTTATTTCGGAAAAGCGGTGGAATTTTTCCGCCGGGCGACCGGTTTCGGCGGCTTTTCCGGCACCTTTTTCGCAGCCGGTTTTCCCCGCTTTTTGGCAGTTGCCGGCCGTCCGGTCTTAGCCTGTTTGGCTACGACCTGCGGTGCACGCGGTGGCGGGGGCGGAGCGGGCGCCACCGGCCGAACCGGCCCTGCCGCACGCTCGGCCGCATTTGCCTGGAGCGCCAGCGAAACATCGCGCCCCGCCTGGCGTACCTGCTCGATCATCTGTTCGCGCAGTCCGTGCCGCCCATAAACCTCGGCAGCGCGAAGAACCAGACCAATGGAGCCCAGTATCTCATCATCGGGCCCGAAGACCGGGCCGGAAATCCCCATGAAGCCTGCGTCGAGTTCGCCTTCGGTGACACAGACCCCAGCCCGGCGAAAGCTGCGGAGAGCGCTCTGAAACGCCTGCCAGGTGGTGCCCAATTTGGCGTCCGCGATCTGCTGCGTGTTCTCGCCGTAATACCGGCGCAGAAAACGCGGTTGCAGATGCGCGAGTATCGCCTTGGAGGCCGCCCCGCGTATCAGCGGCATCGGTCGGCCGCGCTCATAGCTGACATCGAAGCCGGGCTGTCGCAACGCCTGCTGCTCCACGCACATCACCGTGGAGCCGTAGACGCGGCATAGCAGGATCATGCCCTCGGTTTGAACCGAAGCCCGCAGGGTATCCACGGCCGGCGCGGCCCCGCCGATCAGCGGATCCAGCCGCCGTATCTGCCGGTCCAACTCGATGATCGCCGGCCCGATCACATAGCGCCCGGGTTTGAAGGCGACCAGCAGACGCGCCTCGATCAAGCTGCGGAAATACTGGTAGGCGGTGCTTTGCGACAAGTTCAGCGCCCGAGCGGCGGCTTCCACGGTCCATTCCGGGCGTTCCATCGAGAACAGCCCCAGCACTGCCAATACTCGGTCTGCGGTCGCCAACCGGCACTCCCTTTTCCTGCGCGGACTTGATCAGGCCCCCATCCAAGTTTAGCCCCGCCACGATCGGCCGTGCAAATCGCCTCGGCCGCGCGAACCTTATCTCGTGGCCGCGTCCGGCCTGAACGTATGCCGCAGGCCCAGCTGTTCGAGCCGGGGCATGATGTCGCGATTCCATCGTGCCAGACCGTCCGCGAAATCGACCCAGCACAGCATGACGCCATCGATCCCGGCGCCGGCCAGGCGCCGCAGCGTGTCGGTGATCGTATCGGCCGTGCCAACCAAAGGAAAGCCGCCGGCGCCGCAGATGTAGCGGTTCTTCATCGCCTGAAATGCCTCGGCGGACATCATCTGCGATTGCGCGCTCAACATGGCCATCATCGCGTCGACCGATGTTATGTCGGCGTTCTCGATGATGTGCTGCTGATAGCGACGCGCTTCCTGCTCGGTGTCACGCTGAATCACGTACGCGATCGTCCAGACCTGGATGCCGCGTCCGTAATCGCGCCTGGCGAGATCGCGATAGCCGGATACATCCGCTGCCGCGGCTTCCGGCGCATCGCCCTTTACCAGGGTGAAGCATAGGTCCGCGTATTTGGCGGCAAACGCCCGCCCCTTGTCCGAGCCGCCGGCATTCATGATCGGCGGCATCGGTGCCTGCTGCGGCTTCGGCAACGACTCGCCTTTCCGGATCGTGTAATATTGCCCCTCGAAGTCGAAGTCTTCCTGTTGCTGCCAAAATCTGGTTAATACCTCCAGCCATTCGCCGGCCTGTGCATAACGGTCGGTGTGGCCTTCCAATGCTCCGCCGAACATGCGGAACTCCGGTTCGTTCCAGCCCGCTACCACGTTCAACGCAAAGCGGCCGCCGCTGACCTGATCGATCGTGGCCCCCTGCTTGGCGACGATGATGGGATGCATGAGCGACATATGCGCGGTGGCCATCACCGCCGGATGGCGCGTCGCCTGCCCCAACCCGGCCGCCCAGATGAACGGATCGTACACATCCCTGTAGCCCGCAGGCAGCAAGTTAGGCGCGCCCCCGGTTTTCCACCGGGCGAAGGGCACCAGCGCCTCGAACCCCGCGGCGCACGCGGCAGTGCCGATGTCAACGATATCGGGCCAGCGCGGCACATAAAG
>PKZM01000120.1 GCA_003133065.1 Acetobacteraceae bacterium
ATCGGCGTCATGGGCGGCGAGCAGGCGGCGTCCGTGCTGGCACAGGTGCGGCGGGAGGGGATTGAGCGCAAGGGTGGGGCCTGGGCGGTGGAGGATGAGGAGGCGTTCAAGGCGCCGATTCGCGCCCAATATGAGACCCAGGGGCATCCGTATTATGCGTCGGCCAGGTTGTGGGATGATGGGGTGATCGATCCGGCCGATACCAGGCGAGTGCTGGGGCTTTCCATTTCTGCCGCGCTGAATGCGCCGATTCCGCCGACGCGTTTCGGCCTGTTCCGGATGTGATGAGATGTTCAGCAAAATCCTGATTGCCAATCGTGGTGAAATTGCCTGCCGCGTCATCAGCACGGCGCGGCGTATGGGTATTCGAACCGTGGCGGTCTATTCCGATGCGGATGCGGGTGCGCGGCATGTTGACATGGCCGATGAAGCCTATGGCATTGGTCCGGCGCCGGCGCGACAAAGCTATTTGCGGGGCGATGACATTCTCCTGGTGGCCAGGCGGGCGGGGGCGGAGGCGATCCATCCCGGCTACGGGTTTCTGTCCGAAAATGCGGATTTTGCTGAAGAATGCGCGGCGGCCGGCATGGTTTTCATTGGGCCGCGCCCGGCCGCCATTCGTGCCATGGGCAGCAAGTCCGCTGCCAAGCAGTTGATGGAACAATCGGGTGTGCCGCTTGTGCCCGGTTATCATGGGGCGGACCAGTCGCCTGCCTTGTTGCAGGCGGAGGCGCACCGGATCGGTTACCCGGTGCTGCTGAAGGCCTCGGCTGGCGGTGGTGGCAAGGGCATGCGCGTCGTTGAGGCGTCCGCGGATTTCGCGGACGCGTTGGCGCGGGCCAAGGGGGAGGCACGGGCGTCGTTCGGCGATGACCATATGCTGGTGGAAAAATATCTCACCCGGCCGCGCCATATCGAAGTGCAGGTGTTTGGTGACACGCACGGCAACATCGTGTCGCTGTTCGAACGCGATTGTTCCATTCAGCGGCGGCATCAGAAAGTGATCGAGGAATCGCCGGCGCCGTTCATCACCCCGGCGCAGCGGGCATCGCTCGGCGCGGCGGCCATCGCGGCGGCGCGCGCGGTGGATTATGTCGGCGCGGGCACGGTGGAATTTATTTATGAGGATGAGCGCTTCTATTTCATGGAAATGAACACGCGTTTGCAGGTGGAGCATCCGGTGACCGAGTTCGTCACCGGGCTTGATCTGGTCGAGTGGCAGTTGCGCGTGGCGTCCGGGGAGGTTTTGCCCTTGTCGCAGGCGGCTTTGTCCTTGCGTGGGCACGCGATCGAGGCGCGGATTTGTGCGGAGGATCCGGCGCGGGATTTCATGCCGGCTACCGGCCTGGTCACGCATTTGCGCTTGCCTGAAACCTCGCCCGATGTCCGGGTCGATACCGGCATACGGCAAGGCGATGTCATTACGCCCTATTATGACTCGATGATCGCTAAATTGATCGTTTGGGGGGAGGACAGGGAGGCTGCCCGGCGGCGCCTGGCGGTGGCGCTTGAGTCGTATGAACTGGTGGGGCCTGCGACCAATTTGACATTGTTGCGCCGGATTGCGGGCCACGATGTGTTCCGGGCGGCGACCATCGATACCGGCTTTATTCCACGCTACCCGGCGCTTCTTGCCGCGCCTGCGCTGCCGGGGCCGCAGGTTTGGGCCGCGGCCGCTTTGGCTTGGGCGGGCGCGGCGTGTGCACCTGATGGCGGCTCGCCTTGGGCCCAGGCGGATGGGTGGCGGTTGAATGCGGCACCTTCATGGCAGGTAACACTGCGGCATGGCGAGGGCAGCATGCTGGTGCAGGCCGTCGGGCTTGCGGGCGGCTTCTGGCGGCTGCGCATGGACGGCGAGGAGATCACCGCGCGGCTGCACGGCGCGGCGGGATCGTTCACCCTGCAACAGGAACGGTCCAGTCTTGGCCTGGGTGTTTTGTTTTCGGGGCCAGTCATGACCGTCCTTGTGAACGGAGAAAATTACCCATTTGCGGTCATTGACCCGTGCGCGCCCCCGGCTGCGGCCGCGGCGGCTGACACGCGGCTGGTGGCGCCGATACCGGCCCGGGTGGCGCAGCTGTTCGTGCATGCCGGCATGCGGGTGAAAAAGGGCGAGAAGCTGCTGATTTTGGAAGCGATGAAAATGGAGACGATTTTCACCGCGCCGCGCGACGGGGAGATCGAGACCGTGCATGTGCGCCAGGACGAGCTGGTCCAGGAAGGCGCGCAGTTGGTCGGCTTCAAGCCGGATGCCGTGCCGGAGGGGTAAGACGAACCCTCTATGCGCCTGGCCGAAGGGGCGGCGCGATTTGGCGCAGCATCATCTTGCGGCGCGTCCGCTTCGCCCGCTAAGTTGTTGACGTGGCGAGTCGGCCACGTGTGTTCGGCCTTCCTCCTGCACCGGGGAGACCCCTATGTCCTTGCAAGCCCACACTGAAGCCACCGCCGCCAACCCGCTGGATGTCATGGAGCAGATCGTCTCCGCCAATGACTGGGTGTTCGACCGGCGGTCGGACGCTGAAATGGCGGCCGAGGCCCCCGGAAAATGGTGCGATTACGGGCTGTATTTCAGCTGGTCGCATGAGATTTCCGCCATGCACTTCACCTGCACATTCGACCTGAAGGTGCCGGAAAAGCGCCGGTCCCAGCTGTTCGAACTGCTGTCCCGCGCCAATGAGAAATTATGGATCGGGCATTTTGGCATGGACATGGATGACGGCATGCCGCTGTTCCGCCATTCCGTGCTGCTGCGCGGCGCGCCCGGCGCCTCGGCTGAAAGCCTGGAAGACATGATCGATATCGCCATTACCGAGTGTGAGCGGTTCTATCCGGCGTTCCAGTTCGTGCTGTGGGGCGGCAAGACTCCGGCAGAGGCGCTGGAGGCGGCCATGTTGGAGTGCGTGGGCGAAGCGTGAGCCTGCCGCCCGTTCTGCTGCTGGGTGCCGGGCGGATGGGGGGCGCCATGTTCGCAGGCTGGGCGGCCCGCGGGCTGGCGCCCTCGGTGCTGGTTGATCCGTCCATGCCGGCGGGCTTGGCCAGGCCCGGCGATATCCTGGTGCCGGCCGTGGGGGGGGTGCCTGATGGGTTTTCCCCCGCAGCGGTCGTGCTGGCGATCAAGCCGCAGATGGCGGAGGCGGCCCTGCCGCCGCTTGGTCGCATCCTGCCGGCGGGTGCCGTGATTCTCTCGGTGCTTGCCGGCAAGACCATCGCCGGGCTGGCGAGGCTGATCGGCCCGGGTGCCGCGATCGTGCGGGCGATGCCGAATACGCCCGCGGCGATCGGCCAGGGGATGACCGCGGCGTGTGCGGCACATGGCGTGACCCCGGCACAGACCGCGCTATGCCAGGCGCTGCTGGAAGCTGTCGGCGAGGTGGCCTGGGTGGATGACGAAAAACTGATCGACCCGATCACGGCGGTTTCGGGAAGCGGGCCGGCCTATGTATTCCTGCTCGCGGAGCTGCTGGAGCAGGCTGGGATCGAGCAGGGTATACCACCCGCAATGGCCCGCCAGCTTGCCCGCAAGACGGTGCAGGGCGCCGGTGCCTTGCTGGACGCCTCGCCCGAGGATGCCAGCGCACTGCGCATGGCGGTGACCAGCCCGAACGGTACCACCGCCCGCGCGCTGTCCGTTCTGATGGATGCGGCGGCCTGGCCGGCCAATATCCGGGCGGCCGTTCAGGCGGCAACCGCGAGGTCGCGCGAGCTCGCCTAGAGCATTTTCCGACCTATTCGACTTTGGGTAGGCGGCCGGAAAATGCTCTAGGTCGCTGTTTTGGCGAGCATCTTCATCCGAGGGGTAACCCCGTGTGGTCGGATGATGCTCTAGTGGTTTCCGCCCCTGGTCAGCCGTGGCAGAACGCTATCTTTCCAGGGTGTGCCGGGCCTGTGTCATAAGCCCGCCACAGGGAGACCGCCGACATGACCGACCACGACTTCGATCAAGACCTGATCGCCGCCGCCTTTGGCATTGCCGCCCGCACCGGCTGGAATTCGGTTTCTGTCGCGGCGGCGGCCCGCGAGGCCGGCCTGACACTGGAGCGTGCCCGCGCCCGGTTTGTCGGCCGCGGTGCCATCCTGATCCGGTTTGGCCGCTTCGCCGATGAACACGCCCTGACCGGCGCGCTGGAGACCGGGCCGACACGGGAAAAACTGTTTGATCTGGTGATGCGCCGTTTCGATGCGCTGCAGCAGCACCGCGCCGGGGTGCTGGCGCTGCTGCGGGATCTTCCGTCCGAGCCTGCGATCGCGCTGATGCTTGCCGCGGCCACCAGCACCAGCATGGCCTGGCTGCTGGATGCTTCGGGCGTGAAGACCGCGGGTCTGAAGGGTGCGCTCGCCACGCAGGGCCTGGTGGCGGTGTGGCTTTTCACGCTGCGGGCGTGGCAAAAAGATGAGAGCGTCGATCTTTCGGGCACCATGGCGGCCCTGGACCGCGCCCTCGCGCGTGCCGAACAGGCGGCTGGATGGCTCGCCGGCGGCCCAGTGGCGTCGGCCCCGCCGCCGGGGCCGAAGCCCTTCCCGGAACCACCCGCCGATCTCGGCACGATTGGCGGTACAGTCAGCGGTGGGGGCGATGTTCCGCCTCCAGATTGATGCCTGATATGAAGCTGTGCCCACCATACGCGGCGCGCATGCCCGCTGGGCGCGCTGCACGCTGACGTCTTCCATGCGCGTCTGCTAGGGTCAATTTCTCCGCTCGTCCTCAAAGAGGAGTATTTTCCATGGCTGATGAAACCGTAGCCGCACCGAACACGCCCGCCGCACTGATGGCCGAAATGACCCGCAGGTTCACCGAAATGCGTTTCCCCTCCATGATCCCGGATAGCTCCGCGCTTCTCGCGGCGCATCGCCGCAACATGGAGGTGCTCTCCAACGCCAATCGGCTAGCGCTGGAAGGCGCCCAGGCTGTCGCACGCCGGCACATGGAGATCATGCAACAGACGATGACGGAGCTTTCCGAGCATGTGCGCGAACTTGCCACATCCGAAAGCCCGCAGGCCAAAGCGGCGCGCCAGGCGGAATTGGTGAAGAAATCCTACGAGCGGGCCGTTGGCAATATCCGCGAGTTGTCCGACTTGATCCAGCGTTCCAACACCGAAGCGCTCCAGGTGCTGAACGAGCGCTTCAAGGAAGCCATGGACGAAATCAAGATCCTGATCGAAAAGACTGAGCATCACGCAAGCTGACACGCACATGAGTGCACGTTTTTTGGTTCTTTTTGTCAAAAAAGAACAAAGAGCAAGCGCTTCTTTTTGAAAAAAGAAGCAAAAACTTTTATCTCTTTGGTGTCCGACTCACTGGTGAGCACCCGACGGTCGTATGCGGTGAAGGAGATTTTCCTGACGCTGCAGGGGGAGGGGATGCAGGCGGGCAGGGCCGCCGTTTTCTGCCGGTTTGCGGGCTGCAATCTCTGGTCGGGGCTGGAGCGGGATCGCGCTGATGCGGTTTGCCGTTTCTGCGATACTGATTTTGTGGGGTTGGATGGCAGCGGCGGCGGGCGCTTCGCCGATGCCGAAACCTTGGCGGGCGCCATAGAAGACGCCTGGCCGGCCGGACCGGCGCAGCGCCTCGCAGTGCTGACCGGTGGTGAGCCGCTGCTTCAGGTGGACACCGCGCTGATCGCTGCGCTGCACGCGCGTGGGTTTGCCGTAGCGGTTGAAACCAATGGTACCCAGCCCGCACCCCCGGGGCTGGATTGGATTTGCGTCAGCCCCAAAGCCGGCACGCTGCTTGTTTTGCGCGCGGGCGACGAATGCAAGCTGGTCTACCCTCAGGACGGGGCAGAGCCTGAGCGGTTCGACCATCTCGATTTCAGGCATTTTCTGCTGCAGCCAATGGATGGCGCAAAGCTGGCGGAGAATACCGCGGCGGCGATTGCCTATTGCATGGCCCATCCGCGCTGGCGGCTGAGCGTGCAGACGCACAAGGTCTTGGGGTTGCGCTAGTTTGCGCGTAAAACCGGGTCTTGTTTCTTTTCCGTCCCCGGGCTGATGTCGGACGGTTGCCCACCCCTGATATCGATCCGGAGCCTTCCCATGGACGCGCAGATCAACGTCAATAGCCTTGATGCCTTGTGGATGCCGTTCACCGCGAACCGGCAGTACAAATCAGCACCCCGCCTGCTGGTTGGGGCGAAGGACATGCACTACACCAGCCATGACGGGCGCCAGGTGCTTGATGGTGCTGCCGGCCTTTGGTGCGTGAATGCCGGGCATTGCCGCCCGCGCATCGTGCAGGCGATCCAGCGCCAGGCGGCCGAGATGGATTTTTCGCCGGCCTTTCAGATGGGGCATCCGCTGGCGTTCGAGGCGGCCGCGCGGCTGTCGGCCATGTTGCCGGATGGGCTGGATCATGTGTTNNGGCTATCACGGGGTCGGCTTCGGCGGCATTTCGGTGGGCGGCATCAGCAATAACCGCAAGCATTTCGGCACCATGCTCGGCGGCGTGGATCACCTGCCGCATACGCATGATCTGGCCCGTAACGCGTTCAGCCGCGGTCAGCCGCTGCATGGCGCCGAACTGGCCGATCAGCTGGAGCGCATTGTGGCCCTGCACGATCCCAGCACCATCGCGGCGGTGATCGTGGAACCGCTGGCCGGATCCACGGGCGTGCTGGTTCCCCCGGTGGGTTATCTGGAGCGCTTGCGGGAGATCTGCACCAAATACGGCATNNGTTCGGCGTGGTGCCGGACATCATGACCTTGGCCAAGGGCATTACCAATGCGACCGTGCCGATGGGTGCCGTGGTTGCCAGCAATGCGGTGCATGACGCGTTCATGAACGGGCCGACCGGCGCCATCGAATTCTTCCATGGCTACACCTATTCTTCCCACGTTCTCGCCTGTGCGGCGTCCATCGCCACGCTGGACACCTATCGCGACGAGGGCCTGTTCGAGCGTGCCGCAGAGCTAAGCCCGTATTTCGAGGAGGCGGCGCATAGTCTGGCTGGCCTTGAACATGTGATCGACGTGCGCAACCTGGGGCTGGTGGCGGGCATCGAGATGGCGCCGCGGCCTGGTGCCCCCGGCGCCCGCGCCTATGATGTGTTCGTGGCGTGCTATGAGGCGGGTTTGCTGGTGCGCGTGACGGGCGACATTGTTGCCATTTCGCCGCCGCTGATCATCAGCCGCGGCCAGATCGACGAATTGTTCGGGACGCTGGGTGAGGTGATCAAGAGCGTGCAGTAGCAGCCGGATTTTACTGCGAAGTTGCCGGTGTGGGAAGCGGCGGATACTGCATGACCAGGCTGTGCGAGGGGTAGGATAGCCATAGATGCACCCGCATCTGGAAATCCGCGCCCAACAGCATATCCACATCATCATCGAAATCTTGGTCGACGATCGTGACGGGAACGTTTCTGACCGTGATGTCACCAATGCCGACCGCCTCCACCACATGCTCCACGCTCTGCACCGGGCGCGGCCCGNNCGCGCCGCAGCGCCCCTGAACATGACCGTGCTTGGCGCGCCCGTGTCGATGATGGCCACAAAATCATGGCCGCCGATCGTGACATGCACGTGGGGCACTGCCTCCTTTGCCGTGGTGGTCATGGGCACGGTATACATCGGTGGCGTCAGTGCGGCATGCGGCCCGCTGCAATCGCCCTGAGGATAATACAGACCCACGCGTTTTTCCCCGAAATCGAGGTCGACTTCGTATTTTGAAAGAAAATCCGTGCTCAGCAGGCCATCTTCAAACCAGGAGGCGTTCCTGGGACCCATCGCAGAACTGAAGAAACGAAAATTCTTGCCGTGAAGGCTGCCGAGCTGAAAATCGCGGGCGGCCACGATGGAGAGAGATTGGCTGCCGCCGATCCCGGTCGACTCGCCGACCATCCAGGATTCATGGTACAGTCCCAATCGCTGAACCGCCTTCGGGGTCAGGACAGAGCTGAAACTGCCTGTATCGAACAGCAAGTGCGCCGGTGCACCGTTCAGCGACGCGTCTACCAGCCAGGCTCCGGGGGCGCCGCGAAGTGGCAAATCCGTGGCAAGAATAAGCTTGCACTCCCGCGGGGCGGACTGGCTGCAACCGGTGAGAATGGCGAGGGGGAGACTGAGAAAGAGGAGGGTCGCGAACTTTGTCGACTTGGCCCGCATCGGCTTAGTTCGAACCGGCGATTGGCGGGGCGAAAACGGGGTCGGCCATAACTGTGCTGCCGCAGTCTGTCGGCGGGCCTGCCGCCACGATACTGCGTCGGCCGCAGCGGCAGAGCACCAGCGCAGCGAGGCTCGCCGCGTGCGCGCGATGAATTTGCGTGATTGGCATTCCCCCCGGAAGCGCGAATGTTACGACTTACGTTCCCAGATCGGGCATGACTGCGCAAGTGGCCGGTCGAGGCGAACCCAGCCGTCACGAGGTAAGTTCGGCCTTTAAACGCTGCCCGGCGGTGACCAGGGGGCTGGCTCGAGCCGCAGCGTGATGCTGTTCAGGCGGCGGCCCGCTTCGACCAGGGTTTCCAGGTGGCGGGCGGGATCGCCCTGGGTGTTTAAAAGCCCCAGGAGAAGGGCGTGGAACTCTGCCTCGGCCGGCGCCGCCAGGTCGGCCTTGCCGAGAACGTGGTGGTGCCCCGCTTCCGATTCGGGCGAACCGTGGGTGATGTCGCGCTGGTTGCCGAAATAATGCAGCAGGGTGCCGTCGCGGGCGAAGACGGGCGAGATGAAGAGCAGATTCCAGAACGCCTCGCCGTTCTTGCGATGGTTAAGCACCCATTCGACGCAGCCGCGCCGCTCCGCGATGCAGGCCCGCAGCCGGGCGGGGGCGGCGCGATCAGTGCCGGGGCCTTGCAGGAATCGGCAATTACGGCCGACCGTCTCCGCTTCCGGATAGCCCGTCATGCTGGAGAAGGCGGGGTTTACCGCGATCATCGGGTGGTCCGGCAGGTTTGGATCGGTCAGCACCATGGGCTGCGTGCTATGCATCATGGCGGCCAGCAGCGCGGTGGTCAGCGGGTTCGGGTCGGGCATGCGACGAGTATTGCCCGGACGGCGCATACCGCGATAGGGGGCACGCGGGGCAACCTCAAATGCAGGCGAGCGGCGTGCACCGGGAGCGGCGAAGCCCTCCACCGTAGCCAATCTCGGTGGAGGGCTCGGCTGGATGGCCGCGACCCGAGGCCATTGGCGGCAAAGCCCGCTTGCCTTACTTACCGGCAGACGCGGTGTTGACGGTCTTGCCGGATGGCGTGGTGTTCGAGGCTGTCTTTGGCACCGCGGAGAGATTTTCCACATCGAAACGCGCGCCATCCTGCACGGATTTCAGCGCCTGGTTGGCCTGATAGTAATGGCCGGCATCGGCCAGTTGCTGCGCCTGTGTCACGCCCGCGATCGTCTTGTTCAACGGCGCCACTTCCATATCGAAGGCCACATCGATTCCGGCCAGCCGCAGGGTTTGCAGTGCATGGGCATGGTCGCCCTTCTGGATCTGTTCGTTGGCCTTCGCAACACTCGCGGTTTTTGCCGGTGTGGTTACGTAATCTTCGCCCAGCGTCATGGCACCATCCACGGGCAGCCATTTGATCCGGGTGCTGCCAACGGTTTCGCCGGCCTGATGCGGCTGGGTAAGTCCGGCAGGGGTCTTGAGCTCGGATTCGGCCTTCATGAATATCGTGTCATCGCTGCGGGCGCGATCCAGGGCGGCGACCGCGTCGGCGAGGTCGGACTTGGCGGAAGCCGGATCGGCATTGAAAATGGCCAGGCGGGCGAGGCGCACGTCACTCATGGCCTTGAAACCATCGGCTGAGACGCGGCCGAAATCGCGCTCCGCCGTTTCCTGGGCGGGCGTGGTCTGGCTGGTTTCGGGCAAATTGTCCGGGCTGGTGGTGGATGGGGTGGCGGCGAACGCGCCTGCGCAGATCAGGGAAGCGGCGGCGACAGCGATGGCGGCCGAGGTAACTTTGGACATGCGAAATCTCCAATCCTGGAAAGATGAAGGCCCAGCATGGGGTATCGCCATGCCGGGCCTTCAACCTGTTAAAACGGAAGACGTTGCCTTAATTCTCTGTCACCCCATCGACATGCGTTGCGGCTGCGGGCAGGTGCGGTCTCGGCTCTGCCGCAAGCGGACAGGCTCGCAGCGCGCCCGATCAAAGCCGGCTATCCAGGCAGAAGCTGCTGATACACTCACGATATCGGTCCTGCAAAAACTGCGTGCGTGCTATCGTTGTTGTGGTCGCGCATTTGAGGTTTACGTAAAATGNNGGAGAGACGGGTACCAACAGGTAAAAGTTTTTTGCTTCTTTTTTTCAAAAAAGAAGTTCTTCCTACCTTCAAGACCTCAGCGAAAACCTGCGCTCCAAGTTCTCGTAAGCCATGCGCAATGCAGTTTCGGCCGTCTCCTCATCCGTGTGAGCCAACTGGAGCAAGGTCGAACCCTTCTCCCCCCACCCGCCGGCGGCGCGCGAGAACACCCTGGCGTCGGTCGAGATCAGCTTCTCCTGCTGTTCCGGGAGCAGCCGCACCATCGCCCAGCCGGGCTCGGGGTAGTCCAGTGTTGCGAAGATGCGCTTGCCGACGCGGAAGTCGGGGTGGTCCATATGGGCGCTTTCGGTGGCGCCATGGAATTGAAGGGCAAGGCGGCGGAAATCGTCCGAGGTCATGTGGCGGGGACTCCAGGTCGGGTCGAGCGGCGCATGGAATACCTAACTATGCCGGGCATTCGTGTGGCGCGAAACAACCTTTCAGCCGTCGGAGCTAGATCCAGCCGCGGCCACGCAAGGCTTCGAGCGTGCCATCCAAAGCATGGCGCGTCCGGTCCAGCAGCAAATCCGCCTCTGCCTCGCTCAGAACGAAAGGCGGGGCCACCAACATGCAATCNNGAGGCCGGCGCGGTAGGCGATGTCGCGGCAGATGACCCCGGCTTCCCCCGATTTCGGAAACGACGCGCGCGTGGCTTTGTCCGGTGTCAGCTCCAGACCGCCGATCAGGCCGACCATGCGGGCCTCCCCGACGAGCGGATGCTGCGCCAAGCTGTGCCAACCTGCGGCCAGATAGGGGCCGATCACATCGTGCACCCGCCCCACCAGGTTTTCCCGGTGCATGATCCCGAGATTGGCGATGGCGGCGGCGGCGCAGGCCGGATGGCCGCTTGTGGTGTAGCCGTGGTTGAAATCCCCACCGGCTGCCAGAACATCGGCGAACGCATCGGAGACCATCACGCCGCCCATCGGCAGATAGCCGGAGGTGAGGCCCTTGGCGATCGTCATCAGGTCGGGCGTGATGCCATAATGCTGACAGCCGAACCAACTGCCCAGGCGCCCGAAGCCGCAGATCACTTCGTCGCTGATGATCAGCACGTTCCGGTCGCGGCAGATTTTTTCCACCTCGGGCCAGTAGGTGTCGGGTGGGATGATCACGCCGCCGGCCCCTTGCACCGGCTCGCCTATGAAAGCGGCCACATTCTCCGGGCCCGCTTCGTCAATGGCGTGGCCAACCTGGCGGGCGGCCCAGAGGCCGAACTCTGCCGGGCTCATGTCGCCGCCTTCACCCCACCACCAGGGCTGGGGCACGTGGATCACGCCGGGGATGGGCAGGCCGCCCTGCTTGTGCATGTAGGACATGCCGCCGAGGCTGGCGCCACCGATGGTGCTGCCGTGGTAGCCGTTGCGCCGGGCAATGAAGATGGTTTTCGCCGGCTTGCCGCGCAGTTGCCAGTAATGGCGGACCATGCGGATGATCGTGTCGTTGGCTTCCGATCCCGAATTGGTGAAGAAGGTGCGGCTGAAGCCGGGTGCGAGCTCCGCCAGCATTTCCGCCAGTTCGATGGTGGGGATCGTGGATGATTTGAAGAAGCTGTTGTAGAAGGGCAGCTCGAGCATCTGGGTATGCACGGCGTCGGCGATTTCGTGGCGGCCGTAGCCGACGGACACGTTCCAAAGCCCCGAAAACCCGTCCAGGTAACGCCTGCCCTCCACGTCGGTCAGCCACACGCCGTCGGCTCGCGTGATGATACGTGTGCCTTCGGCATTCAGCGCGTTCATATCGGTGAACGGGTGGATATGATGGCGTGCGTCGCGGTGGCGCAGGTTGAGGGCGGTTTCGGCGTCGTTCATGATCTCATCCGCAGTGGTAGCTGTGCGTTCTACCACGATGTGCGCCGGTAGGTGATGGCATACCTATCCGGCGTGTCCGCGACAGCGTTCGAAAAGTTTTTTGCTTCTTTTTTTCAAAAAAGAAGAGTCTTTCTCGCTAGAGCGGGTGCAGCCTGACTGGAACTCCTGTAACGACGCCCGGCTCGCGCCCGGCGAATCCAGTCAGGTTGATAATGCTCTAAGCTGCCCGCAGGCTTTTCGCCCCCACCAAATGCCCAATCCCATCGCGAACGTCCGCTTCAATGGCCCGGCTCAGGGCGCGCTGGTTTTTCGCTTCGATGGCGCCCAGGGCTTCGGCGTGGCGATTTCCATGGTAATATACCGGGGAGTCCTGAAGCGCCGCCCGCATATACGGGCCGATCTGCAGCCAGATGCTTTCAATCAGTGGCGTCAGCGCGTCATCTGGCACGAGTGTATAAAGCCGGCGATGGAAGGTCAGGTTGGTTTCGATGGTGCGTTCGATGTCGCCGCGGGCATATACTTCGTTGATTGTCTGATCCAGGCGCCGCAATTCGGCGAGCCGGGCGGCATCGATATAGGGGAGGGCGCGCTGGCTCGCGGCGGTTTCCAGAAGAATGCGGGCGTCGATCAGTGCGCCGAAGCGCATTGGTGTCATGTCGGGTACGCGCGCCCGCCGATTATCCAGCAGATCCAGGGCTTGTTCCGTGGCCAGGCGGCGCATGGCTTCGCGCACCGGCATGGCACTGGTGCCCAGCAGCGCGGCCAGGCCACGAATGGTAACGGCGATGCCTGGCGGGAAGCGCCCGGTCATTATGGCATGACGCAGGCGGCGGTGCACAAACTCGCCTATTGTTTCCCCCGCGCGCTGGCGCAGGGCCGGCAGCCGCAGATCCGGCGGCCGTGCATCGGTATCGCGCAAGGGGGGCGCATACGTTTTCATGCCGAATCTATTCTGCATCCTGCGGCATGTGGCAGGCAAGCCGAAGGTGGCTTACGGGTGGGGCGGCAGCTATGCTGAGCTGTAGGGAGTTCCTTGAATGAAGCCGCTGATCGGTGTCGTGGCCGATGTGCTACCTGGCGACAAGCACATTGCCCACTGCGTGCAGGAAAAATACCTCGACGCCGTCACCGCCGGTTCGAATGCGATGGCACTCATTTTGCCTGCCCGCATCGATACGCCGGGTGGCGCCTGGACCGATCCAAGTGATGTGGATGCCGCTCTGGATGTGCTGGATGGTCTGTTCCTGGGCGGCGCTATCAGCAATGTGGCGCCAGAGGCTTATGGGGCGGAACTGATCGACCCGGATTCGCCGGCCGATCCAGCCCGCGACCATGTGAGCCTGGCGCTTGCCCGGGCAGCGGTGGCGCGTGGCATGCCAGTGCTGGGGGTGTGCCGCGGATTTCAGGAGATCAATGTGGCACTCGGCGGCACGTTGCACCAGGCGGTGCATGCGCAGCCGGGCTTATCCGATCACCGCGAGGATTCCGTGCTGGATCTGGCCGGGCAGTATGGCCCGGCGCACGACGTGGCGTTCACCCCCGGTGGCATGCTGCATCTTTCGTGCGGTGTTGGGCATGCGCGGGTGAACTCATTGCATGGCCAGGGCGTGGACCGCCTGGCGCCGGTGCTTGTGGCCGAGGCTGTAGCGCCCGACGGGCTGATCGAGGCCGTCCGGCTGCGGGATTCGGAGTCATTCTTGCTGGGCGTGCAATGGCACCCCGAATGGGCGTTCCGCGAGGACGCGCTCTCGCTGATGATATTTCGGGCCTTCGGCACCGCTGCACGCGCCTATCGCAGCATGAAGAGACGCCGAGGCCTTCTGCCAGCCTTGGGCGGCTAAGCATCCCTGACGTCATGGAGCATGATCATTTTGGATTTCACCCCGGCGCCGTCTGTTATCCCCGCACGCCAAGGCCAGTCCCCCTCAGTGCTGGAAGCCTTTGTTGTGGACGTGAACGGTATTGCGCGCGGCAAATGGGTGCCGGCCGAGCGGATACCGGAAGTGATGTCCAAGGGCGTCGCCCTACCGCGATCCGTCTACGCGCTTGATGTATGGGGCTGCGATGTGCCTGAGGCGGGCCTTGCCGTTGGCACCGGCGATCCGGACGGCATCTGCATGCCGGTGGAAGGCTCGCTGCTGCCTGTTACCTGGCTGACACGGCCAACCACCCAGGTTTTGTTACGCATGCTGCAGCAGGATGGCACGCCATTCTACGCCGATCCCCGCCAGGTGCTCGCCCGCGTGTGCGGCTTCTTCAAGCGCACGGGACTGACCCCTGTGATGGCGACCGAGCTGGAATTCTACATCATCGATCGCCGCCGCACGCCGCGCGATCCGGTCTCCCCGCCCAGCTCGCATGAGGGGCGGTGGCAAGGGTGGCAGACGCAGGTTCTCTCGATTGCGGAGCTGCACAGTTTCGAGCCCCTGCTTGCCGATATTTTCCATGCCTGCGAGCGGCAGAACCTGCCGGCCGATACGGTGGTCCGGGAGAACGGCCCGGGGCAGTACGAGGTGAACCTCAACCACGTCGCAGACCCGTTGCTGGCTGCCGACCATGCCTTTCTGCTCAAGCGCATCGTGAAGGGCGTGGCCCGGCAACATGGTCTGGATGCCACGTTCATGGCCAAGCCCTACGGCCATCTGGCGGGTAGCGGCATGCACGTGCACATGTCCATCCTGGACAACCAGCGGCGCAACATCATGGCTGGCGAGGGCGGCGCGCCGACCGCACGGCTGCACCATGTGGTGGGCGGCATGCTGGCCACCATGGCGGATTGCATGCTGCTGCTGGCGCCGCACGCGAATTCCTATCGCCGCCTCACACCAGGGGGCCATGCGCCCACGAACCTGACCTGGGGGATGGACAACCGCAGCGCCGCGATCCGGGTGATTACCGCGGGTAACGCCACCCGCGTGGAACACCGCGTGGCCGGTGCCGACTGTAACCCCTACCTTGCCGTCGCCGGAATCCTTGCGGGTGCGCTGCATGGTTTGGATGGCGCGGTGGATCCGGGCCGGCCGATCGAGGGCGAGCAGCGCGATGGCTTTGCAAGCCTGCCGGTGAACTGGGATGATGCGATCGACATGTTCGACGCGAGCGGCGTGATCGGCGAATATCTTGGCGCGGAGTATCAGGATCTGTTTTCGGCCTGCAAACGGCAGGAACAGGCGGAGTTCCGCCGCCGGGTGACGGATGTGGAATATGATGCGTATTTGCAATCTGTTTGAAGAAAGATGTTCTTTTTTGAAAAAAGAACAAAAAA
>PKZM01000083.1 GCA_003133065.1 Acetobacteraceae bacterium
TAATCTGCGCCTGATTCACGGTCGCGCCCATCAGCGCCGCCATGGCCGGCAGCCCGGGCTGCGCCGTGGCGGCATCAAGGCCGGTAAAACTGCCTTTCAGATGCAGCGTGCCCAGATCATGCAGCACGATATCTTCACTGACAACGGATTGCGCGGCCGCACCCGCGCCCTTTCGGCTGCCGCTCGCATCGATATCCATCGTCAGCGTGTTCATCCCGAACGCCGCAAATGCCGCAGAGGCGGCCGGCGGCACCGGCGTATCGCCCAGCGCGATGGTCATGCCATGAATCCACCCGCTGCCGGCCCGTGCGCCATCCGCCCCAGGGGGCGACTGCGCCAGGTGCATATCATGCAGCGAAAGCCGCAGGCCCCGCCCGGTGGTCAATGCCAGCCCATGCATGTCCGCCGATTTCGCCGTCGTTTCGTTCAACGCGCCATTCGCCGCATGCCCGTTCAGCGCCACACTGCGCAGTGCCGCGGACGCATCCAACTCCGCCACACCCGCATCATCGAACACCAGGCGTGTCGGCAAATCGCCCGGCTTGGCCGTGGTGGTCAGCTCGCCCGTCTTCAGCGTCACCGCCTCCGCCCGGCCGCCGGCGTAGTTGGTGATCGTCAGCGCCCCCAATTTCAGCTCGGCTGGCTTGGGAACCAGCGAGAGCGCGCGCAGATCCCGCACGGCCACGCTCTGCACGCCCAGCGCGAGCGCCGCATCGGCCTGAAACTGCGGCAGTTTGCTGTTCTCCGGCGTGGGCGGCAGGGCAAAGGGCCGGCCGGTGAGGCCATGCAGCGTGATGCTGCCGATCTGCACGTTCCCCTGGTCGGACCGCGCATCAACAACATGCAGCCCGGTGAGGGAAAGATCGCCGATCAAGCTGCGCGTGCCGCTCCAGGCCGGATGCCCGCCCGGGTAGGACGCCGGATCGAACACATCCTGAAGCGCCTTGCGGTCCGCCCCGGCCACACTCATGGTATCGGCCGTCAGATAAGCCTTGCCGTCGCGCTTCAATACCAGCGCGTGCAGCGTGAGCGTGCCGGTGATGGGGTTCACCTCGGCCGCCCCATGTTCCACGGTAGTACCGGGCGGCAAATAGGGCAGTGTCGTCGCCACGCCCTGATCCACCACCACGGAACTTACCTGGTGCCGCACCCCCGATTGCAGCAGCAGCGCCCCTACCCCGAGCACCACCACGGCGCCCGCCCCCACCAGAACGCGCCGCTGCATTTCTCTCATCTTCCCCGTGTTACGATCCCACGCTACCGCACCACGCGGGTGGGCGGAAGGTGCCCGGCAGGCGCCCTAGCGGACGGGTGGCCGGGGAAAATGTTTCACGTGAAACATTTCAGGAACGAAAGCGGGATCAGGTCAGCATCGTCAGGTAGGTGAGCAGCAGCACGTAGCCTATGATCGCCAGTCCACCATGCACCGCGACCAGAGTGGCGGCGACCGGGCGGCGGCGGAGATGGCTGAGCAGCAGCGCGAGGCCGACCGCCAGAGCCGCAACGAGGAGGGCGGCCGCGAACAGACCAAAGCCGCCGACGCCCATCTTGATCGCATGTCTGCCGGCCGGGTGGGCGCGCAGGGCGATGATCATCACAACGACGCCGGCAGCACCGCCGGCACCGTGCAGCAGGCCGGGCCAGCGGAGGCGGGCGGGGGGTGAGTCCATCATCAGGTAGAGCGCGCCGAGCCATCCGCCGATGCCGACCACCACTGTGAGGATAGCGATGGCGATGATCAGCATCATGGCCGAGTGGCTTGCATCATGGGGGGGAGCATGTGTGTTCTGTGGCGCATGGATGCTGAAATCTCAATGCCGCAGCGATGCGGCTGGGCGGTGCGTGAGCCTTCGTTGACGTATCACGACACGGAATGGGGGGTGCCCCAACGTGACGATCGGATGTTGTTTGAGTTGCTGACGCTGGAGGGGGCGCAGGCAGGGCTTTCCTGGGAGACGATCTTGCGCAAGCGGGCCGGGTATCGCGCTGCGTTCGCCGGGTTTGATCCGGCGGCTGTGGCGGCGTTCGGGGAGCGCGAGGTCGAGGCGCTGGTGGGTGATGCGGGCATTGTGCGGCATCGTGGGAAGATTGCGGCGACGGTTGGCAATGCGCGGGCGTTTTGTGAGGTGCAGGCGCGGCATGGAAGTTTTGCCGCTTACATCTGGAGGTTTGTAGATGGGGTGCCTGTTGTGACGCGCCGGGATGCCGGGCATAAATTACCCGCGTCGACCTCACTTTCCGATCGTGTAAGTTCCGATCTGCGGCGTTTAGGTTTTCGCTTTGTAGGATCAGTGATCGTCTATTCCTTCCTGCAAGCCGCAGGCCTCGTCGACGACCATTATGCGTTTTGCTTCCGCAGCAAGTGTTAAAAGTCTTTTGGTTCTTTTATTCCGAAAAAAACCTCTTTCTTAAGATATGTACGTTTCACAACATGCTTTCGCCAACGTTCTCACCCTCGCTATATAGGCTGCCCTTTCCGATACGCTGATCACACCGCGTGCATCGAGCAGGTTGAACAGGTGGCTGGCCTTAATGCATTGGTCATAGGCCGGCAGAGCCAGTTGGCGGGCCAGGAGGGCGGCGCATTCGGCCTCCGCGTCGATGAAGTGCCGCAGGAGCATATCCACGTTGGCGGCTTCGAAATTATGGGCGCTGTATTCGCGTTCGGCACGCAGGAACACGTCCCCATACGTGACTCCCTGGCCATTGAAATCCAGATCGTAGACGCTTTCCACGCCTTGCACGTACATGGCCAGGCGTTCCAGGCCGTACGTGTATTCCACGGAGGGCAGAACGGTTGGAATGCCGCCGACCTGCTGGAAGTAGGTGAATTGGGTCACCTCCATACCGTCGCACCAAACTTCCCAGCCGAGGCCCCAGGCGCCGAGCGTGGGGCTTTCCCAATCGTCTTCCACGAAGCGGATGTCGTGCAGGGCGGTATCGATGCCGATGGCGCGGTAGCTTTCCAGCAGCAGCGCCTGGGCGTTGGCGGGGCTGGGCTTCAGGATGGCCTGGTATTGATAATAGTGCTGGAGGCGGTTGGGGTTTTCGCCGTAGCGGCCGTCGCTTGGGCGGCGGCAGGGCTGCACATAGGCGGCGCGCCAGGGGCTGGGGCCCAGGGCGCGCAGGGTGGTGGCGGGGTGGAAGGTTCCGGCGCCCATTTCCACATCGTAGGGTTGCAGGATGACGCAGCCCTGGGCGGCCCAGAATGCGTGCAGGCGCAGAATGATATCCTGAAAGCTGAGTTTTTTGGCGCCGGCGCCGGCGGCGGGGGCTGGGGGCGCTTGGGGGGTGGCGGCGTCCATTGACGGGGTGGGGTCCTGGCTTGTTCTTAGCGCCTGGGGGCGCCGGCGTAGGATATAGCGCGAGACGCCGCCCCCGACAAAGCAGGCCAGGGGAGGGATCCACACATGCGGCAACGGGATGGGTGGGGGTTGGCAGTTGTGGCCGCCGCGGTTGCGGGGTTTGTGGCCTATCGGCACGTGTATCTGGAGCCACGCGTGTGGGGCGCTTTGTGTACGGCCGCCGCGCCGCCGGCGGCATGCGTGCCGCGGGCGGGGCTGATCTGGCTGCAGCATTATTATTTGCTGGGGGTTGGGTCGCTGGCGGCGGGGGTTTGGGGATTCGCCTATTGGGGGCGTTTTGGCGCGCAACTGGCGGCTGTGGTGCTGGGGGTGGCGGCGATCGAAAATTACAACGCGACATGGGGGGCGATTGGGGCGGCCCTGGGGGTTTGGGGGTGGGTGCGGCGGGAGGGGTGGGGTAAGGCATCGTCGGCAAATAAGTGCGTCGGCACGCCGACAAAGATGCCGCGTCAAACAAAGGCTTAGGGCCCGTTCGACCCAGCAACTCGATTCAGTTATTGTCGAACGGGCCCTAAGTGTGCCTAATCCGCCACCACCCTTACCTTGCCCATCATCCCATTATCCTCATGCTCCAGGATATGGCAGTGGAACACGAACTCCCCGATATCGGCGGTGGTGAACGTCATCCGCAGCTTCACCCATCCGGGCGCCCCCGGATAGCCGGTCGCGACATCCCCGATCAGTGGTGCCGCCGGCACGGTGATCACATCCAGCAGCGGCTGCAGATCGGGGTTCTCGCTTGCCGCCGACACGTCGCGGAAATGGATTTGGTGGATATGGAAGGCGTGGATTTCCAGCGTTGAATTCTCGATCAGCCAATCCTCCGTCACGCTCTGCTGGCCGTGCAGATGCACCACCACCTGCGGTGCGGGCGTGTGCACAAAGGGTTTCACCGCCGTGAGCTGCGGCTGCACCTCCCCATCGGTGGAAGCCACTTCGGTGATGTAGAAATCCGTCTGCGTCGGATCGTATTGCGCCGTGGTCGGTGGCCCGGTCAGCCACTTGGTGACGCCGTAGGTGAAATCCCGGCCGTATTCCGCCAGCACGAGGGTTCGCTGCACGCTGGCTGTTGTGCCCAGCGTCGCCAGGTACGGCGCCAAGGATGGTGTGTGCTCCAGAAGATCACTGTCATCTTCCGCCCCCGGATCAACCGGCAAGCCGGCCGGCGTGATGAGCAAAAGCCGCCGCGCGGGATAGAGATTTCCGCCGCAGCCGGGATTAACCTGCGCGGTTTCAAGATACAGCTTGGCACCAGCTGGCGGCGCATGCACCACGAATTCCACCCGGGCCGCCGGCGCCACGATGAACTGGGTCTTTGCCACATCGAACAGCCCAAAATGCCGGCGCCCTTGGGCATTCGTCAGCCCCACCCCGTCGCGCGCGAAGACTTCCAACGGCTGCACCGTCTCCACCCCGTTCTGTGAGAGCACGAGCTGCGGCGCCAGGAAGGAATTCGCCGATGCATTCACCATGCGGAAGATCTGCCGCTGGCCCGGCTGCATCGTCTTGCTCAGCACTTCGCTGTCAGGCGGGAAGCCGGAAAGGTCTTCCGGCACCGGAGCGCCGTTCAGCTCCAGCGTCCATAGCTCGATGCCGCCGGCATCGGTGGTGGCGCCCTGCGCGCACTCGCCGGCCTGATCCACCTGGTCGATCCGCGGGTCCAGCACCGGCGCCGATGTGGGCGCTGCATCGCGCGCAGCCGCGCGCGCGTACGCCGCATTCGCCTGGCGCTTCCTGACCCCCGCATCTTGCGGCACCACATCGCAGCTCACACCGACCAGGCATCCGGTTTTCGGTGTGTCGGTTACCACCAGCACCTCATCCGTCACGCCGATGGCGCGGCGCCAGGCATCGCCGGCATCCTCCACCACGATCGCGCCGGCCAGGCCCATCTGCGTTTGATGTTCCGCCTGGCCATGGCGGTGGGTGTGATACCAGTACAGGCCCGCCGGATGGTCCGCCGGCAGAGTGTAGGTGTAGGTCAGCGTATCGGGCTCGCTCTGGCAGGGCGGAAACGCGCCCACCGGCCCCACCCAGTTGGCCGGGTAGATCGCGCTGTCCAGCACCTCGTCGCTGCACGCCTGCGGCGACACGAACAGCCCGTGCACATGCAGATTGGAGGTGCCGTCCGACATATGCGCTTCATTGGCCATCAGCGGATAGAACGGACCATCGGTGCCGGGCGCTTCGCCGAACACCGGCTTGGGAAAGCACAAGCCTTCGCCACCAAAGGAATCGATCGGGCAGTTCTTCTGGCTGGCATGGCCGGTATCGTGCAGCGAGTTGCGTATCCGCACCGAAAGCGTGTGCCCCACGCCCACCCGCAGCACCGGCGCCGCAGCGAGGCCCGTCGCCAGGAAACATAAACGTTGCGTATCAGCATCATAGCCGATCTCCAGGTTCACCCGTGCATCGCCGCCACCACCGACCGACGCCAGCGACTGATACCCGGTTGGCGGCGCATGGCATGTCGCCACCGGCAGCACGGCCTTGCTCGCCCAAGCCTGCGAAACGCGCCCCTGGCCGTCGATGGAGGTGCAGATATGCCCCCAGATTGTCAACGGATCGACCGGATCGGTGGAGGCCGCGAGCGGTGTTGCGATCAGCACTGTGCCAATGGCAAGGGCTATCCGGCGCAAAGACATGGCGATATCCCCAAAAAGCAAAGTCTTCTTTTTTGAAAAAAAGAAGCAAAAAACTTTTGCCTTTTGGTGCGCGACTCTCCGGCAGCGTGCGCAAAGGGACAAAAGTTTTTTGGTTCTTTTTTTCAAAAAAGAACATTCTTCTTCTCGACCTTGGGGGGGCGCGTTCCCACGCCCCCCGCGCGGCTTACTTCGTCGCCGGGAAGCTGAAGTAGCTCATCAGGTCGTCGATGGCCGGCATGTTCGTCGGCACGTACGCGCTGGCGCTCGTCGTCACCGGATTTGGCAGCGAGTCACGCGTCGTCGCCCCCACCGGCTTCACGCCCCAGTTCGCTTCGATGAACTTCAGCAGCGAGGCATGGTCGCCATAGCTGTGCACCACGCCCACGCCTTGCGAGTATTTCGAAACCACGAGCAGCGGAATGCGCGTGCCGTCACCGAAGTAGTCCAGCGTCTGTTCGAAGCCGGAGTCGTAGTAGCCGCCGCCTTCGTCGTTGGTGATGAACACCGCGGTGTTCGCCCACAGAGTCGGGTTGGCCTGCAGCAGGTCAAGGACCTTTTTCACATAGGCTTCATAGATATCGTATTTTGAGGATGACGGATGGCCATCGTTGAAACCGCCCGGCTTCACCCAGGACACGGCCGGCAGCACACCGTTCTGCAGATCGGTGTAAAGGTCGGTGGTGTCCTTGAGGTTCGCGGCCCGCTTGGCCGCATTTTCCATCACATATGACTGGTAGAGAAACGGATTGCAGATCGCGCAATACACGGCGCCGAGCTCGGTTTTGGCGACGAACGCATTCCATTGCTCGCCGTAATACGTCCAGCTCACGCCGCGGTCATCCAGCCGGTTGGCGATCGAGGGCTGATGCTGCGGCGGGATGGTGAAGCTGTTGGTACCCAGCGTGGCCTGCGTGCCGTCGCCGTTATAGCCGGGGTTGTAGTTGTTCAGCAGGTAGTAATGGTTCGGGGCGCAGGCGGAGGCCGGCTTGTAGGACAGCGCGCCGAGGTATTGCAGGATGCCCTTGACGCCCGGCTGGCTGGGGCTGTGGCAATTGGTGTAGGTGCCGCCGGAATACCCGTCCTGCGTGTACCAGTTGTTGGTGCCGGTAGCCGCATTGGGATTTTCAATCTGGTTCGCAGGCGGAACCGTCGGCGTGCCGGCCGCATCCTGATAATACACGGGTGCTCCGAAGCCGAGGATCACGCTGTCGGCACCGGTGCCACCCTTGAGCGGCTGATGGTAGTTGTCGCCCAGCGCGTAGGTGTCGGCCAGCGTCTTGAAGTAGGGCATGTCGCCCTGCTGCACGTTATAGAAGCCCATCGAGGTGGACCCCTCGCCGGTGCTCTGGTTGGTGAAGCCGGCCGGCTGGGCCGCGCCGTTGGAACCCGCGCCGATCGTCACCTCGACCCAGGGGAACAGATCGTTCAGGCAGCCCGACGGGTTGGCGGCGGTGGCGTATTTCACCGCGCAATCCATTTGCTGGAACATCT
>PKZM01000209.1 GCA_003133065.1 Acetobacteraceae bacterium
GGGGTGTTGAGAACATGCGGCAGGGCGGCGCGCACGGCGGAGAGCGTGCCATCCATGCGCGCGACGATGCCGAGCAGGCGCACGGCGGCGTAGAGCGCATCATCGAAGCCATACCATTTATCGGCGAAGAAGACGTGGCCGGACATTTCGCCGGCCAGCGGCGAGCCGATCTCCGCCATCTTGGCCTTGATCAGGCTGTGCCCGGTGCGCCACATCAGCGGCGTGCCGCCGGCCCGGCCGACCTCATCGAAGAGTACCTGGCTGGCCTTTACATCGGCAATGATGGTGGCACCAGGCCGATCCTTGAGGACATCGCGGGCGAGGATGACGAGAAGCTGGTCGCCGGCAAGGATGTTGCCTTCGTTGTCGACAGCACCGATGCGGTCCGCATCGCCATCGAAGGCGATGCCGATATCGGCGCCGCGGGCGCGCACCTCGGCGATCAGTTGGACGAGATTTTTGGCAACCGTCGGATCGGGGTGATGGGCGGGGAAGGTTCCGTCGATGTCGGCGTTCAGCACGATGTGCTCGCCGGGCAGGGAGCCGACGAGGCGCTGGAGGGCCTCGCCGGCGGCACCGTTGCCGTTATCCCACACCACTTTGAGCCGGCGGTCGCCGCCATCCCAATCACTGAGCAGGCGGGCGACGTAATCGGCCATGACGTCCACGCTGCGTTCGCTGCCGGTTGTGGCCGCGACGACCTGGCCCGCGGCGGCACGTTGCCCGATCTGCTGGATCTGACGGCCGAAGAAGGGCTTGTTGGCGAGCACCATCTTGAAGCCGTTATAGTCGGGCGGGTTGTGGCTGCCGGTGACCATAATGCCGCCATCGGTGTTCAACTGGGTGGCGGCATAATAGAGCATGGGCGTGGGGCCGCGGCCGATGCGCAGAACATCGATGCCGCTCGCCATCAGGCCGCGCACCAGTTCGGGTTCCAGATCCGGGGAGGAGAGGCGGCCATCGTAGCCGACGGCGACGGTTCGGCCGCCGGCTTCCGCCACGATGCTGCCGAAAACGCGGCCGATGGCGAAGGCATCCGCCCCGTGCAGGGTTCTGCCGACGACACCGCGGATATCATATTCGCGCAGCGATGTGGGATCGAACCGGTGCGAAAAGGCGGACATCAGGCGGGCTCCTGGTATTTGCGGAGAAAATTGCGCACCTGGGCGGCCATTTCCGGCCGGCGCAGGGCGAAGGCGATCTGCGCCTCCAGGAAACCCACCTTGTCGCCGCAATCGAAACGCTGGCCTTTGTAGCGCAGGCCGTGGAAGGGGGTGTTGCCGATCATGCGTGCCATGCTGTCGGTCAGTTGCACCTCGTTGCCGGCGCCGCGTTCCATGCGGGAGAGGTGTTCGATGACATCGGGCAGGAGCACGTAGCGGCCGATGATGGAGAGGTTGGAGGGGGCATCCTCGGGCTTGGGTTTTTCCACCAGGCCGGTGACTTCCACGAGCCGGCCATCGTCGGCGCCGATCTTGAGGATGCCGTATTTGTTGGTTTGATCGGGCGGCACTTCGCAGATGGCCACCACGCTGCCGCCGGTTTCGTAATAGGCTTCGGCGAGTTGCTGGGTGCAGGGGGTATCGGAGAGGATCAGGTCGTCTGGCAGCAGGATGGCGAAGGGATCGTCCCCGATGAAGGCGCGGGCGCACCAGATGGCATGGCCGAGGCCGAGGGGCACTTGCTGGCGGACGGTGACGATATCGCCGGGGGCGAGCTGGGCTTCCCGCAGGGCGGCGATTTCGGCTTCCTTGCCGCGCTGGCGGAGGGTGGATTCCAGTTCGTAGGCGACATCGAAATGTTCCACCAGGGCGATTTTGCCGCGCCCGGTGATCATGCAGAACTGGGTGATGCCGGCGGCGCGTGCTTCATCGACCGCGTATTGGATCAAGGGCTTATCGACGACGGGGAGCATTTCCTTGGCCATGGCCTTGGTGGCCGGCAGGAAGCGCGTGCCCAAGCCGGCGACGGGGAGGACGGCTTTGGTCAGCTTTTTTGTCACATCGACTCCCCGGTCAGCCTTATGGTGTTGCACCCCTGCCGCGTTGCAACGCCGCGGGGGCGCCAAGGTTAGCTGGTGGCCGCAAACTGCCTGCGGTTGGCGTGCCGATCAAGCCCGCCCCCTGACGAGGGAAGAAGGTGCCCCCTGCGGCGTACCTAAACAGTAAAAAGTTTTTTGGTTCTTTTTTTCAAAAAAGAACATTTCTTCCTTTTTTTTGCCGAGGTTTGTGCGGTTGGGTTTTGGGTGTTGCATCGGTAGCGGTGCTGGCCTAGAGGGTGCGGCCCGGCCAGGATGTCCCGTTCGTCTAGAGGCCCAGGACAGCGCCCTCTCACGGCGCTAACAGGGGTTCGAATCCCCTACGGGACGCCATTTAAGAACAGAACTGCGAACCCCGGGCGAGGCGGACTTTCCGCCCGAGACAGCCGTGAGCGTCCGCAGCAGATCGCTTCTTGATCCCATGATGCGGACCTCGCCGTCCGCGACCTCGACGAGCTGTGCGAGGGCGCGAAGGTGATCCCGGCGGTAGCCGCCACCCACCCGCATCCGCTCGCGGGCGGTTGCGGCAAAAGTCTGGATCATGGCGGGCGTAATCGCCTGGTGGCCCGCGCTTGTCAGCATCGCCCGCCCGTGTTCTGCCTCGGCCTGGGCTTGGTCCCGGATCGCTTTCAGGTTTGCTGAAAACGGCGGGACTGACCGCCGCTGGATGCGACCATGAAGACCATGCTCGCGCGCGAGGGGAAGATCGTCTTTCGGGCATTGATTAACACTACGAGTCTACAGCCGGCATCGGTTCAGAAGTACGGGCGTGGCGTCGTTGCAGTTGGGGCATTGGAAGAACATGCACGCCTCCAGCGCACAGCCAGACTTCAAACCATTTTAATCTTCACCGCTTAATCAACGACAGGCGGCATCAACGACGGGCGGCAAACCCGTGGCCCCGAAACCGGATCTCTCGACGCATGATATTGGAGGCACCATGCATTCGCCGTTGGGCCTCCTCAGCATTCGCAATAAGCTCATTTTCGTCTTCCTGATCCTTCTCACGGGCACCGCTTCTCTCGGTATCTTCTCGATACTGCGGTTGAATGAGGTCACTGCCTCGGCAGCACTCATCGCCGACAATCAGCTCCCTAGCACCCGAATCCTAGGTGAGTTCGCCTATCACACCATGCGCTTCCGCCAACTCGAAGCTACGATGGTATTGGCGCCCGATCCGGCAGCGAGGGCGCTGGAGCAGGCGAAACTGGCCTCGGTGCGTGACCTGGCCAATAAGGCATCGCAGAACTATGAACCCTTAATCGGCTCGGTTGAAGAACGTCGTCTTATGGAGGATGTCCGCGCTAAATGGCAGGCTTACCTTGCACTGGACCCGAACTTCGCTGCCAAGGTGGACAGCGCCGAAACCGCCGCCGCAGCCGCGCTGTACCGCGGCGAAATGCGCACGATCTTTAATTCATTCCAGGACGTCCTGAAGAACCTGGTCGCATTCAATGGGCATCAGGCCGCCACCTCGACAGAACAATCGGCGGCCCTCGGCCGGTCAACGCTGATTTCGGTTTCGCTCGGCGTGGCCGCGATGGCGGCCTTCTCCGTCGCCATGGGGTTCCTCCTAATACGCGGCATCTCGATGCCGGTCACGTCAATGACGCAGGCGATGCGGCGGCTGGCGCAGCACGACCTGAGTATCGAAATCACCGGCGCAGGCCGCGGTGACGAGATCGGAGCGATGGCGGATGCAGTGGCGGTATTTAGGGACAGCATGGTCACCGCCGACCGGCTCGCGGCCGAACAGGCGGCGGCGCGCGCCGACCGCGAGCGCCGGGCCCAACGTCTCGACGAACTTGTGAGAGGCTTCGAAACGGCGGTAACCGGTCTTGTGGGGTTCCAAACCGCGGCGGCAACTGAACTTGAGGCGACGGCTCGCTCAATGACAGCAACCGCCGGCGAGGCGACCACGCGAGGTGAGGCCGTCGCCGGTGCGTCGGAGGAATCGAGCGCGAGTGTCCAGGCAGTGTCTGCGGCCAGCGAGGAATTGACGGCATCGATCACTGAGATCAGCCGCCAGGTCAGCCAGTCGGCGCGCCTGACGGACCAGGCGGTGGCGGATACGCGACGCACCGATGGGATCGTGCAGGCATTGGCGGACGCCGCCGGCAAGATCGGCGATGTGGTAGGCCTAATTACCAATGTCGCCAGCCAGACCAACCTGCTGGCGTTGAATGCCACGATCGAGGCCGCGCGCGCTGGCGATGCCGGCAAGGGCTTTGCCGTGGTCGCATCGGAAGTGAAGAGCCTGGCGCAGCAAACCGCGCGTGCGACCGAAGAAATCGGCGCACAAATCAACCAGATTCAGCACGCCACGGGCGAGGCGGTGACCGCGATCAAGGGCATTGCCGGCATCATCGAGGGCGTCAATGGCATCTCGACCGCGATTGCCGCGGCGGTCGAGCAGCAGGGCGCCGCCACGGCCGAAATTGGCCGCAACATTCAGCAGGCCGCCGCGGGTACACGTGATGTCGCGTCTAACGTCGCCGGCGTGAAAGAAGCAGCGCATGACACGGCGACCGCGGCAAATGACGTGCTGCAAGCCGCTGGCGGCCTGGCGCGGCAGGCCGACCAGTTGGCGCGAGAGGTCGATGAATTCGTGGCGGGCGTCAAAGCTGCATGAGCCGCCTATTTCATCGGGCCATGGCGTAGACATAGTGCTCACCATCCTCGCCCCCGGCACGCCAATGAATTCATTGAATAATTTCTCTATTTAGGGCATCCGGTCTGCCGACTGCCCGCATTGGGACGAAGTTTCCGATGCCTCAGCCGCGGTGATATCGCGCCCTCGATCTTGGCCCCCTTTCGGTGGAGGCCACGTGCCAACCCGTTGCCTTGATCCCTCAGCGCACGATTCGGCACAAGCCGCGCGGCAGGCCGCTTGCGGATTCCACCGCCTCAAAGACAGCAGGCCCGGCGTGAGCGGAGCCTTCAGACACCCGAGCCGGATGCAATCCGGGATCGCTTGGCCGGCCTGGAGGCCAGTGAATTACCCGGCTTGCGCCGGGTGCGTGGGGTACTCGATCCTGGCGCTAAAATGGCGTTTCCTCCCTAAACTTGACCGGCCGTCTTTGTGCAGTCGCAAAGTCATCGGGTACACGCAATCTGCGCGCGCCCATGCCGTGGCGGCAGCATCGGATTTTACTCATGCGCCCGCTGAGCCGCTTCAGTTTCGAAGCTATCCGCTTGATTCTCTGGATCGTGCCCCGTGGCGTGGTGNNCACCACTCCCGGGGACACGACCGATTCTCTGGCTGCGTCGGCGTTGCCAGGTTTGATCAGGCCGGGGCGCACGCGTCGAATTTGTCGAATGCGCAGATAAGGGAATCAAAGATGGCAAAAGTCCTTCTTCCCGCGCGGCGGCTGGGCGGCAGCGGGTTTGGCGATCACGCCTTCGCGGCGCGGTGCTGCCGCGGACCGAGTCGGCCGCGTGTCGTGCGGGCCGGTTGTGCAACCCACCCCACATGCCCATCTCGAAACCCGTAGTTCCGCCATCGAACAGATCAAAGTCTTTTTGCTTCTTTTTCTTCAGAAAAAGAAGACTCTTCCCTCTCCTTGCCCACCCCGGATTTTTCCTTTAAAAAAAAGACGCGCCCGGTTTTTTGCGTTTTTAACACAGCCCGGAACCGCCAGGGATGGACACGGGCACGAAACGGCCTCAACTAGCGGTTTTCGGACAAGATCGGGCGTCGATGATTCCGCTGAACAGCCAGGCACGGGTTCGGGCGTGCGATGTCGCCATTGTCGGGGCTGCGTGCCGGCTGCCGGGGGCGCCGGACGTGCAGGCCTTCTGGGATGTGCTGGATGGCGGAAGCTGCGCGGTGGGCGATGTGCCGGCGGGGCGCTGGCGGCCGGAGCGCTACCTGCATCCGCGGCGATCGGAACCGGGTTTCAGCTACTCGTTCGCCGGCGGCTATATCGCCGACCCGTTTGGTTTTGATCCCAGCGTGTTCGGCCTCTCGCCGCGCGAGGCGGCCGAGATGGACCCCCAGCAGCGTTTGCTGCTGGAAGCGGTATGGGGCGCGCTGGAGGATGGGGGCATCGCGCCCAGCACGCTGGCGGGCACGCAGGTCGGCGTCTATGTCGGGGCGTCCGGCCTCGATTACGGCAATATGCACGTGGCGGATCTGGCCAGCATCGACAGCCATTTCATGACCGGCAACACGCTGTCGATCCTGGCCAACCGGATCTCCTACATTTTCGATCTGCGCGGGCCGAGCTTCACCATCGATACGGCGTGTTCCTCCTCGCTGGTGGCGTTCGCGCAGGCTCAGGCGGCCATCGCGGCCGGGGTGATCGACACGGCCATCGTGGCGGGCGTGAATCTGTTGCTGGCGCCGTTCCCCTTCATCGGGTTTTCGCGCGCCGGGATGCTCTCGCCCACCGGGCTGTGCCGGCCGTTCTCGGCGGAGGCGGATGGCTATGTGCGCGGCGAGGGGGCAATTGCAATGGTTCTCGCCCGCATGGAGACGGCGGCGTCCCGCTTCTATCCCGTGCGCGCTGTGGCGCTGGCCTCGGGGGTCAATTCCGATGGCCGCACCAACGGAATTGCCCTGCCCGCAATGGAGGGCCAGCGGGCGCTGCTGGACAGGGTGTACGGGCAGGCCGGGATAGATCCCAACCGGCTGGCTTTTGTGGAGGCGCATGGCACGGGCACGCGGGTGGGCGATCCGGCGGAGGCGTCCGCCATTGGCCAGGCGCTGGGCCAGCGGCGCGAGGCCAGGCTGCCGATCGGCTCGGTGAAATCCAATATCGGGCATCTGGAGCCGGCCTCGGGGCTGGCCGGCTTGCTGAAGGCAGTGCTGGCGCTGGAGCATCGCAGGCTGCCGGCATCGCTGCATGTGAATGACGTCAATCCGGCGATCGACTTTGCGGAGCTGAACCTCAGCCTGGCCGCGGCGCCGATCCCGCTGCCGGCGGCGGGCACGTGGCTCGCGGGCGTATCCTCGTTCGGGTTCGGCGGCACCAACGCGCATGTGGTGATCCGCCAGCCGGAGCCCGGCGAAGGGCCCGGCGCGCCCGGCGATGCTGCTTGCGGACCGGCGGCCCAGCTGATGGTACTGTCGGCCCATTCCCGGGCGGCACTGGCCGAGACGAGCCGCGCCTATGCGGATCTGATCGCGGCCGGCGGCAATCCGGCCGTGCTGGCCGGGGGCCTGGCCTGGCAGCGCGATTTTGCCGGCCACCGGTTTGCCCTGGCCGTGGACGAGGCCACGCCCGCGGCGCTGCGCCACTTCGCCGAGCGGGGCAGCCAGGCCGGGGCGGCGGAGGGCACCGCCCCCTCCCACACGCCGAAAACCTGTTTTGTGTACGCGGGCAATGGCAGCCAGTGGATCGGCATGGGCCGCGCGGCCTTCGCGCAGAATGCGGCGTTCCGCGCGCGCTTCCGCGATGTGGATGCCAGTTTCCGCCGCTTCGCCACCTGGTCGCTGGAAGCGGCCCTGCACGATCCGGATCTGGCCACCTCGATGCAGCAGGCGGAGCTGGTGCAGCCGCTGCTGTTCGCGGTTCAGGCGGCACTCACCGCGGGCCTGGCCGCATTCGGCCTGCGGCCGGACATGGTGCTGGGCCATAGCCTGGGCGAAATCCCCGCCGCCGAAGCCTGCGGCGCGCTCAGCCTGGATGACGCCGTGCGCGTGGTCTTTCACCGCAGCGCGCAACAGGAGGCGGCATTCGGCCTCGGCGGCATGGCGGTGGCCAATATCGGGCGTGCGGGGGCGGAGGCGCTGTTCACGGAGGGCGGGCTGCATGGGCTGGAGATCGCGGCCATCAACAGCCCCGGCTCGGTGAGCATCTCGGGCCCGATGGAGGCGATCCAGTCCTTCGCGCGCCTGGCCCGCAAGCGCCGTGTGGCGGCGCGGGTGCTGGAACTGCCCTACCCGTTCCATTGCAGCCTGCTGGAAGGCTTGCGCGGCCGCGTGCTGGCCGCGTTCGGCACCATCGACGGCCAGCCCGGCGAGGTGCCGTTCATCTCCACTGTGACAGGCACGGCGATGCCGGGCGAGCGGCTGGATGCCGGATATTGGTGGCGCAATGTGCGCCAGAGAGTGCTGTTCAGCGACGCGATCGAGACGGCGTCGCGCGCCGGCGCGAGCGTGTTCGTGGAAATCGGTGCGCGGCCGATCCTGCAAGGCCCGATCGCCGAGACATTGCGCGAGGCGGGGCTGGATGGCTCGGTGGTGCCGAGCCTGACGGAGAAGGATGCGGGCGACCCGCTGCTGCGCGTGCTGGCGCGTGCCGTGGTTCTGGGCTGCGCGGTGGATAAGGAGCGTGTGTTTGGCGCGCGGCCCTCGGGACGGGTGCGGCTGCCGGGCTATGCCTGGCAGCGCAAGCCCTATCAGCAGGCGCCCACCAGCGAGGCGATGGATCTGTGCGGCAGCCTCAGGCGGCATCCGCTGATTGGGGCCAGGCTGGTGCCGGATGGGGGGGAATGGCGCAACCTGATCGATGCGACCGTGGTGCCGTATCTCGCGGACCATCGAATCGATGGCGAGGTGGTGGTGCCGGCGGCAGCCTTCGCCGAAATGGCGCTGGCGGTCGCGCGCGAGGTTTTCCCCACCGGCCCGATCGGCTTGCAGGATTTCGACCTGCTGCAATGGCTGACGCTGCCGCCGGAGCAGATGCGTGAACTCTCGGTGCGGCTGCTGGGCGAGACCGCGGTTGTGGAAATCTGGAGCCGCGCGCGGCTGAGCACGGCCGAGTGGACGCTGCATGCCAGGGGGAGGATCGCGCGCATTGCCTCGCCGGTGCCCGACTTCATCCCCAGGGTAGCGCTGCCCAAGCCCCTGACCGCGGCGCAGGTATATGATGCAGCCTCCGCCGCCGGCGTGAGCTACGGCAGGCTGTTCCGGCGTGTGCTGAGCGGCCAGCGCAGCGACACGCTGATGGAGGTGGAACTCGCCCCGTATGAGGAGGCGGCAGGGTCCGCCGAGATACCGCAGATCCTGCACCCGGTGGCCCTGGATGCCGCCTTTCATGCGATGTTCGACAACATCAAGCTGCGGGCGGAGGAGCGTTACGCCTATCTGCCGGTGCGGTTTGCCGCCCTGCGGGTGGAGCGCGATCATGCGGTGCCGGCGCGGGCGCGGGTGGTGATCGACCGGGAAACCGACCAGTCGCTGAGCGTCGGGGTGACGCTGTACGATCGCGATGGGGTGTTTATCGCGGGGCTGACCGGCGGGCTGTTTCGCGCCGTGGTGCTGGAAAAGCGCGTGCCGGAGCGGGTGTTGTTCCAACAACAGGCGATCCGGCTGTCGCGGCATGGCGGCGGGGCCGCGATGCGCGCACACGCGGCGGCCGCGCTGGCCGCGCTTGGCATGCGGGCTGCGCCGGAGTCCTGGCTGTATCTGGGGGCATTCGCGCGATCTGTGGCGTTCGAGAGCGCGCGCGCGGTGTTTGGCGACGGGCCGATCCTGTCCACCGCCGGGATGCCGGCGGCACCGCTGCTGCTCAGCCTGCTGGCCGATTTGCGCCGGGCGGGGCTTGCCACGCACAGCGAGGCCGGCTGGAGTCTGGCAGCGGAGAGCGGCTTGCCGGCGCCAGGCGATATCTTGCGCAGCTTCGCGGCGGAGCATGCCGGCGCCAATGCCGAGATCGTGCTGGCGGCGCAGGCCCTGGCGGGTCTGGGCGGCGCGCTGCATACCGGAGTGGCGCTGAAGCTGGCTGCGGCCACCTTGCAGCGTTTTGAGAGCAGCACGATTCTGCTGGCGCCGGTGTTTGAGGCTGCCGCCGCCATCTGCGCCGCGTGCCAGGCGGGCATCGCGCCCGAGGCGTTGCGGGTGCTGGTGGCCGAGCCCTTCTGCGCGGGGGTGCTGCAAACCCTCGCCCCCCTGCTTCAGGCGGCAAAGGTGACGATCACGGTCATCGGCACGGATAGCAGGGGGCTCAACCTGGCGCAGGCGCGCCATGGCGGGGCGGACGGGGTGCGCTTCCTGGCCGCCGACCCCGAGGGGGAGCCTCAGGATGGGCACTACGATCTCGCCTTCGGCCTGGCGCTGGGGCCGGTTCTGGCGGGAGACGGGGCGGGTCTGGGCCGCGCCATCGCGCGCCGCCTGGCGCCCGGCGGTCTGTTCTGCCTGCTGCTGCCGCCGGACAACCCGATCTTCGACTGCCTGCTCGGCACGCAGGAGGACTGGTTCGCCCATTCGGCCAGCCCGCGCGTCCCGGTCGGGCGGGTTGCCGCCGCCCGGGATGATGCCAGGCGGATGGGGATGCTGGCGGGGCTGGAAGACGTGCGGACGCAGCATCTGGGCGAGGATATCGGCAGCATCGTCATCGCCCAGGCCAGCGCCCGGCCGGCCATGCGGTTGAGCGGGGCGGCGCCGGTGGTGCTGGTTCAGGACTGGCCACAGCTTGCGGCATGCCTGTTGGAACAGGGCGGCCGGCGGGTGCGGACAGCGCCAAGTGCGGCGCTTGCGCGGAGCCTGGCGGGCGAGGCAGATGGCCTGACCGATCTGGTGTTCCAGGCCCATGGGGCGGCGCAGGGTGGCCTGGCGCGCAGCATCGCGGAGCTTGCGTCGATCCTGGAGGATGTGCAGGCCACGCGATGCCGGCTGTGGGTGGTTGTGCGGGGCCTGCGTGCGGCCGATCCGGCGGGGATCGATCCGCTGGCCGAGGCGGTATGGAGCTTTGGCCGCGTGGCGATGAACGAATATCCCGGCGTTGAGATCAAGCTGGTGGACCTGGCGCTGGCGCTCAGCCCGGCGGCGGCGGCGGCGGGGCTGGCGGCGCTGATCGCGCAGCCGGGCGAGGAGGCCGAATTGCTGGTGGACGCGGCCGGGATCGCGGCCCTGCGCATGGCGGCCAGCCCGCAAGCCGTCGCCGAGGTTGAAGCCGTGCGCCTGCTTCCCGGTGCGCAAGGCGCCCTGGCGGGTTTCGACTGGACGCAGAGCGCCCGCCGCGCCCCCGGGGCAGGCGAGATCGAGATCGAGATCGCCGCCTCCGGACTGAATTTCCGCGATGTGATGCTGGCCAGCGGCCTGCTGGACGATGATGTGCTGGATGACGGCATGGCCGGCGCGGTGTTCGGCTTCGAATGTGCCGGCCGTGTGCTTCGGGTGGGCGAAGGCATCGGCCACCTGCAGACGGGCGATGCCGTGATGGGGTTCGGCCGGGAGAGTTTTGCCACCCATCTGACCGCCGATGCGCGGGTGTTCACCCGCGTGCCGGAGGGCATTGCCACGGAGGCGGCGGCGACCATGCCGGTGGCTTTCCTCACCGCCTGGTATGCGCTGGTGCATTTGGCGCAGATCCAGCCCGGCGAATGGGTGCTGATCCATGGCGCGGCCGGCGGCGTGGGGCTGGCGGCCATGCAGATCGCGCGGCTGCGCGGCGCGCGGATCGCGGCCACCGTGAGTTCGCCGGAGAAGCGCGCGCTGGTGGAAGCGTTCGGGGCGGAGAAAATCTATAACTCGCGCAGCACGGCGTTTCTGGACGAGATAAGCGCGCAGATCGGCGGCGTGGATGTGGTGCTCAATTCGCTGGCCGGCGAGGCAATGCAGGCGGGCCTGAAATGCCTCAAACCCTTCGGCCGCTTCATCGAACTGGGCAAGCGCGACTACGTGATGAACACCGCGCTGGCCTTACGCCCGTTCCGCCGCAATCTGAGCTATTTCGGCGTGGATCTGGATCAGCTTCTCGCCGCCAACCTGGCGTTGGTGGAACGCATGCTGGCCGAACTGGCCGGGCATATCGGCAGCATGGCGCTCTCGCCCCTGCCCTACCGCGCCTTCGACTGGTACGACGCCAAACGCGCCTTTCAACTGATGCAGTCCGGCGGCCATGTGGGCAAGATCCTCGTGCGGCCGGCGGCGCGGCCGGTTGCGACGCGCCTGCCGCCGGTGGCATTCAGGCCCGGCACCGGCGTGCATCTGGTCGTGGGCGGGGCCGGCGGCTTCGGGTTCGAGGCGGCCGCCTGGCTTGCGGAGCGGGGGGCGGCGANNCTGGCCGAAACCCTCGATGTGACGGACGAGGCCGCGGTGCACGCGCTGATCGGCCGATTGACGCGCCAGCACGGGCGCGTTGCCGGAATTATCCACGCGGCCATGGTGCTGGATGATGGCTTGATCGGCGGGCTTGATCCGGCCCGCGTGGGCGCGGTTCTGGCGCCGAAAGTCGCCGGCGCGGACAATCTGGATCGCGCAACCCGGGCGGCCGGGCTGGACTATTTCGTGGCGTTCTCCTCGGTGGCCACCATGGTCGGCAATCCCGGCCAGGGCGCTTATGCGGCCGCCAATGGCTATCTGCAGGGCCTGATGGCGCGCCGCCGGGAAGCGGGCCTGGCTGGCCTGGCGGTAGGCTGGGGGCCGATCGCCGATGCGGGCATCCTGGCGCGCGACACCCAGACCGCGGGCAAACTCGCCCGGCTGTCAGGCATCGAGGCGATGCAAGCCCGCGCGGCGCTTGCCCATCTCGACAGAATGCTCGCGCTTCCGGCCGGCGCGCCGGCCGCGCTCTATTGCGCGCAGTTCCGCCCCGGTGAGCGGCGGCTGAAACTGCTGCGCACCCCGGCGCTGGCGGGGCTGTTCGCCGGCGCCGAGGATGTGGCGGCGGTGGAGACGGATCTGGCGACGCGGATCGCCGGCAAGAGCGAGGGCGAGGCCCGCGCGCTGGTGGCCGAGCTGGTGGCGGCCGAAGTGGCCCGTATCTTCCGCCTGCCGCCCGATGAGATCGAGAAGGCCAGACCGCTGGATGAGNNCGGACGCGGAGGGCCACCGGCTGATGCAGGTTCACGGCATCGAGGATGCCGCGCTGGCCGCCGATCTGATCGCGCTGAACACCGCCGCGCGGCAGGCCGACACCGCCGTGGCCCTGGTATGAGCGCCACCCTGCCGGGCGGGCGGCTGAGCGGGGGCGCGCGGGCCGCCCTGCTGGATACGATGCGCCGCAGCGCGCCCGCGGAAGACCCAAGGCAAGACGCGGTGACCGCCCCGCCGAGCCGGGATATGTCGTTCGAGAGCATACCCGCCTACCAGGCGCTGTGCAGCCAGCGGGCCATGGCCGATGCGCTGGGATTGCGCTTTCCCTTCTACCGCACCCACGGGGCGAGGGCGGGGGCGCACAGCGTGATCGATGGCAGGGAGGTGGTGAACTTCGCCTCCTACGACTATCTCGGCCTGAATGGCCATCCCGAGATCACGCACGCCGTGGCGCGGGCCGCGGCGGACTGGGGCACCAGCGTATCGGCCAGCCGCATCACCGCCGGCGAGCGCGACTTCCACCGGGAGCTGGAAGAGGCACTGGCCGGGATTTATCAAACCGAGGCGGCACTCGCCTTCGTCAGCGGCCATGCCACCGCGGTTTCCACCATCGCCGCGTTGCTGGGCCCGCGCGACCTGATCCTGCACGATGCGCTGATCCATAATTGCGTGGTTGTGGGCGCGCAGCTGTGCGGCGCGACGCGGCGATCCTTTCCCCATAACGACATGGCGGCACTTGCGAGCATTTTGCAGGCCAGCCGGGAGCGGTTCGAGCGCGTTCTGATCGTCTCGGAGGGGCTTTACTCCATGGATGGCGATGGGCCGGACCTGGCCGAGCTGGTGGCCATCAAGGAGCGGCACGAATGCTGGCTGATGGTGGACGATGCGCATGCTCTGGGCGTGCTGGGGGCGACGGGGCGCGGCATTTTCGAGATGGCGGGGGTGGATCCGGGCCGGGTGGATATCTGGCTGGGCACATTATCGAAAACCCTGGTGAGCTGCGGCGGCTACGTGGCGGGCAGCCGGGCGCTGATCGATTTTCTCAAGCTGACCGCGCCGGGCATGGTGTATAGCGTGGGCCTGCCGGCACCGGCGGCAGTTGCGGCGCTGACGGCGATCCGGCTGATGCAGCGCGAGCCGGAGCGCGTGGCGCGGCTGGCCGCCAACGGCCAGCGCTTCCTGGCCGCGGCACAGGCGGCGGGGCTGGATGTGGGGACAAGCTGGGGATATGCCGTGATCCCGGTGATCCTGGGCAATTCGCTTCTGACCATCACGCTGGCCGACCGGCTGCTCGGCCGCGGCTACAATGCGTTTCCCATCATCCCGCCCGGGGTGCCGGAACGATCCGCCCGGCTGCGGTTTTTCATCTCCTGCGACCACAGCGCGGCCGAGATCGACGGGGCCGTGGAAGCCATCGTGGAGGAGCGGACGTTGCTGGAGCGCGCAGGCGCGGGCTGCTGAGAGTGCCCGCGATGGCCAATGTGGTGATCACCGGTGCCTCCAGCGGGATCGGCGCGGCACTGGCGCGGTTCTATGCCGGCCCGGGCGTGGCGCTGGGGGTGATCGGGCAGGCTGCCGGACGGCTGGAGGCGGTAAGTGGCGGGCTGCGCGCGGCGGGCGCGCAGGTGAGCCAGGGCGTGTTCGACGTGCGCGACCGCGCCGCGCTGGAGGGGTTTCTGGCGGCGTTCGACGCGCGCCACCCGATCGATCTGCTGATCGCCAATGCCGGCGTGCTGGACGGGCGGCGTGACGGTAGCGTGCTGGAGACGGCGGAGTCCGCGCGGCGGGTGATCGGGATCAACCTGCTGGGTGCGGTCGATACGGTGCAGGCAGTGCTGCCGGGCATGGTGGCGCGTGGCCGGGGGCATATCGTGCTGGTGAGTTCGCTGGCGGGTTTATCCGCCCTGCCGGATGCGCCCGCCTATAGCGCGAGCAAGGCCGGGCTGTTGGCCTATGGTCGGGGCTTGCGGGCCGCGCTGGTGGGCACCGGCGTGCGTGTTTCGGTGGTATGCCCCGGCTACGTGGCCAGCGCGATGACCGACAGCCATATCGGCAAGCAGCCCGGCAAGATCAGTGCGGATGACGCCGCCCGGCTGATGGCGGCCGGCATCGCGCGCAACCGGGCGGTGATCGGCTTCCCGCGCCTGCTGTATTTTCTCGCGTTGATCACGCCCTTCATCCCCGAGGCCATCACCCGCCTCGCCACACGCGACATCCGCTTCCACGTCGCCCCGCCCGACTAGCCCCCACGCTGCCGCCAGCGACCGGAACAAAAGTCTTTTGCTTCTTTTCTTCAGAAAAGAAGATTTCTTGTTCCTTGATCAATTCAAGAAAAGAAAGCAGTTCTTTTTTGAAAAAAAGAACCAAAAAACTTTTGTCTGTTTAGGGGCGATGTTCCGGCCGGCAGTGCGGCAGTAACGAGGCGACCGGGGCTTCCGCCATACGTCAGATGACGTATTTTCGTGACATTCCGGCACGGCGGAGATTGGCAGCCGCCAGAGCGGCGTACAAGGCCTGGTGTGCGGGACGTGACATTGCGAGGCCGATCCTGCCATACAGGGTTCTATCGTATGTTCTGGCGGAGCCGGGCGGTTCATTGCCCCGAGGAAGGGCACTCTGATGCAAGGGCAGCAACGGATCATCCGGGTCCGGCGACAATATAACCAGTGGGTCGCCAACCAGACGCTGGAGGATTACGCGCTGCGCTTCACCGCGGATTCGGGGCGGCGATGGTCGCCGTTCCGGGTTGGCAACACCGCACTGGGCGCGATATCGTTCCTCGCCTGCGAAGCCATCGGCGGCTCGCTGACTTTCGCGTTCGGCACCGTGAACGCGCTGGCGGCCATTGCCGTCTCCAGCCTGGTGATTTTTCTGTGCGGTCTGCCGATCGGCTATTATGCCGCCAAATTCGGCGTCGATATGGATCTGCTGACCCGCGGCGCCGGGTTCGGCTATATGGGTTCCACGATCACCTCGCTGATCTATGCCTGCTTCACCTTCATTCTCTTCGCGGTGGAAGCGACCATCATGTCGCAGGCGCTGCTGCTGTGCCTGCATATTCCGCTGCCGGTGGCGCATCTGATCAGCGCGCTGACGGTGTTGCCGATCGCCGCTTATGGCATACGCATGATTTCCAAATTGCAGCTCTGGACCCAGCCGGTGTGGCTGATCCTGCAGGCCGCCCCGCTGATCATCATGGCGCGCGCATCCCCGGCCACGCTGCATGGCTGGACGGGGTTTGCCGGCACCGCCGCGGGTGCACTGCATGGCTTTCACCTCGCCCCCTTCGGCACCGCCTGCGCGATCCTGCTCTCCTTCATGCCGCAGATCGGCGAACAGGTGGATTATCTGCGCTTTCTGCCCGACCGGGCGCGGGTGACATCCTGGGGCTGGTGGACGGCGCTGTTGATCAGCGGGCCGGGCTGGATCCTGATCGGTGCCATCAAGCTGGGCCTGGGATCCTTCCTGGCCTATCTGGCGCTGACCCGGGGTTTGAGCGCCAGCGATGCGGCCCAGCCCAGCCAGCTCTATCTGATGGCGTTCAGCGACATCGTGCCCGGGCACGGTGCCGCGTTGGCACTGACCGGCCTGTTCGTGGTGATCTGCCAATTGAAGATCAATGTCACCAACGCCTATACCGGGTCGATCGCGTGGTCGAATTTCTTCTCCCGGCTGACACATAGCCATCCCGGCCGTGTGGTGTGGCTGACGTTCAATGTGCTGCTCGCGCTGTTGCTGATGGAAGCGGGCATTTTTCATATCATCGCGGTGATCCTGACATTCTATTCCAACCTCGCGGTGGCGTGGATCGGCGCCCTGACCGCGGATTTGCTGATCAACAAGCCGCTCGGCTTCAGCCCGCCGCGTATCGAATTCCGCCGCGCGCATCTGTACGATATCAATCCGGTCGGTGTCGGTGCCATGGCGGTCTCGCTGCTGGTATCGACCGCCGCGTTCGGCGGCCTGCTGGGGGCGGAGGCGCAGGGCCTGGCCGCCATCATCGGTTTTGCCGCGGCATTCGCCACTGCGCCGCTGATTGCCTGGCGCACCGGGGGGCGCACCTATATTGCCCGCACGCCGGATGTGCTGCCCGGCACCAGCCCGACGGTGGAATGCAGCATTTGCGAAAACCGCTTCGAACGCAGCGACATGTCGTTCTGCCCCGCCTATGGCGGCGCGATATGTTCGTTGTGCTGCACGCTGGAAATGCGCTGCCACGACCGCTGCAAGACAGGCAGCCGGATTGGCGAGCAGGCCGTGGCGCTGGCCGGCACGCTGCTGCCGGCCAGGATCTTGGCCAGTGCCGGCGGCCGCGTGGGCCGCTTCGCGCTGCTTCTGGGCGCGCTCGCGGCCGCCATTGGCGGATTGCTGCTGCTGCTGGATTTCGAATTCTCCACCCTGCCGGGTGTGGACCGGGATGCCGTTTCCAGTGCGCTGGAAATCGTGTTCATGGTGCTGCTGGTGGTGCTGGGGGTTGGCAGTTGGGGCTGGGTTCTGGCGGTTGAGAGCCGGCGAATTGCCGAGACGGAGGCGGAGCGCCAGACGGCGGTGCTGATGGATGAAATCGCCGCCCATGAGGTGACCGACGCCGCCCTGCAAAAGGCGAAGGAGGTGGCCGAAGCGGCGAACTTCGCCAAGACGCGGTTCATCGCCGGCATGAGCCACGAGATACGCACGCCGCTGAATGCCATCAACGGCTACGCCCAGTTGCTGGAACGCCAGGCCGCCCGCCAGCCCGCCGACGCGATCCGGGTGATCCGCCGCAGCGCCGAGCATATCACCAACCTGGTCGATGGCCTGCTCGATATCGCCAAGATCGAGACCGGATCGCTGAAGCTTTATCGCGACAGCCTGCGCATCGTGCCGTTCCTCGACCATGTGGTGGACATGTTCAAGCACCAGGCATCGGGCAAGGGCATCGGGTTTTCGCATCACTTCGCCGCCAGCCTGCCCGATTACGTGCATGCCGATGAACGCCGGCTGGGGCAGATCCTGCTGAACCTGCTGTCCAACGCCATCAAATATACCGAACATGGCGACGTGTGGCTGAATGTGCACTACCGCAACGGTATCGCGGATTTCGAGGTGGGCGACACCGGCATCGGCATATACCCAGGCGAGATCGAGCGCATTTTCGAACCCTTCGAGCGCGGCCAGGCGGCCGCGGCGAACAATATCCCCGGCACCGGGCTTGGGCTGACCATCACGCGGCTGCTGGCACAGGTGCTCGGCGGCGAAGTGAGCGTGACATCCACGCCGGGTGCCGGAAGCCTGTTCCGCGTGCGCCTGTTGCTGACCGAAGCGCCGCCGCACGCGCAGCAGGATAGCGAACGCAATATCAGCGGCTATGCCGGCCCGCGCCGCACCGTGCTGATCGTGGATGACGACCGGGCCCATCTGGATCTGGTGGAGCAGGTTCTCGCACCGCTCGGCTTCACCGTGTTCCTGGCGATGAACGGGCCGGATTGCCTGGAGATCGCGCGGCGCTGCCATCCCGATATCGTTCTGCTCGATCTGGCCATGCCGGGCATGACGGGATGGGAAGTGGCAGCCAGGCTGCGTGCCGAACACCATGGTGAACTCGCCATCCTGGTGGTTTCCGCCGATGCGCATGTGCTGACCGGCGCCCGCCCCGGGCCGATGCTGCATGACGATTACCTGATAAAGCCCCTGGCTATACCGGGTCTGTTCGAGAAGCTTCAGCTTCTGCTCGATCTGGAGTGGATTCTCGATCCCGCCGAGCAGGTGACCGATGCTCAAGCCGTGACGTCCGTTGCCTGATACGTCGATCGCCTCTGATCTTGTGCTACTCGTCGATGATTCGGCGGACGAATTGCGCATGCTCGCCGAAACGATGGAGGCGAGCGGCATGCGGGCGGTGACCGCACCGGACGGGCAAGCCGCGCTGCACCTGGTACAGCTTCTCATGCCACGCCTGATCGTGCTGGATGCGGTGATGCCGGGGATACACGGTTTTGAACTCTGCCGGCGGCTGAAGCGCGACCCGCGCGTATCACATCTGCCGATCGTGTTCATGACCGGGCTTACCGAAACCGCCCATGTGGTGGAGGGTTTGCAGGCCGGTGCCGTGGACTATGTGACCAAGCCGGTGATCATGGAGGAATTGGTGGCCCGTGTGCGCGTGCACATGGCCAATGCCCGCCGTGCCGAAGGAGCCCGGGTGGGCCTGGATGCGACCGGGCGCCATCTGCTGGCGCTGGATCCGGACGGCGCCATCCTTTGGTGCACGCCACAAGCAGCTTCCTGCCTGCAAACCCTGTTTCCGCATAGCGATCCCACCCACGCGGCCGCCGGCGCGGACCTCGCCGGGCAGTTGCGCCAACTGGTAGAGAGCGTCGCCGCGGGCCCGGTGGGGCGTATTGAAAATCAGAGCGGACGCAGGCTGCGCGCCGAATATCTGTTTGCGGGCCATGCGGCGGAGTTTCTGTTCCGGCTTTCGAAGGGCGATGGCGACGGCGATGAAGCGCGCCTTGCCCGTGCGTTCCGCCTGACGGAGCGCGAAGCCGAAGTGCTGCTGTGGACCGCACGGGGGAAATCAAATCGTGAAATGTCGGAGATCCTCAGCATCAGTCCGCGCACGGTGAACAAGCATCTGGAGCGCATCTTCACCAAGCTGGGCGTGGAGAACCGAGCTGCGGCGACGTCGGTGGCGATGGGTGTGCTGCTGGGGCGGGATTGAAAGAAAAGTCTTCTTTTCTGAAGAAAAGAAGCAAAAGACTCTTGAATGTTGGCATCTACCTCTCCGGCAGCGTGCGCAAAGGGACAAAAGTTTTTTGGTTCTTTTTTTCAAAAAAGAACATCTTTCTTCTCTCAACTCGCCGGCCGCGCCAGCCCATTCCACCAGCCGCCCACGCGCAGAATGTGCGGCGGCGCGGCGGCTTGCAGGCCGGCCGCAGGCATGGGCGCGGCCTGCGCGCGGGAAGATGGCGCGGGCTGTGGGGTGGGCACGGCGGCCGGTCAAGGCGCCCGCGCACAGCACGACACGAGCGGTGAACCACACGGCACGCGCACGTGCGGCTGCGATCGGGGTTCGGCTGCGCGAACGAGCAAACATCTGCATGACTTTATCCTGCAACACGCAGGCAAAGACACAAGTACGCCGATCGACGTATTCAGCGCCACCGCGTCGTTGCGTAACGTCAACACACGTTCGGAAAAGGAACGTTCCGGATATTGCCGGGCGGGTAGAGCTGATCCTTACGATCGAAGGGGGTGTTGCGTGACATACAAACAGATTTCGGCTGCCTTGCGTTTGGCGACGTATGGCGGGCTTGCCGGCGTGGCGGTGATCGCCATGGCCGGCCGCGCCCAGGCCGCGGCCACGATCAATTTCGGCGACGACAACAGCGAGTCCCTCAGTATCGGTTTGGGGTTGCGCGCCAGCTACGACGATGTGCAGGATGGCGCGCCAAACGGCAAGTCCGGCTCCGACGAGTTCAACCTGGACAGCGTCAGGATCTATATCAATGCCTCGCTCAATAGCTGGATCAAGGCCACGCTGAACACCGAGCGCACATCCGATTCGGTCAATGTGCTCGATGGCTATGCCAGGTTCGAGCCCGTTCCCGCCTTCAACGTGTGGATCGGCCGCATGTTGCCGCCGAGCGACCGGTCGAACCTGGATGGTCCTTACTATCTCAGCTCCTGGCTGTATCCGGGCGTGGTTTCGCAATACCCTTCCAAATTCGATGGGCGCGACGATGGTGCCACGATCTGGGGCAAGCTGTTCTCCAACAAGCTGGTCTATTCCGCGGGCGTATTCGATGGCCATAACCGCGTGGAGGGTGCCTCCAACCAGTCCGACAATCTGCTGTATGCCGGGCGCCTCGTGTATAACTTCCTCGATCCCGAGAATAATCCTGCCTATTACGAGAGCAGCACCTATTACGGGTCGGCCGACATTCTTACCCTGGGCGCCGCGATCCAGTACGAAAAGGACGGCGTGGGCACGATTACCCGCAAGGGGGATTACACGGCCTTCAACATCGATGGCCTGTTCGAGAAGAAGGTGCTGCAGGGCGGTGCGTTCACGCTGGAGGGCGCCTACTACCACTACAATACCGGCGGCGTGACCGACGTGCCCACCAGCTTCAATGGCGCAGGCCCGCTGGACAATGTCGGCGGCGTCACCCAGGGCAACGCCTATCTCGGCTCCGTGGCGTTTTTGTTCCCCGAAAAAATCGGCTATGGCAAGTTCCAGCCCGTGATCCGCTTCCAGGACTTCGATGCGACCATCACCAAAGTCACCACCAAGCAGTACGATGGCGGTTTGAACTACATCATCGATGGCCATAATGCGCGCGTGAGCGCCGTATATGCCTATACGCAGACGACGAATGCCCGCGACGGGCACCAGTTTACCCTGGGCGTGCAAGTGCAATTCTGAACCGTTTGTTGCTTTTTGTTCCTCCGAAAGGATAGTGCCTCCATGTCGAACGATACACCCATGATTTCCCGCCGCGGCTTTGGCCAGCTCAGCCTGGCGGCAGCGGCCGCCGCGGCCGCCGTGACCCCCGCCTTGGCGGCGGAGAAGGGCGAGCCGATCAAGATCGGCATCCTGCATTCGCTGTCCGGCACCATGGCGATCAGCGAAACCACGTTGAAGGACGTGATGCTGATGCTGATCGCCGAGCAGAACAAGAAAGGTGGCGTGCTCGGCCGGCCGCTGGAGGCCGTGGTGGTGGACCCCGCCTCCAACTGGCCGCTATTTGCCGAAAAGGCACGGGAATTGCTTTCTGTGGACAAGGTTGCCGCCGTGTTCGGCTGCTGGACCAGCGTGTCGCGCAAATCCGTGCTGCCGGTGTTCGAGGAGTTGAACGGCATCCTGTTCTATCCTGTGCAGTACGAGGGCCAGGAGTGCAGCCGCAACGTGTTCTACACCGGTGCCGCACCCAACCAGCAGGCGATCCCCGCGGTGGATTACCTGCTGAGCGCCGATGGCGGCAGCGCCACGCGCTTCGTTCTGGCCGGCACCGATTACGTGTATCCGCGCACCACAAACCAGATTCTGCAGGCCTATCTTGGGACAAAAGGCATCAAGCCGGCCGACATCATGGTGAATTATACGCCGTTCGGGCAGTCCGACTGGCAGGGCATCGTATCGCAAATCAAGGCGTTCGGCTCAGCGGGCAAAAAAACCGCCGTGGTATCCACGGTGAACGGCGATGCCAACGTGCCCTTCTACAAGGAACTCGGCAACCAGGGCATCAAATCCACCGACATCCCGGTGATGGCGTTCTCGGTGGGCGAGGAGGAACTGGCAGGCATCGATACCAAGCCGCTGGTGGGCCAGCTTGCCGCGTGGAACTATTTCGAGAGCATCAAGACCCCCGCCAACAAGGCGTTCATCAAGCAATGGCACGCCTTCACCAAGAAACCCAAGCGCACCACCAACGATCCGATGGAGGCGCATTATATCGGCTTCAACATGTGGGTTCAGGCCGTGCAGAAAGCCGGCACGATCGACCATGACACCGTGATCGACACGCTGATCGGCATCAAGCAGCCCAATCTCACCGGCGGGGTGGCCACCATGTTGCCCAACCACCACATCACCAAACCGGTTTACATTGGCGAAATCCAGGATAACGGGCAGTTCAACGTGGTGTGGAAAACGCCCGACCTGGTGCCCGGCAAGGCGTGGTCGCCCTATGTGGCGGAAACGCGCAACCTGATCGGCGACTGGAGAAAGCCGATCGATTGCGGCAATTACGATACCGTCGCAAAACGATGCGTCGGAACCAAACACGGCTGACGAGCTGTGTCGCCCGGCCGGACGCGGGTCAGGGACCGCTTCCGGCCGGGTGTGTGAAGGAGGCAATCGGGTGGGGAAGGAAGGAAGATGTTCTTTTTTGAAAAAAAGAACCAAAAAACTTTTGTTCCTTCGGTCACGTGCCGTTGCACGCGTGTCGGATCGCCGGCGCGGCGCGCTTCTTTTTTTCAAAAAAGAAGTCCTTGCTTTGTTGTTTCTCTTGTTCATCTCGCCCTGCCACGCCGAAGACCCCGCGCTGGCCGGCCTGCGCGCACCCGATTACGACAGCGTTGCCGCAACCGTCACGGATCTGGCGGCACACCGGCATCCCCGCGCGAGGGCGATCATCACGGCCTTGCGCGATGGCACGCTCTACGCGCCCGATGAAGGGCCTGGGCTGTATATCCTCGGCCCCGCCGGCACCACGGATGCCGCGACAGGCGCCCCGGTTTCCGGGCTGGACCCCGATTCTCTCAGCAAGGTGCAGCAGAACAACCGCGTGCGCATTGCCGTGGCCGGTGCGCTCGCGCTGCTGGATCTGTCCGCACCGGATGCCGCCACACGGCGCGAGGCCGCCGAGGCGATGGTGGCGCATCCCGATAGCGGGCTGCTGCCGGCCCTGACCACCGCGCTGGCGCAGGAGACCGATCCCCCAGCCCATGCGGCGATGGTTTTGGCCCGGGCCGCCGCGCTGCTGTCCTCGGGCGCCAGCGGCCAGAGCCAACAGGCACAACTGGATGCGGTCGCTGCCTTGCGGGGAGAAGGCAACCAGCAGGCCCGCGCCATTCTGCTGGGAATTCCCAATCCGCCGCCGGCGGTGCGCGATGCCGCGCGATCCGCCATTGCCGCCATCGATTTGCAACTACGGCTCTGGAGCGTGGGGCAAGGCGTGTTCTATGGCGCGAGCCTGGGCTCGGTGCTGCTGATCGCGGCTTTGGGCCTTGCCATCACCTTCGGGGTGATGGGCGTGATCAACATGGCGCATGGCGAGCTGATGATGATCGGTGCGTATGTGACCTGGCTGGTGCAGGGCGCCACCACGGCCGCCTGGCCGGGGCAGGCCGGGCTGGGCCTGGCACTGTCCGTTCCCGCCGCCTTCCTGGCCTGCGGTGCGCTCGGCATCGCCATCGAACGCGGGCTGATCCGCTTTCTGTATGGCCGCCCGCTGGAAACCCTGCTGGCCACCTGGGGGCTTTCGCTGGTGCTGCAACAGGCCGTGCGGTCGCTGTTCGGCCCCACCAACGTGTCGGTGATCACGCCCGCCTTCATGTCGGGCGCGGTCAAGCTGGGCGGCATCGAGATAACGCTGAACCGGCTGGTGATCATCGTGTTCGCCGCGGTGGTGATGCTGGCGCTGACCGCGTTGCTGCGCCTCACGCCTTTGGGCCTGCAAATGCGCGCGGTGACGCAGAACCGCCGCATGGCGGCGCTGATGGGCATTCGCACGCCGCGCGTGGATGCGCTCACCTTCGGCCTGGGATCCGGCGTGGCGGGGCTTGCGGGCGTGGCAATCAGCCAGATCGACAATGTCAGCCCCAATCTGGGCCAGGGCTACATCATCGACAGTTTCATGGTGGTGGTGTTCGGCGGCGTGGGCAATCTGTGGGGCACGCTGGCCGGCGCGCTGAGCCTGGGTATTGCCAACAAGATACTTGAGCCGCTGGCCGGCGCGGTGCTGGCCAAGATCATTGTGCTGGTGCTGATCATTCTGTTCATCCAGCGCCGGCCGCGCGGCCTGTTCCCGCTGCGTGGCCGGGCGGTGGAATCGTGAGGCTGCCGTGGCGCCCGCTGTCCGGGGCGGATTGGGCGGCCGTCTGCGTGCTGAGCGGCGGTTCCGCACTCGCGCTGCTGAGCCTGCTGCCGGAGGGCAGCCCGCTGCATGTGCCGCAATTCGCCGTGGGCCTGGCCGGCAAATATCTGGCCTATGCCATCCTGGCGGTGGCGGTGGATCTGGTGTGGGGTTTTGCCGGCATTCTCACGCTCGGCCACGCGGCGTTCTTCGCGCTGGGCGGCTACGCAATGGGCATGTACCTCATGCGGGAAATCGGCACGCGCGGCGTGTACGGCAATCCGAATTTGCCGGATTTCATGGTGTTTCTCTCCTGGGATCATCTCCCTTGGTATTGGTACGGGTTCAGCCACCTGCCCTTCGCCCTGCTGATGGCGCTGCTGGCGCCGGGCGCGCTGGCCGGCTGCTTCGGGTGGCTCGCCTTCCGCTCCCGGGTGTCGGGTGTGTATCTTTCCATCATCACCCAGGCGCTCACCTACGCGCTGATGCTCGCCTTCTTTCGCAACGATATGGGGTTTGGCGGCAATAACGGCCTGACCGATTTCAAGGATGTGGCGGGCGCCAACCTGCACCAGCCGGGCACGCGCGCGGCGCTGCTGGCACTCACCGCCCTGGCGCTGGCATTCTGCCTGCTGGCCAGCCGGGCGATCCTGGGCAGCCGCTTCGGCGCCCTTCTGGTGGCGGTGCGCGACGCCGAAAGCCGCACCCGGTTCATCGGCTACCGGCCGGAGCACATCAAATTGCTGGTCTGGGTGTATTCCGCGCTGATCGCAGGCGTGGGCGGCGCCTTCTATGTGATCCAGGTGGGCATCATCAATCCCGGCGAGTTCGCCCCCGGCAACTCGATCGAAGCGGTCATCTGGGTGGCCGTGGGCGGGCGCGGCACGCTGTGGGGCCCGGTGTTGGGCGCGCTGCTGGTTAACCTGGGCAAGACGCTTTTCACCGGGCTGCTGCCCGAATTGTGGCTCTATGCGCTGGGGTTGCTGTTTATCCTGACCACGCTGTTTTTGCCCCGCGGCGTGGCCGGACTGTGGCGCGCAGCCAAGCCCGCCGGCGCCGCCGAGGTCACGCCCGAAATGACATCCGCCGACCACGAGGCCGTGCCGTGACCGCGCCGATTGGCACGCCGGCCACCCCGAGCTCGCTGCTGTACCTCGATGCCGTTTCGGTGACCTTCGATGGTTTCCGGGCGCTCAACAAGCTATCCCTGGTGCTGGCGCATGGCGAGATGCGGGCCATCATCGGGCCGAATGGGGCCGGCAAGACCACGATGATGGACGTGATCACCGGCAAGACACGGCCCGATACCGGCGAGGTCGCGTTCCGCGGTGTCGATTTGACCCGCATGGACGAACCCGCCATCGCCCGGCTCGGCATTGGCCGCAAATTCCAAAAACCCACGGTGTTCGAGCATCTGACGGTGCGGACGAATCTGCTGCTATCGCTGAAGGGAGGCCGCCAGGCATTTGCCGCGCTGTTCGCCCGCCTCACCAGCGACGAGGCGGGGCGGATCGAGGCGATTCTTGCCCGCACGCGCCTCGCGCCGCATGCCAACCGGATGGCCGGCGCGCTGAGCCATGGCCAGAAACAATGGCTGGAGATCGGCATGCTGCTGGGCCAGGATCCGGAACTGCTGCTGGTGGACGAACCGGTGGCGGGCATGACCGATGCCGAGACGATGCAAACCGCGGATCTGCTGCGCGACATCAACCGCACCCATAGCGTGGTGGTGGTGGAACACGACATGGCGTTCGTGCGGGCGCTGGGCGTGCGGGTGACCGTTTTGCACGAAGGCAGCGTGCTGGCGGAGGGATCGGTGGAGCAGGTCAGCGCCAATCCGCGGGTGGTGGAGGTGTATCTTGGGAGGTGAGGAAAGAAAGGTCTTCTTTTCTGAAGAAAAGAAGCAAAAGACTTTTCTTCGTTTAGGTCGAGGCCCCTCCGGCCACGCGCGCAAAGGCATAACGGTTTTTTGGTTCTTTTTTTCAAGAAAGAACATTCTTCCATGCTGAATGTCGAAGCGATCGACCTGCATTACGGCGCCGCCATCGCCTTGCGCCGCGTCTGCCTGCAAGCGGTGCCAGGTGCTGTCACCTGCCTGCTCGGCCGCAATGGCGTGGGCAAGACCAGCCTGCTGCGTGCGGTGACTGGTGTGCACCCGGTCAGCCACGGGCGCATTATGTGGAACGGCACCGATATCACGCGGTTACCCGCCTATCAGCGCGCCGCTTTGGGCATTGCCGCGGTGCCGCAAGGCCGCGATATATTTCCGTTATTGACGGTGAAGGAAAATCTGGAAACCGGGTTTTGCCTTCTGCCGCGGCGGCAGCGTTCGGTACCTGCGGAGATATTCGATGTGTTTCCTGTGCTGGCCAGCATGCTTGGCCGTCGCGGCGGGGATCTTTCCGGTGGCCAGCAGCAGCAGCTTGCTATCGCGCGCGCGCTGGTGATCCGCCCGAAACTTCTGGTGCTGGACGAGCCCACCGAGGGGATCCAGCCCAGCATCATCAAGGATATTGGCCGCGTGATCGAGATGCTCCGCGGCCGGGGCGACATGGCTATTCTGCTAGTGGAACAATATTTCGAATTCGCCCGTGCTTTGGCGCAGACGATCACGGTGCTGGACCGTGGCCGTGTTGTGCTGAGCGGCCCAACCGAGTCACTGGATGAGCGCGAACTGCAAAGCCACATCGCCGTATAAACGTTCCTCGTGCCACACGCTGCCCGCGAGTCTCGTATCAAGTGTCAAAAGTTTTTTGCTTCTTTTTTTCAAAAAAGAAGTGCTTTCTTCCTTACAAAACCGGCCCCTTTCGCCATTCACCCGCACACGCCACCACCCGCGCCGCATTGCCCGCCCAGGTGTAGGATTTTGCCACCAGCTCAGCGCGCGCCGCATCGCCCAGCGACGCGCGCAGGCTGGCATCGGCGATAAGCCGCTCCACCGCCTGCCACATCGCCCCTGGCGACGCAGGATCGAACAACAGCGCGGTATGCCCGTCGGCAAGGATCTCGCGGATATTCGGCTGGTCGGGTGCTGCAATGGCGCAGCCGGCGGCCATATAGTCAAAAATCTTCAGCGGCGAGGCATAGGGCGTCGCACTTGGCTGCAATGCGATGTCGAAGCCTGTCACATGGGCCGGCACAAACGCGGGCTGTACCAGGCCGGTAAACACCACGCGGCCGGCGATGCCGAGGCGCGCGGCGAGCGCCGCCAGATCCGGCACGGCTGGCCCCTCCCCCACCACCACCAGCCGCGTGGTGGCGGGGCCGCCCGCCATGCCCTCGATCACTCTGTCCAGCCCATGCCAGGCGCGCACGAAGCCCACAAATCCCAGCGTGACGGCAGCGCCCGGCACCGGCGCGGGCCGCGGCGGAAACCGCGCCAGATCGATGCCGTTCGGAATGACACCGATCCGGGCTGGATCAACCCCATTCGCTACCAGAATATCCGCCAGGACATGCGTCACCGGCAGCACGCGATACGCGCTGCGCCATGTCCAACGCTCCAGCCGGCGCGCAAGCCCCGCCAGCCGCAGCCCGCCATGCTTCTCCCGCTCATCCGCCAGCGGCGAATTCACCTCCAGCAACAGCCGCACGCCATGCCGGCGCGCCAGCCAACTGCCGGCCAGGAAATACAAATTGCACCGCTCGTAGACGAAGTCAGGTTTGAAACCGCGCCAGGCTGTCTTCAGCCGGCGATAGGCGGGAATGTTATAGGCAAGTTCAGCCAACTCCCCGAGCGCGCCGGGCAGCAGCCGGCGTACCAGCGCAACAACCCGGCTCTCTCCGCCAAAACCCGCCTGATCGTAGAAACTGGGGCCCACCACCAGCACCTCATGCCCCGCCGCGCGCAACGCCCGCACCAGTTCCTCGATATGCACGCCTTGGCCATCATGGGACTGAATACGGTGGCTGTAGAGAATCCGCATGCGCAGGCCCCAAAACGAAAGACAGGAAGAATCTTCTTTTTCTGAAGAAAAAGAAGCAAAAAGACTTTATTCCCGGGCGCGCGGGAAAGGGGTCGCGGTCAGTGCGGCCAGGACTGCCCAGGCGGTCGGGGCGATATGGGGGCGGCGGAAATACAGCAAGTCCGGCGCGGTCGTGTCCAGCCCGGTGGAAAGGCCTGTCGTCAGCGTGGGCGTGGAACAGGCGTAAATCAGGCCGCCAGGCGAGGTCTGCGCCCGCAGCGTGGCCATCAGGCGGGAGGCATCCACGCCGAGGCGCTTGCAGGCCAGCGCGGTGATGGCCGTGCCCTCCAGCCAGATGCCGTCCCGATCCGTGTTGAAATCCACGCCAACAGGCGCATCCACCGGCAGCGCGTGCCGCGCCAGCACCCAGGTCAGCGCGGGGCGCCAGGCCGGGCGCGCGAAGGCCGTCAGCAGCGGCCACAGATTGGCATCCACGGCGGAATCGTCGTTCAGGCTGCCATCCGGCCGCAGCCCGATCGCGAAACGCCCCTGACCCGCCTGCCACATGCCGGCCACAAAATCCCTGGCATGGGCTGCCGCCTCCAGGCGGCCGAGGGCGGCGAACGCGGCCGCCACGTCGATATTATGCTCGGTGCTCACCCAGGCGAGGCGCTGCGGCGAAGGCTCGAACCCGATCACCCCGCCCGCATAGCCGCGCGGGGCGCGCTGGGTTTGGATCCACGCGGCCGCACGCTGGGCTGCGGCGCGAAAAACCTCCCCATCCCCGTGCTCGGACAGGCCGATCCACAGCAGCATCGCCCAGGCCACCACGCCCGTGGCCGTGCCGGCCTGGTAGCCATCCTCCATCCACCGCCCGGCCGCGTCATCCCACCAGCCGGGCAGCTTATAGGGTCCTGGCTCCGCCGGCCCGGCGCGGTAGGCGTTGCGCAGACGGCCGTCATGCCAGAACCGGTCGGTCTGCTGCGCCTGCACCAGGGCCGCGCCGATGCGGCGCGCACCCGCCGGATCGCCCGCCGCCAGCAAAGCCAGGCCGGCCACCGCATTGTCGTACACATAGGCGCAGTTGGCCTGGGTACGGTCGAAATCGCCGGTGCCGGCCACATCGTAACTGCGCAGCAATCCGGGGCCGCCAAGGGCCGCCACCCGCGCGGACAGGGTCTGCGCCCAGCCGGGCGCAGCCAACACAGCGGCCGCCGGCATGGCTGACAGCACGGCACGGCGCGAGATAAGAACACGGGACATCTGCGCCCTGTCTTGGCGCAGATCGCGCGCACGCGGCAAGGAGCGACCGGATGACCGATGCGAGACGGCAGGCCCTGATGGCGCTGGGGACGGGGCTGGCCGCGATCCTGATCAGCTATTTTCTGCTGGACCGGCCGCTTGCCACCTGGTCGCATGCGGTGATGCACCGCCCTTCCTGGTGCATTTGGCTGACCTGGATTGCCGATGTGCCCGAACCTGCCGCGGTTGTGGGGCTGGCGGCCCTGGGGGTTGCCTGGTTGTGCGGCTGGCGGCCCGGGCCGGCGGGGCGCGTGGTGCTGGCTGTGTGCATCGTCACGCTGGCGGCGGTGGCGGCCAAGGATGTGCTGAAATTCGCGTTCGGCCGCCCCTGGCCGGAAACCTGGGTGAACAAGAACCCCTCCTGGATCGATACCGGCGTATTCGGCTTCTTCCCCTTCCACGGCGGCGCCGGCTACGCCAGCTTCCCCTCCGGCCACACAACCGCAATCACCGCCCCCTTCGCCGTGCTCTGGCAGCATGCGGGGCGGTTCCGCTGGCTGTACGCTGTTTTGCCTCTGCTGGTGGTGATCGGCCTGCTGGGGTGCGATTACCACTTCCTCAGCGACTGCCTCGCCGGCGCATGTCTCGGCTGCCTCTGCGCGGCTCTTTACCGCCTTGCGCGCGCACCATAGGCAAGAGGTTTTTGCGTCTTTTTTTCAAAAAAGAAGAAACTCTTCTTTTCTGCAGACAAGCAGCAAAAGACTTTTAACTATTGCATCCGACTCGCTGGTACCGCACGTGTCGGGCATGGCGAGGGGTCATCCGCTGCAGATATCGTGGGCTGGCTGGCGGCAGGTGATCGGCCGCACGGCGCGCGAGGTGGTCACCGATCGTGTGTCGCTCAGCGCCGCGGGGTGCGCCTTCTATGCGACGCTGGCGCTGTTTCCGGCCATCACCATGCTGGTGGCCATTTACGGGCTGATGTTCGACCCCGGCACGGTGCGGCCGCAACTGGCGGCATTGCGCGAATTGTTGCCCCCCAGCGCCTACCAACTGATCGCGGACCGGGTGCAGATGCTGGTCTCCAAGCCGCCCGGGACGCTCACCTTCAGCCTGGGGCTGAGCATCGCCATCGCGCTGTGGTCCACCACCACCGGCACGAAATCCATCCTCGGCGCGCTGAACCTGGCCTATGAACAGCGGGAAACCCGCGGCATCCTGCGCTTCCAACTGACCGCCCTGGGCATGACGCTGGGCGCCATCCTGGCGGCGGTAATCGGGCTGGCCGCACTGGTGGTGCTGCCCGTTCTGGTGGGATTCTTCGGCATGTCCGCCTACGGCTCGCTGATCGCGCGCGCGGGCAGCCTGGGCGCGCTGGTGGTGTTCGTGATGCTGGCGCTGTCACTATTGTACCGGTTCGGACCGTCGCGCCCCTCGGCCGGCTGGTGGTGGGTCACGCCGGGATCGCTGGTCGCGACCTTGCTATGGCTGGCGGCCTCGGTGCTGTTTTCCTACTATGTTCAGCATCTGGCGAGCTACGACGCCACCTACGGCCCGCTGGGCGCGGTGGTCGGCGTCATGATGTGGTTCTATGTCAGCGCCTTGGCTGTGCTGGTGGGCGCGGAGCTGAATGCCGAGCTGGAAGTTCAGGTGTCAGGCACGGCGGCGTTCGATACCACCAGCAGAAGCGGCCGATCTACGAATGAACATGCCGCGGATGTTTCCGGGCATGGCGCGCCCTAGTGCGATGATGCGCCGTTGATACGGCTTGCACCGGCTGCGCGCTATCGGGCGCCTCGGCCAGCTCCTCGGGCTGATCGCCGGCCGGCGGCGAGGCAATTTGCGCCACCGTCACGTCGGCCACGCCGCGGCTGACGATCCCCAGCCGGGATGCCGCCTCGCGGGTGAGATCGATGCAGCGCACGCCATGCGGCGGCTCGCGGTCGTTCACGCGCACGATGATGGATCGGCCGGTTTCCTCCACGGTCACCTTCACCCAGGCGCCCATCGGCAGGGTGGCATGGGCCGCGGTGAGCTTGCTGCTATCGAAGCGCTCGCCGCTGCTGGTGCGCCGGCCTTCGTGGCGCGGGCCATACCAGGTCGCCTGGCCGTGTTCCTCCCACAGCGTGGGCTGAGGCGCCGTCTGGGCGGCGGCCTGGGCGCGGGCCACGGCGGGCAGTGCAGTCGTGGCGCCGGCCGCGATGACCAGGGCCGAGAGCAGGTGGGCGGTGTGGGCCCGCATGAAGACTCCCGTGTTCGTTGCCGCGCCGAAATCCTATGCTCCGGTCGCCGATCTGTGATGCAGTTCCGACATTGGGACTACAAAACCCGAGGATGGCAAGCAAAAAATTCCGGGCTCGGCTAATACGCGTGATTTCGGAGCGTTTGGATGATAATTCCTGAACCACCTGCGCAAGAGAACTGTACTGTTCTTGCTGCTGATGCCGAAACTAATAACCTATGCTTTTGACCCCTGTGCCAGAATGCCGCAGTGATGCAAAGTAGCCACATGGGCGGCCAACGAGGTCTTGCCGCAACGCAAAATGGCAGCGCCGATACATGCTGTTTTTAACATGGAAACGCAACGAAGTGGCCGTCGGCGCGTCGGTGACGTTAAATTTTCGTAACGGGATCTGGCAGGTGGGAACTGAAATCTTCTGAAACGTTGGGTATTTTCATGCGCGTCAGGGTGCGACGGTGATGGGCGATCGCAGCCGGCCGAGCCGCGCCAGGATCAGCAGCGCCGGCAGGCCGGCCAGGATACAGGCAGCGTAGAACGCGTGATAGCCCAGGGCTTCCGCCGCGAAGCCGGAAAACCCGCCCAGCGTATGCAGCGCCACCGCCGCCAGCGAGGAAAGCATGGCATACTGCGTCGCCGTGAACGCCGATGAGCAAAGCAGCGAGATGTAGGTGAGGAAGGCAGTGTCGGCCGCGGCGCCGGCGAAAAACTCCAGCACCACCTTGGCGGTGAGCATCGCCGGATCAGGACCCGCGGCCAGTAGCACCAGATAGAGGCCGAGCGAGGCCGCCTGCAGCAAGCCGCCGGCCAGCAGCGCCCGCCGGGCACCCCATCGGGCCACCAGCAGGCCACCCAACGCGGCCCCCGCCAGCGTGCCGAAGATGGAGAGCGCGTTCGCGTTCGCCACCATCGAGGGGGCAAAGCCAAGCCGGTAGCGGTAGAACCCGGCCGCGGTGCCATCCGCGAACACCTTGCCCAGCCGGAACAGCAGCACGAAGGCCAGCACCCAAACGGCGCCGCGCCGCGCCAGGAATTCGCGGAACGGCGCGATCAGCGCGGCATCCAGGCGGGCGCGCCAGCCCAGGGCCACCACGCGCGCCCTATCGGCCGCCGGTTCAGGCGCGCTCAGCGTCACCACCACGCCGAAGGCCAACAGGGCGGCCATGGCCAGCAGGGCGGCATGCCAGCCGAACAGCACCGAGAGTTTTATGGCTCCCGCATCGGAGACCAGCATGGCGCCGCGATAGCCCCAGATATACACGGCCAGGGCGGCACCCTGGCTTGCCTCGGGGAAGGTCTCGATCCGCCAGGCGTCGATCAGGATATCCTGGCTGGCAGAGAGAAAGGCGAGCACCAGGGCAGCGGCGACGGTTGCCAGCGCATTACGCCCTGGATCGGTCAGGGCGAACACGACGCACGCGGCGGCCAGCGCGGGCTGCACGATCAGCAGCCACCCGCGCCGGCGGCCGAACGCCCGCATCGGCCCCGGGGGCAACCTGTCGAACACCGCCGACCAGAGGAATTTCAGCGTGTAGGACAGCCCGATCCAGGAGGTAAGCCCGATCGTGTGCAGCGGGATGCCGTAGCTGGTGAACCATTGCTGCAAGGTGAAGATGGTCAGAGGCAGCGGCAGGCCGCTCATGAAGCCGAAGGCGCCCATGGTGAAGAGCAGACGCTTGGGGGCGGGGGACTCGGGCGACATTCGCAAAACTAGAAGTCTTCTTTTTTGAAAAAAAGAAGCAAAAAACTTTTGACACTTGGTGCGCGCCTCTCCGGCAGCGCACGCAAAGGAACAAAAGTTTTTTGGTTCTTTTTTTCAAAAAAGAACATCTTTCTTTCTTGTCTAAGACTTCCCTTTCGTCACCGCAAACACGTTTGTATCCCAGCGCGCTTCTGTCACCGCCATGGTGGCCTTGCCGCCGCGGACGGTAAGGCTGGTGGTAGCGTTGGTGAACAGGTCAGTGACGGTATAGGTGCCTGCCGCAACGCCGGATAGCGACACCGTGCCGGAAACGGCGCCGGCGCCCGGCTGGGTGCTGGGATTGGTGACCACGATAATCAGCCGCTTCGATTGATCGTAGAAGCCGAAGCCGGTTAGCCCGCCGCCGAACAGCAACGGCTGGCTTGCAGCGGCTGCCAGGCCCGCCGGGGTGGTGACCACCGGGGCGATGGCAGTCAGCGCGTTCAGCTCGCTTTGCGGCATCTCGCCCTGTGCATCGAGAACGACCCACGCGGAGGGCGCGTTCGCTGTGTCCTTGCGTATCTTCGGCAGCGCCGCATCCGACACGTAGTAGCCCACGCCGCCGCCGGCATCCACGAATGCCTGCAGGACCGGCGGGGCCAGATAATAGTTCAGCGCCGTGCCCACGCCGAGCGTGCTGGCCTGTTGCTGTTCGCGGGCGCGCTCCACGGCGGTGGAATAGTAGATCGCCGGGCCGAACGGGCGGCTCGGCACGATCGACTGGATCAGCGCGGTGAGCGGATCGAGCGCGGTGAGCGTGCCGAGATCCCAGTAGTCGCGGCTGGCGAAGGCGATGGCGCGCCGCACATGACCGGCGCGGTCCGCGATATGCGCCCAGGCCGACCACAGCCAGAGCCGCTTGAGCAGTTTGTAGCCGACCTCCTGCTGATCCGCGGCACTCAGCATGGGGTAGCACTGGGCGATGGCGGCCCAGTAGGCGTCGTCGTCGGCTTCGATATTGGCGCCGTTGCGCATCAGCGGCTCGCGCGCCGCCCCCAGGATATACCCGGCCAGTTCCTGCATCGGCGGCGCGTTCACAGGGCCAGCGCGCGTGATCATCTGGTCGTCCCAGATGCACATGTACAGTGATGGGCTGATATGCTCGGTGTCGATACGCTCGTCGGTGCCGAACCAACGCCGATAGGAGGGCGACCAGCCGCACTGGTCGATCACCGGACTTTTCTTGCCGCTGGCCGCCCCGATCTGCGCGGAGAGCGTGGCAAAGAACCCACCCCAGCCATTGGCCAGAAAATCGTTCCAGGCCGGTGCTTGATTGGCCACGATCCAGGCTGCCTTCGCCGGCACCGTGGTGCCCGGAATCTTCAGGTGCTTGGCGGTTGCGAACGCCGCGATCAACCGCGGATTGAAATCATGGAAGTTGGAGGGTGCCAAAGGCTGGCTGTCGCCGAAATCGGACAGGGCGATACCATAACTGCCGCTCAGCGCCGCGGTTTTCGCCCAGCGATAGGCGAATAATTGTCCCCAGTTGCAGCTGCTCAGCCCCGGCGGGCAATCGGCCGCATCGAGCGGCGTGAGCGGGCTGATAAAGCCCCATTGCCCGCCCCAGGCACGGTAATAATCCGACTGCGACGGCATCGTTCCGCCATCGAAAGCCGTATCCCAGTATTGTGGATGCGCGGTGATGAAGTTCCGCCACGCCACGAATGCCCCGTCGTTGGGAAAACCATTTGCCGTGGCATCATAGGCAACACCCGCGGGCGCGTTGGGGAAGGTGCCCACCGGGAACGAGGCCGCGTAGGTATCCTCCCAGCGCTGCTGACCGCTGATCGGCAGGATACCCGCCTGCTCCAGCCCGGCCGCGCCATAGCGCGCCGTCGCCATCATCGATGCGTTGTTGAAGAACGAGTTCGGATTGTCTTCGAAAAACAGCTCGCCGGGTTCAAGATAGGACGAACAGGCCCAGCAATCCTGATAGACTTGGCTGGCGAACGGCAACGTGGCGTAACTCGTGGCGCCGATATTGCCATTCCCATCGGTGGGCTCACCGGCCAGCGCGACTTGGACCGGTAACGTCAGAAGCACCGATAGCAATATCAGTGCGTGCAGCCACCGATGCACGTCGCCCCCCCTTGAGCAAATTCTCCAGCAAGTTGAGCCTGGCCTGGAATCGTTACGACTGGCAAGCGCAATCACCGCGCCGAGCGCCGCGTGTCAGGCCTGAGATGCTGAGCGGCGGCGGACCATGTAGGCGATAGCGCAGCCGGCGATGAAGATACCCCAGCCGGAAGGCTCGGGCACGGTGGTTTGCGCATACATCGTCACGTCGTCCAGCAGCAGATTGGGCGGCTCGCCGCTCGGGCTGCCGACCGCCAGGAAGCTCAGGATGTTGGAGCTGCCGTCATAGGTGAAGCTCATCGTGTCCGTCATCCAGCCGCTGAAGCCGTGGCTGGGGTCCTGATAGGTGATGGTCGATTGCGACTGATCGCCTAAGCCCACGGTAAAGGATTCGGTGGTGGCGCCGGTTTGCTGCGACCACTGAGCGGCAGCCCACTGGAAGGTGAGAAGGTAGGTGGTGCCCACCGTGAGGCCGGCAACGTTCTGCTGGATCGCGGTAGGGTTGTAGGCGCCATCGGCCACCAGATAATTGCCGGTGCTGTTGCCGGGGCCCGCACCGTTCCAGGTGTTGTAGCCGCCGGGGGTGGATGCGGTGCTGTTGGCGGCATCCCATAGCGAGCGGAAGCCGCCGTCCTTCTCGTCGTAAAAGCCGGTGCTGTTCTCGGCCGCCTGATTGTCGATGAACAGGAAGGGATAGTTGTTGTAGCTCGCGGACTGGGCCGCGTTGGCATACCAACCGGTGATACCGATATAGCCGGCGGCGCAGGTGGACTGGCCACAGGAGGCGAGCTGCCCGGTGCCGGTGCTGCCATAGGTGTTGGTGACGGAACTGAAATCACCATTGGTGATCAGGTTGACGGTCGTGGCCGAGGCCGTGGCCGCCACAGACAGTGCCGCCACCATGGCAATTGCCGCGACACCCAGGCGAACAACCCGCATCGTTTCCACTCCAACCGCCGCGCAGAGACGACAAAGAACCGCGTGGNNCGCTGCCGGCTCGGTCCGCGACAGCCCGCCAAAAGTTTTTTGCTTCTTTTTTTCAAAAAAGAAGGCCTTCCTTCCTATGCCGCCGCGCTATCCGACTTCTTCTCGTTCCGCTTGCGCTCGTTGGGATCCAGATACCGCTTGCGGATTCGCACCGCGCTCGGAGTGACCTCAACCAGTTCGTCATCCTCGATATACGCGATCGCCTGTTCCAGGCTCATCTTGCGCGGCGGGATCAGCAGCATCGCTTCATCCTTGCCGGCGGCACGGATGTTGGTGAGCTTCTTTTCCTTGATCGGATTGATATCGAGGTCGCTTTCGCGCGAGTGCTCGCCGAGGATCATGCCCACGTAAACCGCCTCGCCGGGGCTGACGAAGAGCGTGCCGCGTTCCTGAAGGTACCAAAGGGCGTATTGCACGGCGTTGCCGTTTTCGCTGCTGATCAGAGAGCCGTTGCGGCGCCCCTCGATCGGCCCCGCCCAGGGGCGATACCCCGCAAACAGCCGGTTCATGATGCCGGTGCCGCGCGTATCGGTGAGGAACTCGCCGTGGTAGCCGATCAGGCCGCGGCTGGGCATGACGAAGGTGAGGCGCACCTTGCCGCCGCCGGAGGGCCGCATGTCCTGCATCTGGCCGCGGCGACGGCTGAGCTTTTCCACCACCACGCCGGAATAGGGCTCGTCCACATCCACGAGCACCTCTTCATAAGGCTCCTCGCGCTCTTTCGTCTCCGGGTTGATCTGCGTCAGCACGCGTGGGCGGCCGATGGAGAGTTCGAACCCCTCCCGCCGCATGGTTTCGATGAGCACGCCGAGCTGAAGTTCACCGCGGCCGGCGACCTCGAAGGCTTCGCTCTCGTTGCTTTCGGTGATCTTGATGGCGACATTGCCTTCCGCCTCGCGCAGCAGGCGCTCGCGGATCTGGCGGGAGGTGACTTTCTTGCCTTCCTTGCCGCCCAGTGGCCCGTCATTCACCCGGAACGTCATCGCCAGGGTCGGCGGATCGACGGGGATGGCGTGCAGCGGCTCGGTGAGTTCCGGCGCGCCAATCGAATCGGGGATGGTGGCGTCGGTGAGGCCGGCGACGGCGACGATGTCGCCGGCTTCGGCCTCTTCAACGGTCACGCGATCGAGGCCGCGGAAGCCGAGCAGTTTGGTGAGGCGCCCGGTTTCAACCGTGCTGCCGTCCTGCCGCAGCACCTTCACCTGCATGTTCAGCCGCGCGCGGCCCTGCTCAACGCGGCCGGTCAGCACGCGGCCGAGGAACTGGTCGTATTCCAGGATGGAGGCGACCATGGCGAAGGGGGCGTCCGCATCCAGCGCCGGCGCCTTCACGTGGCTCAGCACCAGGTTGAACAGGGCGGAGAGATCTTTCCGGGGCCCTTCGAGCTCGGCATCGGCCCAGCCCTGGCGGCCGGAGGCGTAGAGCATNNGGGAAATCGAGCTGCTCGTCGGTCGCGCCCAGGGCTGCAAACAGGTCAAACACCTCGGTGTGAACCTCGTCGGCCCGCGCATCCTGGCGATCGATCTTGTTGACCACCACGATCGGCTTCAGGCCGCGTTGCAGCGCCTTGCCGACGACGAATTTGGTTTGCGGCAGCACGCCCTCGGCGGCATCAACCAGCACGATGGCGCCGTCCACCATGTTCAGAATGCGTTCCACCTCGCCGCCGAAATCGGCGTGGCCTGGGGTGTCGACGATGTTGATGCGGGTTTCTTGCCACACCACGCTGGCGCATTTGGCCAGGATGGTGATCCCCCGCTCCTTTTCCAGGTCGTTGCGGTCCAGCGCGCGCTCAACCACCGCCTGGTGCTCGCGATAGGCGCCGGACTGCTTCAGAAGCTGGTCCACCAGCGTGGTCTTGCCNNCGATGATGGCGATGTTGCGGATGTCCATGAGGGGCGCGCTTCTCGGATGAAAGTTGGAATGCGGCCCATACGAAAAGGGCCTGACCAGTGTCAGACCCTTTCTCAGCCGCGTCTGGGCGGTAGATAGGCGCTCGCGGCCGCAGATGCGAGGAAAAATCACGTGGCCATCGTATCCGAATGGCAGGCCTGCGATTGCCGGGCGAGGTGAAGGCCAGGGCGTGCCCCCGGCCCTCCTCCCCCGACCGCCATCACATCGGCGCGGCGCCGGCCTGCGGCGCGGCGGCGAGGGCCTTGGTGATCGCTGTCTCGGTACCATGGAAGTCGCGGTGGCCGAGGTCCTGGAGCGCCTGGCTCACGGCCTGGATCTCGGGCGACTGGTCGGGCTGGTTGGCGGTGCCCACCGGGGTGCTGCGATCCAACAGGCGCGTTTCCGCCATCTCCAGCGCCTGCTGTGCGAGACCTGTGTGATGCGCGGTGACGGCGCGCTGTGCATCACGCAAATAGCGCTCGGGCGACTGATTCTGGCCACCCGCGGGCTCCGGAAGGTGCGGTGCGATGGTGGAGTGCGCATCAGCGCTGTCGATGTTGCTGGCCTGGCTGGAGGCTGGGCCGCTTTGCCCGGTGCCGGGCTGGTGCGAATACGGCCACGCCGTGGACTGGGCGAAAGCGGGCGCCGACAGGCCGAGGGCGAGTGTGGCGGCCGAAGCGAAAAGAATGCTGCGCATATGACAAACTCCCTGCGTTTGATGTCGCGGACCCGCCGCAGTGCATGGGGGGTCGGAAGGGGGAACGGGACGGGGAAGGCACGGTTGCCCGCTGGCGGCGCGGGGCTGAGGGCCAGATTTCGGCGATCACGGTTTGGGGGCGGAGAGCTGGGGTGATGGGCAGCAAAGCTGCCCATCCTACGGGCGGCGGGGGGTGAGGATGAAGCGCACGGGGCGGTCGGGCTGGGTGGTCACGATGCCGCGTGGGATGACGGCACCGCTGCCGGCCAGTTCGACGCGGAACCGGGCGAGCAGGCGGGCCAGCACCAGCGTGGCTTCGGTCAGCGCGAACTGGGCGCCCACACAGATCCGCGGGCCGGCGCCGAACGGCATATAGGCGTAGCGCTCCGGCGGCGTGGCGCCGGGCATGAAACGGTCCGGATCGAATTCGTCGGGCGCCCGCCAGCGGGCGCGATGGCGGTGCAGTACCCAGGGTGAGATGGTGATGGTGGTGCCGGCGGCGACCTTATGCCCAAGGATCTCATCGGCCTGCTGCGCCTGGCGCACGATGAGAAAGGCGGGCGGATACAGGCGCAGCGCCTCGTCCACATGCGCACGCACCGCCGGCAGCCGGGCGAGTGACGCGGCCGCATGAGGCGCAGATAGGTCCACCGGTGCGGTCTCGGCGGCCAGCCGGTCCTGCTGATCGGGGTAGAGGGCGGCGAGGTAGCACGACCAGAAGAGGGTGACGGCCGTGGTCTCGTGGCCGGCGAGGATCATGGTGGAGACCTCGTCGCGCAACTGGGCGTGATCGAAACCGGCGCCGGTTTCCGGATCGCGGGCTGCGGAGAGCAGATCGAACAGGTCGCGTGCGTCGCCGGATGGGGTTTGCGCGGCCCGCACGGCGATCAGGCGGTCGAGAAAGGCGAGCCAATCGGTGCGGAAGGCCGCCCGGCCGCGATCGACGAAGGAGGGGATGTTCTCCGGCAGCATCAAATCCAGGATGCCGGGCAGCGCGTATTTCATGCCGTAGCCCAGCAGCATGCGCCGCAGTTCCGGCCCGAAGCCTGACATCTCCAGCGAGAACATCGATTGCCCGGCGATCGCGAGCGCCAGATGCTGCAAATGCGGCAGCAGCTCGATCGGCCGGTGCAGCAGGGTTTCCAGTTCCGCCTCGCGGGCCGCACTGGCGGCCACCACGTGATGCGCCAGGATCGGCATTGTTCGCGGGGCGAGGGCCGGGGCGATGGTGCGGCGCTGGTGGCGCCAGGCCTCGCCCTCCGCCAGGAACAGCCCGGCACCCAGCACCGGCTGAAGCACGCGCTTGGTGGCCGGGTTGCGGCGGTAATTCTCGGCGTTGGTGACCAGGATATGCCGGATCCCCTCCGGCGCGTTCACCATCAATTGGTCGCGCCCCAGGAACTTGCCCGGCAGGATCTCCTGCTCGTACGCCGGCTCGCCCCAGAGCTCCAAAGGGTTACGCCTGAGCACCAGGAATGACTCAAGCTGGGTCCTGAGTCGCGTTGGTATGGGTGCCCTAGGCGGTAACGTTTGCAGCATATAGACCCCTCAATGCGTAAAAGTTCTTTGCTTCTTTCTTTCAAGAAAGAAGAGTCTTTTTGTTTTCCGCTCCGCGGAGGGCTTCTTTTTTGCAAAAAAGAAGCAAAAGACTTTTGTTCGTTTGGTGCGCGGACCAGGGAGAGGTGGTGTGCAGGGTGGGCGTTGGGAGTGGCATCTGCGGGAGACGCTGGGGATAGCGGCGCCGATCGCACTGGCGCTGCTCGCCGAAATGATGATGGGGCTGATCAGCACCATCACGCTGGGCAGCCTCGGCGACGCGGCGCTGGCGGCGGGCGGCCTGGGCACGAACCTGTTCTTCACCATGCTGGTGGTGCTGCAAGGGGTGCTCGCCGGGGTTGGCGTGCTGGTCGCAAGCGCTCTGGGCGCTGGGCGGCCGGCATCGGTGCCCGGCATCTACTGGTCCGGCGTGCTGCTGGGCAGCCTGCTCGCGGTGCTGCTGTTCATCCTGTTGAGCCTGCCAGGCCCGCTGCTGCGAGCGCTGGGCGAGCCGGCGGGGCTGACGGAACCTATTTCCGGCTTTCTGCTGGTGTTGCGCTGGGGCGTGCCGGCCGGGGTGGTGGGGGTGGGCATGATGCGGCAATTCCTGCCGGCGATCGGCCTGCAGAAGATGCTGCTCTGGGTGCTGCCCGGCGGCGTGGCGCTGCACCTGGCGATGAACCTGCTGCTGGTGCGCGGCGCCTTCGGCTTTAGCGGCTTCGGGCTCAACGGCTCGGCCGCTTCCATCACGATCACCCTGTGGACGATGGCGGCCGCGATGCTGGTGCTGCTGCATGGCCCCCGCTACCGGCACTTCGTACGCCTCACCCGGCCCCACGCCGGCACACTGCGCACGCTGCTGGCACTGGGCTTGCCCAGCGGCGGATCGGTAGCGGTGGAGGGTGGGCTGTTCGCGGCGACCGGCATCCTCGCAAGCCGGCTCGGCCCCCAGGTGCTGGCCGCGCATCTCATCGCCCTGAGCGTGATCACGGTGGTGTTCATGATCCCGCTTTCGATCAGCCAGGCAGCAAATGTTCGGGTCGCGACCGCCTGCGGTGGCGGCCGGCGGGATATAGCCAGGCGCGCCGGTCTCTGCGCCATCGCGCTTGCCGCCTGCTTCATGGCGTGCGTGGCACTGACATTGCGGATCGCACCGCACGCCATCATCCGCCTCTATCTCGGACCGACCACACCGGCGACAGCCGCGACCGAGGCGCTGGCGGTAACGCTGCTCGGGGTCGCCGGCGTATTCCAGATCTTCGATGGCACGCAGGTTGCTGCCTCCGGCGCGCTGCGGGGCTTGCAGGATGTGCGCGTGCCGATGGTGTTGGCGGCCTTCGGGTATTGGGGTGTGGGTTTCACCGCGGGCTGGCTGTTGGCGTTTCCCGCACATCTCGGCGCGGTGGGGCTGTGGTGGGGATTGTGCGCCGGGCTTGCCGCGGTGGCGCTGTGCCTCTCGCTGCGCTTTGCCCATCGCAGTCGCGTGACCCGGCGTGAACCGGCCAGGGACACCGCGCGCGCCGGCGTGTGACGACGCACGTGTTTGCCGACGATGCCTCAGGGTGTCATCGGCAGCGCGACTTCATTGCGCCGCAAGGCCGGGATCGTGAAGGGCGGGTCATAGGAGAAATAGACCGGCGGCCCGTTCACCATCCGGCCGGCCTGGGCAAGCGCCGCGTGCAGCTTTCGCGTCTCCTCGGCCCGCGCGGCTTGGGTAGGCCAGCCACTGTAGCGGATCACGCCAAGCGTGACGGCGGGCAGAGTGACGATCTGCACCAGTTTGTCCTTGGGGGCGGGCGGGCCCGCCCGGGCCACATCGGCCGGCAGGAAGAAGCGCATCGTGTCCCGGCCGCCGGAGGTCTCCACCGGCACCGTCATGGGGATCATCCGGGAGGATTCGGCCACCGGCGCCGTCATGCTGATCAGCGCGCCGGTGGTGTTGGCGCCGGTGATGTAGCGAAACAGCCGCTCGAAGGCCTGACCGTCATTGCCGCCCTGAATCGGCGTTTCCACCGCTGCGCGCGCCCCATACGCACGTATTTCAATATTCGGTGCGATGGTCTGAAGCACGGTGTAGGCGGGCTGCTCGTAGGCGCCGCGAATGCCAAAGACCGACAGGCCGGACTCGGCGAAAGTCGCCAAAAAATAGAGAAGCTTTGACATGGCGGGCTGGCTCCAAGGCTGATGCGGCTGAGTCGCCGCAACTCCAGGTTGGGTGTACGCATGGGCAAACTAAACCTTGTGGCGCGTCCGCAACACACCCACAAAATGCTTTCCGGTGGGGCAACAACCAAGGCCCATTTATGATACGAACGCCCCCGTTGGTGGGATCGGTTCAACCCGCATGCCGTGGCATAGCGGGGACCGGGAGACGTGTGTTATGAAGTTTTGTGACGCGGCACTGGCCTGGGCCATTGCGCTGGCCCCTGCGGCCGGCCTGGCCCAGCCTGTGACGGGCCCCTATATCAGCCTCGGGGGCGGTATCGATTATCTGCAGAACCAGGCCGTGCATGGATCCGCCGAGCCCTATACCGGCAACCGTCTGGGCGTGAATGTGGGCCCGATCGGCAGTGCATCGATCGGGTATGGTCTTGGCAACGGCCTGCGAATTGAGTTGCAGGGCGATTTCTCCTCGGAGAAATTCACCCAGGGCGTCAATGGCTATTTTCAGCAGTACCATGGCTTTGCCAATGTGCTTTATGACATCAACGGGGCGGCGATCGGCCTGCCCTGGCTTTCGCCGTATGTTGGTGTCGGCGGCGGTTACAGCCAGAGCCGTCTCGTGAACGTCAACGTGTCGGGCACCGATCCGACGGGCAACCCGTACTATCTTCACAGCACGGGCACGGACGGAAACTACGCGATCCAGGCGATCGCCGGGCTGGCGTTCAACATCAGCGATGTCCCTGGCCTGGCACTGACAGCCGAATACCGCTTCACCGCCTCGCCCAGTGATACAACCTATGCCGCGCAGCTCTTCGATGCCGATTCGGACTCGCGCGTCAAACTGCATACCGACAGCCAGTATAACCATGTGGCCATGCTGGGTGTGCGCTACGCGCTGTCCTCCGCCCCACCGCCGCCACCTCCCCCCCCGGCCCAGGCTGCCCCGCCGCCGCCGGTGCCGCCGGAGGTGACGCGCACCTACCTGGTGTTTTTCGACTGGGATCGCGCCGATCTTTCCGCGCGGGCCAGGCAGATTGTGGCCGAGGCGGCCGCTGCCTCCACCAAGGTGCAGACGACGCGGATCGATGTGAACGGCTATACGGATCTCTCCGGCACGACCGCCTACAACCAGCGCCTGTCTTTGCGCCGGGCGCAGAGCGTGGAGGCCGAGCTGGTGCGCGACGGCGTGCCGCAGGGCGAAATCAGCATCCACGGTTACGGCGAAAGCAATCCGCTGGTGCCGACGGGCAAGGGCGTGCGCGAGCCGCAGAACAGGCGGGTGGAGATTATCTTGCATTAAAAGCAAGGGGCTTCTTTTTTGAAAAAAAGAAGAAAAAAACTTTTGACCGTTGGCGCGCGACTCGCCGGCAGCGTGCGCAAAGAGTTAAAAGTTTTTTGGTTCTTTTTTTCAAAAAAGAACATTCTTCCTTTGGTTGCCCGGAATTCAAGGTGCTCATGCAAATCTCTCTGTTGCACCGCCTTGAACCATTGTTGTCGCATCTCTCCCCACCCCATCGCCTCCTGCTGGTGCAATTTCTCCGGTTCGGGGTGGTGGGCACGCTGGGTTTCGTGTGGGACATTTCGGTGGCCCATGTCGCCAAGCCGTTCGTTGGTCCGTATTACGCGCTGCTGATCTCCTATGTGGTTGCCGGCTCGATCAACTGGCTTCTCAACCGCATGTGGACCTATGCAGGCGCCGCCCACGGGGCCGCGCATCGCCAGTTGGTGATGTTCCTGCTGGCCAATTCCGTGGGCTTGCTGCTCAATCGCGGCGTGGGGTTCACGCTGATCGCGAATTTCCCCATCTGTCGTCAGTATCTTGTGCTGCCGGTACTGGCCGGGGGCTTGTGCGGCATGTTCCTCAATTTCTATCTCTCGCGCCGGCTGGTGTTCCGGTGAGCGGTGCCGCGACGCGCCTGGCGGTGCTGATCCCTTGCCACAATGAGGCGGTGGCGATCACCCGCGTGATCGCCGGCTTCCGCGCCGCGCTGCCGGACGCGGATGTGTTCGTCTATGATAACAACTCGACCGACGACACGGTCGCACAGGCGCGTGCCGCCGGCGCGCGTATCGGCTTCGAAACGTTGCAGGGCAAGGGCCATGTGGTGCGCCGCATGTTCGCCGACATCGAGGCGGATATCTATGTTCTTGTGGATGGCGACGACACCTACGATCCAGCCGCCGCCCCCGGCCTGGTGCGCCTGCTGCGGGAGGGCCGATTGGACATGGTAACGGCGACGCGGGTGATGCAGCATTCGGCCGCGTATCGCCGGGGCCATCGCACCGGCAACACCGTGCTCTCGGGCCTCGTCGCCCGCCTGTTCGGGGCGCGCGTCACGGATATGCTCTCCGGCTACCGCGTGTTTTCGCGCCGCTTCGTGAAATCGTTTCCGGCGCTCTCGGCCGGATTTGAGACGGAGACGGAGTTTACCGTGCATGCGCTGCAACTGGCCATGCCGGTTGGCGAACTGCCGGCGCCCTATCGCCAGCGGATGGCTGGATCGGCATCCAAGCTGCGCACGGTTGCGGATGGGTTGCGCATTCTGCGGCTGATCCTGATGCTGGTGAAGGATGAGCGGCCTTTGCCGTTCTTCACCATTTGCGGTGTGATTCTGCTGCTGTTTGGCTTGGCGCTGGGCATCCCGGTGGTGCTGGAATTCCTTCGCATCGGCCTGGTGCCGCGCCTGCCCACTGCCATCGTCGCGGCCGCCGTGGTGGCGTTGGCGTTTTTATCGTTCGCGTGTGGCCTTATCCTGGATTCGGTCGGCCGGGGTCGGCGCGAGATGAAGCGGCTGGCATATTTGGCGATCCCCGCGCCCCAGTAAGGGCCGGACGTCATCAGACACGGGCTGCAAGCGACAATTGCGAGGCCGCCTGCCCGAAGCAATCCAGGGCGAAACGGCAGACGCTTGCCGCGTCGCCCTGGCTAGCTTCGCAAGATGTCGCAATGACGGAGGATGTTGCTCAGTGCACCTTCGCTGACGCCGTCTGCACCGGATAGGTCGGTTCCCAGCCGCCGCCCAGAGCCTTGTACAGCTGAACCAAATTCGTGGAAACGGTCGTGGAGCTATCGGCAAACGCCAACTGTGCGGCCAGCAGCGAACGCTCGGCATCGAGCACGTTGAGGAAATCCGCAACACCCTGCGCGTAACGCTGCCGCGAGAGATCCAGCGCCTTGCGGTTCTGCACCACCGCTTCCTCCAGCGCATCGCGGCGGCGCTGCTCGGCCGCGTAGGCGGTCAAGGCATTATCCACATCATGCCAGGCCTGAAGCACCGTCTGCTCATAGGTGAGCGCCGCCTCCTGCTGCTCTACGCGGCGCAAGGCCAGCGTGCCGCGCAGGCGGCCCCCCTGAAAAATCGGCAGGCTAATGGTGGGGCCAAGGCCGTACTGGCGCGCCGCCCAGTTGCCGAGATCCTTGAACTGCAAAGCCTGCAGGCCAAAACTGCCGTCCAGCGTCACCTGCGGATAAAAGGAGGCGACAGCAACCCCGATATCGGCCGTCGCCGCATGCAATTGCGCCTCCGCCTGGCGGATGTCCGGCCGCCGACGCGCCAGCTCCGAGGGCACACCTACCGGCACACGCGGCGGCACCGGGGGCACCGGTTTCGCATCGATCAGCTCGGCCGACAGCGCCTTCGGGGCCTCTCCCAGCAGGTAACTGAGCGCGTTGATGCTTGCCGCCTGCTGCTGCTCCAGCGGCGGAACCTGGCTCTCGGTGGTCTTCAACTGCGCCGCGGCATTGACCACATCCAGCTCGGTGGTCAGGCCGCCGCGGAAGCGGTCCTGGCTCAATGCCAGCGACTCGCGTTCGGTGCCGATATTGTCGCGGGTGATGGCAAGCTGCGTCTGGATACCGCGCAACTGCACGTAATCGCGCGCCACCTCGGCCAGTACCGAGAGCAGCGCATTGCGCCGCGCATCGGCGGACGCCTCCACGGAGGCATCCGCCCCCTCCACCTCACGCCGAACCCGGCCCCACAGGTCCAGCTCCCACGACGCATCGAACCCGTACTGCCACAAATTGAAGGGCGGGATGCGCGTGCTGAGGCCGGCCGCCGACGGCGGAATGCCGCCGGATGTGCCCGACGCACCATTGGCGACACCGCCTGAACTGCCGAAGCTGGTGCCGCCACCGCCGCTGAACAGACTGAGCACGCCATCCTTGCTGACCAGCTCGCGCGTATAGGAGCCATCGGCCTTCAGCGTGGGAAACTGATCCGCCCCGGTGATCTGCCGCTGNNAACGAGGAAAGCTCCGCATCGTGGAACAGGTTCCACCAGGCCGGATCCACTGGCTCAGGCACCGGCACACTGCCGGCATAAGCTGGCGCCGTATGGGCCGACCCGAACCAGCTCGATGGCGACCACATGGCGTGGCTGCTGTAGCTGGGGCCAACGGTGCAGCCGGGGAGTGCGGCGAGTAAGGCAAGGAAGGAAGTTGTTCTTTTTTGAAAAAAAGAACCAAAAAACTTTTGTTCGTTGAGGTATGTGCGGTCAGCCTCGTGCCGGATCGCCGGCGAGGGCGAAAAGATAAAAGTTTTTTGCTTCTTTTTTTCAAAAAAGAAGGCCTTGCCTTTGCTTTTCTTCATACGCGTGCAGGCGACGAACAAGATATCTCTGCTCCTGGTAGTATCATGGTATGCAGCGCCAGACCCCGATCGGCGCGCGACCGGGAGCAAAACAAAGGGATGCCGTAATGAAGAAAAACTGGCACCGGAAACTGAAGCAGTGGCACAACACTGGCGGCTGACCGATCGGTTCGGTCACTGCCGGCAAGCTAGAGAATTTGCCTCGATCGTCAATACGCCCCCGGGACACCCAGCATGGCCCATGCGATGAAACCTCCGCCCACCGAGATGGACGCAGATGCAGACCCCACCGCCGACTCCTGCCAGGCCGCAAGCAAGGAGAGCCAGATTCTGGATGGCGCTGCCCTCGTATTCGCGCATGACGGCTACGAGGGCGCCAGCATGTCACGCATCGCCGCCATGGCCGGTGTATCCAAGGGCACGCTGTACAACTACTTCACCAGCAAGGCCGACCTGTTCGCCGTCTATATGCATCGCGAATGTTCGCGCTGGATCGCGGTCGTGTTCGACGATCTGGACGCCGCCTCCCCGCCCCAGGACACGCTGGCGCAGATCGGCCGGCGCATGACCACCATGCTGCTGTCGGAACCCGCGCTGGTGATGTATCGCATGGTGGTGGCGGAGGCCGAGAAATTCCCGGACCTGGCGGAAACCTTCTACGCCGGCGGGCCGGCCAGATCGATGAAGCACCTCGCTGCCTTTCTGAACGACATGAAGAGCCAGGGGCGCCTGCGCGTGCAGGATGCCGATTTCGCTGCCGAGCAGTTTTTCGCCCTGATCCAGACCCAGCTTTGCATGCGGCGGCGGCTGCGGCTGATCGACATGCCATCGCAGGCGCAGATCGAACACGTGGTGAGCTGCGCGGTAGACCTGTTCATGCGCGGCTACGGAATATAAGGAGGTCGTAACCCAGGATGGCGTGTCCGGAGAGACCCCGGTGCCAGGATTGTGCGGGCCGGTCTTATGCAGCGGGACGGACGAGGTTTCGCGCGACTGCCGTGTTGAGGAAACAAGCCCATGGCGAACGTCGACTTTATCGAGGAAATCCGGATTGCGCAGTTCTGGCGCAAGCAACTCGGCGAATACGAGTATGTGGACTACAATCCGGATGATCTGCGCCGCTGGTATGTGGCCCTGGAAACCCGCGGACCCGACGATATCCGCGACTATCTCGCCGAACGTGAAAGCCGCTACCCGATGCAGGTGGTTTTGGGCATCGTCTCGTCCGCACCGCATCCGCCGCGGCCGATCGTGGACCTGTGGCTGCAATCGCACACACAGTCGTCCACGCGCCCGTTTTGGGCGGCTGGGGCAGCTTTCGTGCTTCTGGCCGTGCTCGTGGCCCCCAACATACAGGGGTGCCAGAACCTCAAGCAGTTCAATCCCCTGGGCCCCACCCCGCCGCGGATGACGGGCCCCATCGCCGCAGGCCAAAATGGCGGCGCGGCGCCGGCAAATGCCACCAACCCCAGCGTGCCGATCGCGATGGCACCCTCCTCGCTCGCCTCTCCGCCCGCGGCCAAACCAACCGGAGGGCTCACCGGCGCGCAATGAGGGCCCGACCGCCGGGCTATCAGATCGTCAGCGGAAGCGCCTGACCCGACTGGCTGTTGCCATAGGCCTGGATCGCCTGCTGCATGGCCGAAGACAATGTCTGCGCGGCCGAGGATGTGCTGCCGGCCAGAGTGCTGCCGGCGCTCGCCAGCTTCAGCGTGGCCGCACCCGTTGCCGAGGAGTCATCGTCGCCAAGGACCGATTCGAGGGCCGACACGCCGCCACCATGGTGCCGGTGCGAGGTATGCACGGGTGAACCGGAATCCGGGGGGGAAGTGTCCGCGCCTTGCGCCGCCGCGGCACCCGGTGGGGCGCTCTGTGCATGCAGCATCATGGTCTGGAAATTGGTGGCGAAGGTGGTGAACGGATCGGGCTGATCCGCGCCGGTGCTGGACGCGGCATTGCCGGCAGAAGCGGTGGCCGGGGCCGCGTTGGCCCAGGCGTTCCAGGGGGCGGCGGAAAGGCTGCTGATCGTCATGGTTCACATCTCCCGTGGTGGCACTCCTCGTCCACGCTGCAAGGGGAAGACCACACCCAAGGGGTTGAAAACGCTGGTGAGTGCCGTGGCCAGAGCACGGCAGATAATGCCGGGCGGCAGGTACTGCCGGACCAGGGAGAAAGGATGTTCTTTTTTGAAAAAAAGAACCAAAAAACTTTTGTCCCTTTGCGCGCGCTGCCGGCGAGGCGCGCGC
>PKZM01000035.1 GCA_003133065.1 Acetobacteraceae bacterium
GTTTGTGGCGCGGCTTCGCGGTGCGGGACGGCAACCTGCTCACTGGACAACAGAACTTCTCGGGCACCGAAACCGCCGAGGCGCTGGTCCGCGCGTTGGGTGAATAACCCGCGGTGCCGCACCATGAGTTGATTGCGGGCGCGTATAGTCTGTGAGACTATCGGGATCGAAACAGACGGACAAGGGCGGGCCGACAATGGATATTGATCCGGGTATATTTGAAGCGCCGAGCCGTGAGAAACTCGTCCACGCGCTGTATGAAGCCGCGGAGCTGGAGCACAATCTCATGTGCACCTATCTCTATGCCGCGTTCAGCCTGAAGTCGCCCGGCGATCCAGGGCTTAGCAGGGAACAGGCAGAGGCTGTCGCACGCTGGCGGCGGGTCGTTCTGGACGTTGCTATCGATGAAATGGGCCATCTAGCCGCGGTCTGGAACGTGACCGCCGCACTGGGCGCGACACCGCGATTCGGCCGGACAAATTTCCCCCTCGATCCCGGCTATTTGCCGGCCGGCGTCGTGGTGAAACTCGCGCCGTTCAATCATGCCGTATTGCAGCACTTCATCCATCTGGAACGCCCGCATGGCTCGGCCGAGCCGGACGGCGAAGGCTTTGCGCCCGAGCGGGTTTTTCAGCGTGGATCGATGGCGCCACGGCTGACCCCGATGGGCGCCGACTACGCAACGGTCGGCGATTTCTACGCGATGATCGGCCACGACCTGCAATTGCTCGCTGATCGCGTTGGTGAATCCGCCGCGTTCTGCGGCGACCCCGCCTTCCAACTTTCGGCAGCCGAGACGGCGTTGCCCGGTATCCATCCGGTAAAATGCCTCAAAACCGCGCTTGCCGCATTNNNNGTGCTGCGCCGCCCGCCGCGGCCGGAAGGCCGTGTCTGGATCGAGGATGAGGAAGCCGGCCGCACGGTGGATGCGGCGAATGCGATGTACGGGCTGATGCTGCGGCTGCTGGCCTATAGCTACGCGCTGCCATCTCCCGTCGCGGAAAAGGCGCTGGCGGCCGACCTGGCGACGGCGCTGATGCGCGCGATGACGCTGCTCGGCGAGCACGCCGCGCGGCTCCCGGCCGGCCCATCGAACCCGGAATGCTACGCCGGCGTTTCTTTCGTGGCGCTGCGGGACGCCGCCGCCCTGCCACCAGGCGCGGGCGCCAGAACTTTTTTCGCCGAGCGTTTCGATGAAATAACGACCGCCTTGGGGTCTTTATCGCCGGACCCGGAGGGCCGTATCGCCAAAGCAACCAGCCTCATCTCCAGCCTCGCGGAGCGGGCAAAGCGCGGCTTCGCCAGCGCCTCACGTCAACCGCCCCCGCAAGCGCCCGTAAACGCCGCGCCCATCGTCCAGGACGCTCCCGAGACGCGGATCGAGGACGGCGTGGAAATCGTCGAGGGCAAGGATTTGACGCTGCTGTTTGAAACCAAACGCTGCATCCACGCCAGGTTCTGCGTAACCGGCGCGCCAGACGTGTTCCTCGCCAACGTGCAGGGACCATGGATACATCCAGACGCGATGGATAACGAGGAACTTGCCGCCATCGCCCGCATCTGCCCCTCCGGCGCCATCCGCTACCACCGCCACGATGGCCGCCCCGACGAGGCGCCGCCGCCGGTCAATCTGCTGGCGGTTCGTGAAGCCGGGCCTTACGCCGTCCACGCCCCCATCGTGCTGGATGGTGAAGCAGCCGGTTTTCGCGCGACGCTGTGCAGATGTGGCGCCTCCCGCAACAAGCCGTTCTGCGACAGTTCCCACCATGACATCGCCTTCGCCGCGAGCGGCGAACCAGCAACCGGCAATGCCGAGGCGCTGGCCATGCGCAACGGCCCCTTGGCAATTGACCCGCAACTAGACGGCCCGTTGCAAGTCCGCGGCAACCTCGAAATCACCAGCGGCACCGGGCGCGTCGTCGCCCGCATCCAGTCCGCCCGCCTGTGCCGCTGCGGCGCCAGCCAGAAAAAGCCGTTCTGCGATAACAGCCATGAGCGCATCGGGTTCAAATCCGCGAACGGGCCTGTTGCATAGCGCGGCTAAAGCCGGATTACAGTGTCTATTATTCTCCTGCAAAGCGCCGCGCGGCCATCTCTTCCAAATCAAGCTCCCGCTCTAACGTGTGCAGAACGGAATCATGAATCTCCTGCGCCCGGTGCATTTTCAGCAATTCAGCACGCGCCGCNNCTGGCCGCCTTGGCCCTGTAATTATATTGCTCGACGAGGCGTGGGTGCAAATGCGTCCCATCCGCCTGGATGGATTGCGATTCAACCGCGGCAAGCTGGGCCTTCGCCAGCCGCGCGCGTGCCGCGGCTTCCGGCAGGCTGGCGCCGCCGGCCGGTGTAAGGCCTTCAAGGCGTAGCAACCGGATTAGCGGGCCAAGCGTAGCACCTTGCACCAGCACGGTCGCCAAAATCACCGAAAAGCTCATCGCCAGAATGAAATCGCGGCCAGGGAAATCCGCCGGCAGCGACAATGCGGCCGCCAGGCTCACCACGCCGCGCATCCCGGCCCAACTCATCACAATCGGCGCCGCGACAGGCGGGTAAGGGTCGCGGCGGCGCAGGGCGGGGAAAAGAGCGCGCGGCACATATGTGGCGGGGAATATCCAGGCGAACCGCGCAAGCACCACGGCGCCGATAATGGCCCCGGCAGAGGGCAACAGAGCCAAAACAGCGTCCCAGCCGCCGCCGAACCGTGCCAGCACCCCGCGCAGCGACAAGCCTATCAGAATGAAGATCAGGGATTCCAAGACGAACACGACAATTTCCCATACCGCCCGCGCCTGTGTGCGCGTCTCGGCGGGAAGAACTTCGTGCTGCCGCCAGCCCACCACCAGCCCGCACGCCACGGTGGAAAGCACGCCCGAGACACCGATTTCATCCGCGCCGATATAGGAAACCCAGGCCGTCAGCAGGCTCGCGGCGATGGCGAGGTTCGACTCCCGCAACATGCTGATTAAAAAACTCGCGGCCAGGCCGAACAAAATACCGGCCGTCACGCCGCCAGCAGCCAGCACAACAAAGCTGACCGCGGCGTGGCCGGCACTGAAACTGCCAGTCAATGCGGCCGCCACCGCGAAGCGGAACAGCACCAGGCCGGAAGCGTCGTTTACGAGGCTCTCGCCTTCCAGGAGTACGTTCACGCGCGGCGGCAGGGCCAGGTCCTTCAGCACGGCCTTGGCGGCTACCGCATCTGGCGGGGAGACGATGGCGCCAAGCGCGAAGCAGGCGGCCCAGGGCAGCGTTGGCACCAGCCAATGGGCCACCACACCCACCACAAAGGTGGTGAAGGCCACCGCGCCGACAGCCAGTTGCAGAATGATCCGCAGATCCGCCCTAAAATCGCGCCAGGCGGTAAAGAAGGCGCTGGCCATCAGCAAGGGCGGCAGAAACAGCACCAGGGTCAGGTTCGGGTCCAGGACTAGCGAGGGTATGCCGGGGATCAGCGCCAGGCCGATGCCGCCAGCGATCAGCGCCGCCGCCGGCGGCAGCTTTAGCCGCCGCGCCAGGACCTCCAGGCCAATGACCATGGCCATCAGCAGGAGCAGAAATTCGAAACGCGCGACAGTTGTTTCCATACCGGCTTTATAGCCGCTTTGCCGCCGGCGCTAAGGCTAAGACCAGAAGCATTTTGCGTGAAGGGCTCAGCTTTGCGAACGTCGACCCTGGTCGGGCATGCCAAGAGCCGTCATTCTGCTGAGCCAATGAAAGGGTCGCCAATCTCCGAAATCCTTCGAGCCCTGCTGGAAATACCGGGATATCCTCTGTCGTCGTCGACATGCACCAGCGCAGGGCGCTGGCAGCAATCGCGATGTTCGTGCTGATGAACGTCTTTAGCGCCGCCAGCATCTCGGCCTGGCTGAAGGCGTCTATACCAGCCTCGACCTCAATTGCGTTATCCATGAATTTGGGGTCGCGCGAATGACCGATTTCGGGCAATGACCAGAAGTACCGGAACAACAAGAATGAAGCGCATTGCTGCCGTTCCCTTGACGGCCGGAGTTGGCGGAT
>PKZM01000033.1:0-11346 GCA_003133065.1 Acetobacteraceae bacterium
AGGTGTGGAAGTGCGGTAACGCACGCAGCTAACTGGTCCTAATCGCCCGATAGGCTCTAATACAGTTGTCAGGTGACAGCTTACGGTTGTCAGACTGGCAACGCATCATGCATAGAAGCAAGACACGTTCACACGAAAAGCTTTCTCGATTTACCAGAACCTGCATCGCACAAGACCACTCCGATCCGGAGTGCCTTGGACGACCTGGTGGCCATTGCGGGGAGCCTGCACCCGATCCCATCCCGAACTCGGCCGTGAAAATCCCCAGCGCCTATGATACTACGTCTTAAGACGTGGGAAAGTCGGTCGCCGCCAGGTCTTCCAAAGCACTTTGGCCAGCATTCAGCCGTCAGCTTTCACGCCATTGGAAAAAACCTCCGATGACCGCGAGTTGAGCGCTGACCCTGGACATGACGCGGGATGGAGCAGCCCGGTAGCTCGTCAGGCTCATAACCTGAAGGTCGTTGGTTCAAATCCGACTCCCGCAACCACTCTAACCAAACGCACGAACAGACCATGCGCAGCCGCCTCACCCGGGGCGGGCTTTTGTCTCGCTCGCTCTTCGCCGTGGCAGTGCCGCTTGGGATAGCCGAGCATCATACCACGGCGCGCATCTCCGCCAGTCCCTGCGCTCGCGTTACAAGCGCGCGATAGCCGAGTCTCTCACGTGCCTTCTGGTCATTCACCGTGACCTGCATGAAGAACACGTTGATCGCGGTGCGCGTCAGCATCGGCCGGCCCGCCAGGTTCAGGGCACCCCATACCGCTTCCCCCGCAAGGGCCACACCATGGGCCACCCAAAGTGGCACGCACCGCGTCGGCGCCACCGCCCCCTGGGTCGCAGCCATCTCGGTGATGAAATCGCGGAAATCCACCGGCGGCCCATCGGTCAGAAAGTAGATATTTCCCCCTTCCCCCCGCTCGGCGGCCAAAAGCGTGCCTTCCACGACGTTTCTGACATGGCAGGTTGACGTGGGATGATGGCCATTGCCAAACCATACGAATACGCCGCGCCGCATCGCATCTGCCACCTGCGGCAAGATTGTCGTATCGCCCTTGCCCCAGATCAGCCGCGGCCGCACGGAAACGGTGGTCAGTCCATCGCCATTAGCCGCAATCACGGCACGCTCGGCCAGGCCCTTGGACCAGGGGTAGAGACCTAGAGGCTTCGCCGGGTAAGGCGCGGTTTCATCCGCGTCCACGATCGGGGCGCCTGCCGCGAGAACCGCCTCCGTGCCGATATGGACAAACTTTGCCGCGCCTGCGTCCCTGGCCGCGGCCAGGGCACGCTCCGTGCCGCGCACCGTAACCTCATAGAACCGCGCGCGGGGCCCCCAATCGCTCACTTCCGCGGCCGCGTGAAACACAACACTGCACCCGGCCATCCCCGTGCGGAGTGCATCCTGATCGGAAAGATCGCCCATGGCCGGCGTGGCGCCAGCCTCAATCACCTTGGCCGCGGCCGCCTGCGAGCGGGCAAGAGCAACCACCTGCGCCCCTTTCGCGTGCAAGGCCGAGATGAGCGCCCGGCCGACAAATCCGGATCCGCCGGTGACGAAGGCTTTGGCAGTGGTGAGGTCCATGAACCGATCCAGAAGCAAGAGGGAAGAGAGATGTTCTTTTTTGAAAAAAAGAACCAAAAAACTTTTGTACCGTTGCGCACGCTGCCGGCAAAGTGCGCGTCAACAATCAAAAGTCTTTTGCTTCTTTTCTTCAGAAAAGAAGACCTTTCTTCCTGAGTTCAGGAACCCCGGGCCCGCTAAAAACTCGCCACCAGATCAACCCCAAATGTGCGCGGCCTGAGCGTGCTATCCCGCGTCAGCGTAGGCACATTGAGCACCTGGGAATTGATCGCCGAGAGAAGCGCATGGCTGTTATTGGCATTGTCGACAAAGAAATAAGCAGTCCAGCCTTTCTTCGAGGTCAGTCCCACGCGGCCGCCGACCGTGTCGTAGGCGGGCAGGGTGTCGATATAATAGGTCACGTCCTGGCGGGAATCGATGTAGCTGTTGGTGGCCCTTGCGACCAGCGTGTAGGTATCGGAAAGATCGTGCCGCCAGATAACGCTTTGGCTCGTTGTGACGCGCGGCACATCGGGCAGCACCTGGCCTTTCGTGACACCGGCTTCCAGCGAGGTCGTGGCATAGGTCGCGTCCGTATAGGCGAAATTGGCGTTCAGCGTCAGCTCGTTGGTGACCCTGCCATTCACTTCCACTTCGCCGCCATAGATGTTCGCGCGGCCGGCATTGTCGGTATAGATATAGCCGCAACTGAGCGTGACATTGCGCTGGATCTGGCTCCAATCCTCGTAATAGACGGCGCTGTTGACAGTAACCCTGCCGTCGAAGAACCGCGCCTTTTCGCCAAGTTCGTAGTTCCACAGCGAGTCCGGCGCGTAGCCCGCGGGGTTGGAGGTTTTGCCCAGGGCGGCCAGTGACGCGGCGCAGGCTTGCCCTTCCTCGGTGCCGGTGGTGGGAACGATCTCGTTGCCGCCGCCGGGCCTGAACCCCTTCGCGGCCGTCGCATACAAAGTGAGGTTCGGATCAGGGGTGAAGGAGAGATTGAATTTTGGATTTATCCCCTGGTCGTGCTCGTTGGTGACCGAGCTGCCCGGCTGCAGGGTGCCGTACGGCCCGAAGAAGCCGTATTCCGTGGTGTTGAAGGTATTGTCGAAATCGTAATAGCGCAGGCCCGCGGTAAATTTCACAGTCGGCAAGATCTGATATGAGGCTTCGCCGAACACCGCTTTCTGCTCGAATGTCTGCGCCACAAGTTCATGAAACAGCGTGGCAATGCCCAGCGCCGGAACCGCATCGGGATCCACCGAATATTGTTCCGTGGTACTCGCAACATCATCGTAGAAAAACCCGGCCAACCACTGGAACCTGCCGTCTCCGGTTGAAGCCAGCCGGATTTCTTCGCTGGTTTGGCTTGCGGAATCGTTCTCCGTCCATGGATCATTGCCGATGCCGCCATCGGCCACGCTGTAGCCTGGCAGGGCCAGCACATCCTGCAGCACTTCCGATCCGTCCTGTACCTGGGAGAGGAAATGGTGCCAGTGCGCGGTGGTGGATACGAGCTGTGCCCAGCCGAGATCGTATTTGATGTTCAGGCTGGCGAGCCAGAACTGGTCGCGTATCGGCTCGGGATCGTTGAAGGGTTCGTAATGCGCCTCCGTGGCGGGCGGTACGTCCACCAGGCTCTGGCCGCCGGAGTTGATCGTCTGGAACATGCCCATAGGCGTGATGGTGAGGTTTTCGTTGGGCTGAACCAGCAGGCTGGCGCGCGCGCTTTGCAGATGCTCCCAGTTGACGCCGTCCTTTTGCGAGGAAACAGGGGCGCTGGTAACAGCGCCGCGGGTAAGCCCGCCATTGTTAGGAAGCGGAAACGGATCGAGCACAATCCGGTCGATCCAGCCAGACTGGTACATATCGGTGGCGACGATGCGCAGGGCGGCCTTGTCCTGAACCAGCGGCAGGTTCGCCATCAAATTGAAGCCGCCGTTCGGGCCGCCGCCTTGCGTGCCCGATCCGATCGCTTCCAGGCTGCCCTGATACGTGTTCAGCACAGGCTGGTTGGTGATCAGGCGGATGGTGCCGCCCATCGATCCGCCGCCGTACAGGGTGCCCTGCGGGCCGCGCAGAACCTCAACACGGTTCAGATCGTACAAGTCCGGATCGATCACCACCTTGCCGGAGGTGGCGTAGGCGAAGGTGGTGATCGGCGTTTCATCCACATAGAAACCCACCGTGGGCGAATTGCCGCCGGCGGAATTGAGGCCGCGCATTTCAAGCTCGGTCTGCCCAGGACCGCCGGTCTTGAAGGAGATGCCCGGCACTTGCTCGGCCAGGTTAAGCACGTTGGTGATACCGGCTGCCTGCAGCTCCTTACCCGTGATCGCGGTGATACTGATCGGGGTTTTCTGCACGCTGGCGCTGCGTTTTTCCGCGGTAACCACCACCTCCTCGATCTTCGTTTTCTGGTCGGGTGCCTGCTGGGCGGCGGCGTGTTTGGCCGGCAGCGTGGCGGCAGCGAGTGCCAAGGTGGAGGCCCCGGCACACAGGGCGATCTTGCGGATGGATGCGTGTTTGGTGGCGGCTCGATCGAAAATCATTCCAGCTCCCGGCAGGTCGAGGCAAACAACAACCGGGCGTATGCCCGCGGCTTCGTCCGTTCCGGCATGCAAGCAGCACGCCGCTGGGCGGGGTATACATGAGCGGCGCATCGATTGCCGTGGCCGGCGCATGCGAATCCCGGCGAAGAGGATTTGCAAATTTGCCAGAGCGCGAAAGGCCGGCGGGTTGGGCTACCTGGCAGGTTCAACCAGGTGCAGCTTCGGGCGGGGCGCCAGCCGCCGCCGGAATGTCTCGGCCAGGAAATCAACGAAAATGCGCACNNGTCAGGCCCATGCCGGCCTCGCAATAGCGGCGCAGTTGAAGGTAGCTGTCGGTGCCGCACACCACGCGGCCGGGCGGCAGGTAGCGCAGCATCCAGTCCGCTTCGCTCTCCAGGAACTCGTGGTCCTGATGGGTGAAATGCACGGCAAGGGTCAGCAGGTCATGGCCCTGGTCGGCGGCGCCATCCTTGTGCCGCGCCAGGTAGCCGGGCGCGCCGTAAACGGCGTAGCGTATCTCGCCCAGTCGCCGCATGCGGGCATTGCCGCGTTTCGGCCGCGCCATGCGGATGGCCACATCCACCAGTTCGCGCTCCAGGTCGACGAAATGGTGTTCGGTGGTGATGTCCAGNNCCGCGCCCTCAAAGAACAGCCGGGAGGAGGCCTCCATGTTCAGCGCTGCTTCCAGCAGCGGCAGCATGGCGGGCAGCACCTTGTAGGTGCCGTCGTTGCGGGCGAACAGCGGCGCGGCCATGCGGGTTTCCAGCGTCTGGATACGGCGGCGCAGGGTGGAATGGTCGATGGAGAGGGATTTCGCGGCGCCTTCGAAGGTGCCGGCGCGATGGAGGGCGAGAAACGCGCGGATCAGATCCCAGCCTTGCATGCCCCTGACAGTGCAAGAANNAGAAGCAAAGAACTTTTACTCTTTTGGGTGCGCTGCCGGCAACGTGAGCTCAGAAGGCTTCAAAATACTCCGCGTGCTCCCAGTCGGTGACGTGGGAGAGGAAACGCCCGATTTCCTGCCGTTTCATGCCGACGAAGTGGTCGACGAACTCGCCCCCCATCCGCGCCCGGAACAGCTCCGCACCCGCCAGCGCCTCCACAGATTCCATCAGGCTGCCCGGCATCAGCGGCTTGGTCGTCTGGCCGTAGGGATCGGATAACGGATCGCCCGGATCCTCCTGGGTGTCGATGCCGTCAAGCCCGGCAAAAATCTGGCTCGCCATATACAGATACGGATTGGCCAACGGCTCGCCGGAGCGGTTCTCGATATGGGTGGCGCGGTCGCCGGCGCCGCCAACCAGGCGGCACATCGCAGCCTTGTTGTCGATCGACCATACGGCGCGCTTCGGCGCCAACGGATTGGCGTTCAGCCGCTTGTAGCCGTTGATCGTCGGGTTGGAAAAAGCCGTCCCGGCGCGGACATGCTTCAGAATCCCACCTACGAAATGCAGGCCCAGCGGAGACATCGGCTGCTCCGCATCAAGAAAAGCGTTGCCGCTGCCATCCGCCCAGGCCAGCGATTCATGCAAGTGCCAGCCGCAGGAAAACACGTTCGGCAATCCCGGCTTGGTCATGAAGGAGGCGATCAAACCCATCCGGCGCGCAACCTGCTTCACCGCCAGGCGCATCATCACCACCGCATCGGCCGCATCCACCCCGATCAGCGGATCCAGCGTAATTTCCAACTGGCCTGGCCCCCACTCGCACTCCAACGTGCGCAGCGGCAGGCCCAGATCGATCAGCGCGCGCCGGATACGATCAACCACCGGCTCGTATTCATCCAGCACGAGCTGCGACATGTATTGGTAGCCATGGCGCCAGGCCTGCACGCCCGGCGGCGCGGGCGGCTGGGTGCAGGAGCCGAGATCCAGCTTCGGATCAGTCACTTTGAAGACATGGCACTCCACTTCCACGCCGCCCACATAGAGCAGGTTTCGTGTCGCCAATTCTGCGCAGGCCTCACGCATCACGCGTCGCGGATCGAACGGGCAGGGCTCGCCATCGGAAAGATACAGATCGGCCAAAACCGATGCGGTGTTCTTCGCCCAGGGCAGGATACGAAAGGTGGCCAGGTCCGCAATCGCCAGCATGTCGCCGGCGCCGCCCATGGTGGTTCGCCCGAAGCCGCCATCGGCAGAAAATACCGGCTGGAAAATGAAATTCGCGCTATCCATGGCGAATAATGCAGTGGTGAAGGGCACGCCGTTGCGCGCGGCCTGCGGAAAGTGGCGGGCCTCGATGGGGCGCGTGCGCACCTGGCCATTGGTATCCACAAAGGAGAAGCGCACCACCTCGATGCCGGCCTCTTCTATCCTTGCCTCGATCTCCGCCAGCCTCTCGCGCCGCCCGGGCGTGTCCAAGCCATGGCGTTCGGCGAAACCCGTACGGCCGATGGAGGCGGCGACAATCTTTTCGAGTGTTGACTCAGTCATGGGTGCGGCCCCCTAAGAGGAAGAAAGCGCTTCTTTTTTGAAAAAAAGAAGCAAAAAACTTTTGATACTTGAGGCGGGTGCTCGGGCAACGCGCGCCCAAACAGGCAAAAGTTTTTTGGTTCTTTTTTTCAAAAAAGAACAGTTTTTCTTCACAGCGTAAAACTGTTGTTGTGCTGGCTCAAATCCGCATCAAACAGCCCCACCCGCTTCAGCACAATTCGCCATCCCGCCTCCGTCCGGCGCAGCAGAAATCCGTTCCACCCCGCCCGCTGGCTCACCCGCCCCAGCAGATTGGCCTGGATCAGGAAATTGCAGAGCACCTCCATGCCGTCCTGGCCGTGCGTCAGCATTTCGATGTTGGAATATATATGCGTGGTGCGTGTGATGGGGATTTGCGAAAAGGCACGCCCACCCTCCAGCCGCTCTACACGTTCCTCCAGCCGGCGCCTGTCGTTGAACTCCCAACTGACGAAGCGCGCCGGGTCGGCGGCTGCTACATCCGCGGGGATCCAGTAGGCGCAATCTTCGGTGAAGAGCGCCAGCCACGCTTCCAGCCGCAAGCCATCGATCAGCCGAGCCTCAAGGTGCAGCAACCGCTCGCAAGCCGCGCGATCGTCCGCGTTGGGCAGGCGGTCGGCGGGGATCTCATCCAGGGTCTGCCAGCCCTGCACCAGCGCGTGCATGCGGCGGTAGAATGGCATGTCGAAGGTGCCGTCAGGCATCGTCACACGCCCGTGCGGCACCCGCATTCATAATACGGCGCCACGCATCCAGATAGCAGCGCATATGCTGGTCGCTGGAGATCGGCTCGGTCCAGATGCCATCCTCGCCACGATGCCCGGCATCGGTGTTCATATGGCGCCTGATGTCGATCCAGGGCATTTCCGGCACGCACTCCATGCCCGTCTGGCAGGCTTCGAATTGCGCGGTATCGTCCACCTCACCGAAGGAGGGGAAATCCTCCTGCATGCGCATCCGCAGGGCGTTCACCTCGTCCGGCGCGCCGTCCAGCGTGGTGGAAAACCAGTGGACGACAGTGCGGTTCACGGCCAGGGGTTCCAAAAGCTGTATCTGGTTGCCGATGATCAGCAGATTGGGGAAGATATTGAGGTTCAGGCCGGAACCGGTGGAGGCATCCAGCATCTCCCGCGCCGGCCCCTCGCCGTATTTTTCGCTCAAAGCCTCCCACATTTTCTCGCGGCCCGGCATCACATGCTGGCGTTCCCAGGCCGATTGGGCATGCATGCTGGGCCGCTGGTCCAGCAGCGTGTGGCCGTTGCCCAGATCCCGGCTGATCAGAGGCGCCTCGTCGAAATTGCCGGAATAATATTGCATGTCCACATCGCCATAGCGCCTGGCAAAAACCCGCAGCATGGAGATATGGGAGAAGGGCGGGTGATACCCGTCGCCGGCATTATCGTAGATCACCTTCCAGTTGGCATGGGTTTCAAACCGCATGCTGCCGGCGCGCACAACCACTGGCAGACAATCGCCGCGGTCGATCCATTCGTCCAGATAGCGCCGCGCATGCGCCAGATGGTCGACCAGCGGCATCACCTCGCCATTGAGGCTGGCGAACACGAAGCCGCGGTAGCTTTCCACGCGCGCCGCCCGGTGCAGGTTCTGCGCCTCCATATCGAAATCCGGCCCATAGGCATGGGAGAGCGGCACGCCGAGGCATTTGCCATCGGTGCCGAAGGTCCAGGCATGGTAGCCGCATACGAAGCGCGCGGCGTTGCCCTGTGCTTGCCGGCAGACCACGGCACCGCGATGCGTGCAGCGGTTGATCAGCACATGCAGGCCATTGTTCTTGCCGCGCGACAGGATCACCGGCCGTCGGCCGATGGTGCGGGTGACGAAGTCGTTGAGCGCCGGTACTTCGCTCTCGTGGCCGACATACACCCAGGTGGTGCCGAAGAGATGGAGCATTTCCTGGTCGAACACGTCTTGCGCGGTGTAGATGTCGCGATGCGCGTAGCCGGGCCGGAAATAGCCATCGTAGCGGCCCCGCGCCGTATCGGCGCCGTCCGCCTGGGTCGCGCTCAAGGTCATGTCTATGGTATTCCGCTGAAACCTTGGTGGCAGGGTAGGCTGGGGCGTGTGCCCCTGAACAGGGGTGGCGCCCGTGCCAAATTGCCAATGCACCTCGCAGGCTTGAGCCTTGCCNNTTTTTCAAAAAAGAAGGGCTTTCTTACTTCACCCCCCGCTCTCCCCTTCCCCGCCGCGGGAAAGGCGCAGGCCGGCGGTGACCAGAACGGCGGTGGCAACCACCATCAGCGTGCCAGCCGCATTCACCAGCGGTGTCGCCTCTCGCCGCAGCAGCGACCAGATCACCATCGGCAGCGTGTTCTGGCGGCCGGTGAGCAGATATGTCACGGCGATCTCGTCCAGCGAGATGGAGGCGGAAATCAGCGCGGCGCCGACCACCGCGCCCCGGATGTTCGGCAGGATGACCCGCACGAAACAGGCGATCTCGCCGGCGCCGAGATCCTGTGCGGCCTCGTATTGCGACCGGCCGAGCTGCTGCAGCCTGGCATAGACCTCGGTGAGCGACACGCACACCAGCGCTGTGCCCTGGCCGAAGATGATGGTGGCCAGCGAAAGCCGCACGCCGTTGATGATGTAGAAATTCATCAGTGAAATGCCGGTGATCACCCCGGGCAGGATCAGCGGCAACAGAACGACTCTTCTGAATATTGCCCGGCCCGGGAATTCGTACCTGTCCAGTCCCACCGCCGCCATCACCCCCAGCGGCAGGCTGATCGCGACGGTTCCCGCCGCCACGATGAGGCTGTTGCCGATGGCATGCATGATCTGCGTATTGGCGAACAACCGGGCGTACCAGTCCAGCGAGAAGCCCGTGAAGGGAAGCCCGACGCTCGCGCCCGCATTGAAGGACATCACCACCATCACGAGCAGCGGCAGATACAGGAACAGCATCACCACCGCCGATGCCGCCATAAGAAGCCTGCTGGAGCCGATCGCCCGCATCGCCTAGAGCCTGACCGTCACGCGGCGTTCCGCCCAGTCCATCAGGCCGATGAGCAAGAAGGCCAAGCCCGCGATGATGATGCCGATGGCCGAGGCGAGCGGGCGATCATTGGCCACACCCAGCAGATTGATCATGATGGTGGAAATCATCAGCGTATCGGCGCCCCCCAGCAGCGCGGGGGCGACGAAATCGCCAAAGCCCAGGGCAAAGGTGATCACGGCGCCGGCCAGAAGCCCCGGCACGCTGAGCGGCAAGATGATCCGCCAGAAGATCTGCACGCCCCCGGCGCCGAGATCTTCCGCCGCTTCCAGCAGGCTTGCCGGAATACGCTCCAGGGATGCGTAGATCGAGAGGATGGCAAACGGCGTGAAGATGTAGGTGAGCGTCAGCACCACGCTCGCCTGATTGTACAGCAGGATCGTCATCGGCGAAGCGATCAGATGCAGGTCGACCAGCAGCGAGTTGAGAATGCCATGCGGGCCGAGAATGGTCTTCCAGGCATAGGCCTTGACGAGATAGCTGGCCCACCACGGCAAGATCACGAGCACATACATCGCGGACCGCGCCGCCGGGCGCGTGATGCAGAAGGCCATGACCATGGCCACCGGATAGGCCGCGAGGCTGGAGAACACCGCCGTCAGCAGGCCGATCACCGCGGATTGCGCGATCGCGCCGCTATACGGCGCTGTGCTGAAAATCCTGATGTAGTTGGCCAGGGAAAATCCCGGCACATACCGGTAGGATTGCATATGCCCGAAACTGTAATAGGCGGTGATCAGATACGGCACGAGAAGAAAAACGACGAACCAGGCGGCGGGTGGCAACAGCCACATGGCCTTTTGTCGCATCTCGGGCGACATGCGGGCAAAGGTGGCGCGCGGAAAACCGGCCGCCAGCCGTCGGGTTTTTGCCTGCACGTCAATCCACCAGCACGTGCAGCCTGGCAGCGGGGACCGCCATGCGCAGCATGCCATCAACGGTGCCGGCATCGGGCGGCGTTTGCAGGAACACCTGCTCTCCGCCGTGCAGGCTCAGCGTGTGCTCCGCGTAATCGCCGAAATAGCGGCGTTGCGTGATGCTCCCCTCCAAGGTGAGCGCTCCGGCCGGGGCCGATCCGGCTGGCACGGCATGGTTGGCGCGAAACATCACCGTCACGCGCTGGCCCGGATGCAGATCGGCTTCACTCGCAACACTGCAGGATGCGTTCAGCAGAGCGAGCTGGGCGGCGCCGGGTTCCGCCCGCTGCACGGTCGCTGCCAGAAAATTGGAACGGCCCAGAAACTGCGCCACGAACCGGCTCTGCGGCCGCTCATACACATCCTCGGGGCTGCCATATTGCAGCAGCCGGCCCGCACGCATCACGCCGATGCGGTCGCTCATGGAGAGCGCCTCTTCCTGGTCGTGCGTGACGAAAACAAACGTCTTGCCCAGCCGCGCATGGATCTGCCGTAGCTCCGCCTGCATGCTGCGGCGCATGCCGGCATCCAGCGATCCGAGCGGCTCATCGAACAGCACCACCGGCGGTTCGGTGGCTAACGCGCGCGCCAGCGCCACACGCTGGCGCTGCCCGCCGGACAGCGCGTGCGGCTTGCGGTGCCGCTGCGGTGTAAGCTGAACCATGTCCAGATAGCGCTCTACCCGGGCCTGGATCTCGGCCTTCGGCAGGCGCCGGCGGGCAGGACCGATGGTGAGGCCGAAGGCGATGTTCTCCGCCACGCTCATGTGCGGGAACAACGCGTAATCCTGGAACATCATGCGCATGGGGCGCTCGCGGGCAGGCAGGTCGGTAATGTCGCGCCCCTCCA
>PKZM01000033.1:11459-24410 GCA_003133065.1 Acetobacteraceae bacterium
ACGCCAACGAGTAAAAGTTTTTTGCTTCTTTCTTTCAAAAAAGAAGACCTTTCTTCCTAAGCAAACCGCCCCAACACCCTCCTGCTAAGCAATCCCAATGCCGCGTTAATCGCCAGCCCCGCCGCCGACAGCAGGGCAAGCGCTGCGAACATGCGGGCGGTTTGCAGGCGATAGCCCGACTCCAGGATGCGAAAGGCCAAACCGGAGGCAACACCCCCCGCCCCGGTGACGAATTCCGCCACCACCGCGCCCACGAGTGCGAGGCCGCCGGAGACGCGCAGGCCCGCCAGGAAATACGGGATGGCCGCCGGCAGGCGCAACAGAACCACCTCCTGCCGGCTTGTCGCGCCGTTGAGGCGGAACAGGTCAAGCAGATCCTGCGGTGTGGCGGCCAGGCCCGCGGCGGTGTTGGAGAACACGGGGAAGAAGGCCACCACCGTCGCGCAGACCACCATGGCGCTGAACGGGTCGCCGATCCAGACGATGATCAACGGTGCCACGGCAACGACAGGGGTCACTTGCAGGATCACCGCCCAGGGTTCGATCGCCGCACGTGCCCAGCGGCTGGCGGACATGGCGGCGGCCAGCAGAACGCCCAGAATCATGGCAGTCGTCAGCGCGGCGAACGTGACGGAGAGTGTGGCGAGCAGCGCCCGCAACAGGCCCGGCGCGTCGGACCAGAAGGCCAGGAAGATGGCGAGCGGGCCCGGCACCAGATAGGGCGCGACATGGCCGACCGTGACGATGGCCTGCCACAGCACCAACGCCGCCGCGAAGGAGAGCAGCGACAGCGCCGTCGGATGCAGGCGGATCACGACGACACATCCGAGGGCAGATGCAGGGCCTGCACGGCCTCCGACAACACCGCAACGCGGGCGTTGAATTCGGCGCCGGTGCGGGTGCGGTCGGTGGGGGCGGCGCCGGGAAGCTCGCGGGCAATGCGCCCTGGGCGCGGCGACATCAGCACCACGCGGCTGGCGAGATAGGCGGCTTCATAGAGCGAGTGGGTCACGAAGATGGTGGTGCAGCCCAGTGAGGCGGCGAGCGACAGGCACTCGTCCTGCAGGCGGTGCCGGGTGAATTCGTCCAGGGCCGCGAAGGGTTCGTCCATCAGCAGCAGCCGGGGGCGGGAGACGAGCGCGCGTGCGATGGAGACGCGCATGCGCATCCCACCCGAGAGGGTCTTGGGGCGCGCATGCGCGAAGTCCGCCAGGCCCACCTGGGCGAGGGCGGCACGGGCGCGTGCCTCCGCGTCGGGCGCGGCGCGCAGGCGCAGCGGCAGGGCCACGTTCTGCAATGCGGTGGCCCAGGGCATCAGTGTGGCATCCTGGAACACGTAGCCGATTTCGCCCGGTGCCGGCGGCCGCCCCGTCCAGTCGATGCTGCCGGATGTTGGCGGTTCCAGCCCGGCGATCAGGCGTAGCAGGGTGGATTTGCCGCACCCCGAGGGCCCGAGCAGCACCAGGAAGTCTCTGTCCTCAATCGTGAGGCTTATGTCATCCAGCGCCAGCGTACCCCCCGGGAACTGCTTGCAGACGCCTGTCAGCCGCATCATTCCTCACACCCGAGTGGAAAAGTTTTTTGCTTCTTTTTTTCAAAAAAGAAGACCTTTTTACTCTTCCACCTCATGGCGATGGCGGTGCTGGCTCGCCCTTGTGAATGAACTGCAGCGTATAAGCCTTCTGGTATTCGAGCTCGGGCGGGTAGAGTCGCGCGGCGACCATCGAGGTAAAGAAGTCTTTCCACCGCGCGTCGGTCATCGCGCCGATGCCGAGCGTGAGCGCGTCGCCGGATTCGACGATGCCGTGGCTGCGCAGGGCTTCGCGGCCATAATCGAGCAGTCCGTCGGTCATGTCCGGGTTGGCCTGCTTGATGAGCTTGTTGCCCGGAGAGGGGTCGCTTTCCAGGTAGCTGCGCCAGCCTTCCGCAGTTGCGTCAATAAAGCGCTGGACCAGGTCTGGGTTCGATTTAACCAGGGCCTGGCTGGTGGCGATCAGGCTCGCGTAGCCTGAAAATCCGGCGTCCGACAGCAGCAGAACGACCGGATCGAAGCCGCCTTGCTGGCGCACCAGATAGGGTTCCGAACCCAGATAGCCCTGCTGGATGGCTTTTTTGTCGGCCAGGAACGGCGCGAGGCTGAAAGCGTAGGGGCGGATCTGGTCGTCGGTATAGCCGAATTTTTCTTTTACGAAGTTCCACCAGCCGATCCGTGTGTCGGCGCCGATCATGATGGGTTCGCCTTTGAGGGCGATAAAGCTGTCATTGCCCATGCCCGGGTGGGCGATGATGATCGAGGGGTCTTTCTGGAACACGGCGGCCACGGCCACGAAGGGCAGGTTCTCGCGCACGAAGTTCAGCGCGAGGAAGCTGTTGCCGGAGATGATGAAATCCAGGCGCCCGCCCATCAGCAGGGCGGCCTGGTTCACCTGCGGGCCGCCTTGGCGGATGGTCACGTCCAGGCCGTGCTTGGCGTAAATCCCTTCAGCGACGGCCTGGTAGTAGCCGCCATATTCGGCTTCGGCGAGCCAATCCAGGCCGAAGCTGACATGGTCGGCCGCCTGCGCGGGGGCGGCGGCGATCAGCAGGGTGAGCGTGAGGAGAAGGCGTAAGATCGCGGGCAAGGTGGCCTCGGGCTGGTGTAATGCCCATGTGGCACGCTGCGGGGCGTTTCGTCGCGCCGATTTTTCGCACGCAGCGACGGGCAGGAAGGGCGGGCAGTGTGGCAGAGGTGCGGATCAAGGCGGGGATGTGGGTATCGGCGGCGCTGCGGCTGGCCTTCAACGATGGGCGCGGCGGCGCCGTACTGCGGCGGGGGGATGCGGATGCCGGTGGCATTCTCGTGGTGCTGCGCGGGCATGCGGGGCTGATGGTGCTGAGCCAGGTGAGCGCCGGCGAGGGCGAGCGCGCCTGGATGCGGGCCACGGGCGAGGTGCCGGTGGAGCAGGATGTGGCGGATGCCTATGTGGCGCGGCAGGTGGGGCGCGATCCTGATCTGTGGGTGGTGGAGTTTGATGCGCCGGATTATTTGCCGCCCTTTGCTGGCCGCGTCATCTGAGTCGCGTGTTGCGGCGGGCCTGGGCATGGGTCATGAGGGGATCGGTGGTCTGCCGGTGCCGGCGGATTGCCTGATGTGATGTGCCGGAGGTGTGCCGCCTGTGAAGAACGTCGTCGTGTTTTGCGGATCGCGTCCGGGGCGCGATCCGGCGTGGCTGGCAGCTGCCCGGGCGATGGGGCGCGGGCTGGCGGCAGCGGGCATACGGCTCGTCTATGGCGGCGGGCGCGTAGGCCTGATGGGCGCGGTGGCCGATGCGGTGCTGGAGGCCGGCGGTGAGGTTCTGGGGATCATCCCGGAATTCCTCACCAGGTGGGAAGTCGCCCATGAGCGGGTGACGGAGTTGGTGGTCACCGACAGCATGCACACGCGCAAGCGGCAGATGTTCGATCTGGCGGACGCTTTCGTCACCTTGCCGGGTGGCTTGGGCACGCTGGACGAGACGGTGGAAATCGTGACCTGGCGGCAATTGAAGCTGCACGACAAGCCGGTGTTGTTGTGCAACGTGAATGGCTGGGCGGATGCGTTGCTGGGTGCGTTCGAGATTGCGGTGGCGGATGGTTTCGCCGCGGAGAGCGCGCGGGGATTGTTCGAAGTTCTCCCCGATGTGCCGGCCGTGCTGGCGCGGCTGGCCGACCTGCCTGAATTGGCCAGGGTGCAGGCGTCGGCGCGGCTTTAGGGGCGTTATGGCAGCCTGGTCCGTATGGCCATCGCCGGTCAGGCGGCTGTTTGCGGCTTGCGGAACCACCAGCGATCGCCGCGGGCCGGCACGTACTGCGTAAACACGTAGCGCCAGGGAATGGCGAGGTAGACGAGCAGGACCATCGAGCAGGCAAAGATTGCCGGCTTGAGTGATTCCTCCACATGGCCGGCGCGCCACTGCGGCAGCGCAACGATGGCAAGCCAGAGCGTTTTCCATGTGACTTCCCACAGCAAAATGGGCAGCATCTGCAGCGGAAAGCGCAAGCCCAGCAGGCAGACGAGGGAAAACGCCGCAAGCATGCAGGACGCTTCTCCCTGCGCCAGATCCCAGTGCGTGGCAGGATCGATTACGCTGGGCCATAGATACACGCCCAGCCCCACAACGATGAACGCATACATGCCGCGCAACACAGTGACACGAATGATCGAAACCGGGTACATGAGGTCACGCTCCTTTGCTGAGAGACATCGTCGTGCTTGGCAGCGATGTTTACCTATTCGACGTCCTTGAGAATTCGCCCGACCATGGCGAGCTGCGATTGGATCTCCGCCAGTCCCGCACCGAACGCGGACAGTGCCGCCGCTGCCTCGGCCTGGGCACGCACGGCGTGTGCCGCCAGCTCGCGATACGCCTCATCCTGGGCCAGGCGCACCCTGGCCTGCAGCACGGCGGAGACGTATTTCATGAAGAAAATGAGCACGGCCGCGGCAGCCGTGAAAAAGAACGCCGCGTAGAAGATGTTTTCGTACACGATAGCCTCTCAAGATTCGGGTTTGGCGGTGAGGGAATCCGCAGCCTCGGCGATGGAGGCAGGCGTCAGCAGGAAGGCGAAATCACGGACTTCGTAATAATTGAGCGCCTTGCCGTCCTTGGACAGTTCGAGCTGGCTTGCCACCAGCCCCGCCTCCTCCAGTTTTAGAAGATGCAGATGCAGCAGCGGACGGCTGATGCCGATCTCGCGGGCGAGCTGGCTGACATAGTTGCGTCCGCCGGCGGCAAGCATCGCGATCACGCGCAGCCGGTGTGGGTTGGCCAGCGCCGCGAGAACCGCGAGCAGGTGATCACCGGAGATCGCTGGTTTCGGTTTCATATGAAAGAAATATCTTTCGCATGAAAGAAAGTCAACTGTATTCCGCCGTCGCTATCAGGGCAGGCGATTCATTGGCGGTGACATTCCGGCCGTGGTCCGGCGATCAGCGAAGGACAAAGGTGAACCGGATGGCAGGGGCCTGCGTGGCGAAAGCGGCGCCGCCCTGACGTGGCGGCGCCTTCGCCTTCAAAAGAGAACGCTTCCCAGCTTTTCCCGCACCGGCTCATCCAGCGCCTCCAGCACCAGCCGCAACTGCCGCCGCGTCGCGTAGAGCTGATCGAGCAGAGACAGGACCAGCGGCACCGTCGGCTCCTCGACTTCAAGATCCTGATGAAGCTCGCAGATGAGGCGAATGCGGGCGACATCGATCTCGCGGAAGGCCGGCTCGCCCGCGCGCTGATCGGGGCGGATCCAATCCTGCGCCAGCCAGTGGCGCAGATCGGCCTCGGTAAGGCCGGGGATGGTTTCGCAGACCGTTTGCAACGTAATCATGCCGCCTCGCTCATATGCTGGCGTGGGTCGATCGGATTGCGGTCGTAGAATTCCTTCAGCGCCGCTTCCAGCGCGGCGTCGGGCGTTCCTAGCACGACCTTAAGGGTCACATACAGGTCGCCGGCGGGACGGCCCGCATGGGCGGGGATGCCGCGGCCGCGCAGGCGGAGCAGGCGCCCCGTGTCGGAATGGCGGGGGATGGAGAGGCTGACGGGGCCGGTGAGGGTGGGCACCGGCACTTTGGCGCCAAGCGCCGCTTCGGCCGCCGTCACCGGCAGGTCGAGCAGGATGTTGTCGCCGTCACGTACGAAATAGGGGTGGGGGTTGATGTCCACCTCGATCAGGGCATCGCCAGCGGGGCCGCCATTCCAGCCGGCATCGCCCTGGCCACGCAGGCGAAGCACCTGGCCACTCTCAAGCCCCGGCGGGATTGTAACATCGAGGGTGCGGCCGTCGGGCAGGTTGAGCCGGCGTGAGGCGCCGGCCGCCGCTTCGATGAACGTCACGGAAAGCTGGTAGCGCTGGTCTTGGCCGCGCATGCGTTGGTCCTGCTGCTGGCCGGCAAAACCGGCGCTGAAGCCGCCGGCCTGACCGCCGCGGAAAAGATCGGCGAAGATGTCGTGGAAGGCAGCGTTATCGGCCCCACCCTGGGCAGCGCCGCGGTAGCGCGCGCCCTGCTCGGAGTCCGCGTAATTCTTATAGAAACGGCGCTCCTGCGGGCGCTCCTGGCCCGTGCCGTCGATTTCACCGCGATCGAACCGGGCGCGCTTTTCACTGTCTTCCAGCAGGTCGTTCGCGGCGCTGATGGCCTTGAACCGCTCCTCGGCGCGCGCATCGCCGGGATTGAGATCGGGGTGGTGTTTCTTGGCCAGCTTCAGATAGGCGGATTTTATCTGCGCGGCGGTCGCGTCGCGTTTGACGCCAAGGGTTTCATACGGGTCGAGGGGCATGGGGGCGCATATGGGAACCTCGGTATGGTTTTGGAATAAGGCTCCAAAGGGGGTGTTGTTCCGAAGAAGGAAGAAAGAAGTTCTTTTTTGAAAAAAAGAACCAAAAAACTTTTATTCCGCCGCCTTCCCGGCGATCCGACACGCCCGCACCCCCCGTACCTGAACGGTCAAAAGTTTTTTGGTTCTTTTTTTCAAAAAAGAACATCTTCCTTCCTTAACCCGTCACCACCCTGTCCCGCCCCGTCTGCTTGGCCGCATACAGCCGCCGGTCCGCAAGCGCGAAAACGGCCTCGCGCGTGGGCGCCTCATAGGATGCGGCGACGCCGATGCTGAGCGTGACCCGCAGATCCGGATGCAGGACCGACCAATCGTGGCGCCGGGCCTGCGTGCACAGCCGTGCGCAAATCGTGGCGGAGGTTGCAAGGTCGGCGCCGCGCAGCAGGAGCGCGAATTCGTCGCCGCCGAAGCGTACCACCAGATCGTGGGTGCGGGCGCCCTGCAGGAGCAGCCCTGCCACTTCGCGCAAGGTGGCATCGCCCACCGGATGCGTGAAGCGGTCGTTGACCTGCTTGAACGTGTCCACATCGATCATGGCAATGGCGTAGTCCTGGCCGCCGGCAAGCTGTTCGACAAAGGCGAGATCCAGGCCGCGGCGATTGGGCAGGCCGGTCAGCGGATCCTCCATGCTGGCACGGAGCAGCCGCTCGGTCTCGCGGGCCAGCACGCTGTTGGTGGCGGTCAGGTCCGCCGCCTGAGCGAGAGCCGCCTTCACCGAAGCCCGAAGCCGTTCGGCTTCCCATTCCAGCGTGTAGAGCCGGGCGCGGCGCTGGGCAGCGTGGGAGGCCTGGCGGACATAGAGTTCATGGAACCGCCGATAGGCATCCAGCGCCCGCATATAATCGCCGGTGCGGGCATGCAGGTCGGCAAGGGCTTGGTGGCACGGTATGGCCACCTCCAGATCTTGGGATTTGAGCGCGGTGTCCTGGCATTGCATCAGCGCCGCGATGGCTTCGTCCAGGCGGCTCTGGGCCGCGCGCGTGCAGCCGAGCATGTGCAGATATACGGCACGGCAGCGCTCGGTGGGTTCGCCGGCGGCCTGGTGGAAGCCTTCCAGGGCCTGCTCGGCCGCTTCGGTGTCGCCGATATGCAGGCTGTATTCGGCGATGTTGCACAGGGAAAGGCGCTCCAGCCAGCCGTCTCCATCAACGCGGCAGAGCGAAAAGGCTTCCCGCGTCAGGGTGATCGCATCGTGGATCACCTGGCGGAAGCGCGGGTTTTGCCGCTCCTGCGGGGTGGTGGCCTCCTTGAGCGCGAGCTCCACGCGGATGCCGGCCAGGTTAATCAGCGGGCGCTTCAGGCGCGGCTGGTTGAGGCGGCTCAGTTCTTCTGCGCGCTCCGCGAAGGGCAGCGCCTGGTCCAGTTGGCGGAGCAGCCACAGGACGATGGCGTTGGTATCCAGCGCCAGGATGGTCTGGTTGGGATCGCCCGAGCGTTCGGCGCGGTCCAGGGCAGCGAGGGCCTCCACGATGGCATCCTGCTCACCGATGGAGGCGAGCAGCCACGCAAGATTGTCCCCGGCACCGGCGGCATGGGCGAGGTCGCCCAGCTGGTCGAACAGGGTGCGCGCCTCGCGGCCGTATCTGATGCCGTCTTCCCGCAGGCCGATCATGCGGCTGGTGCCGGCGAGGCAGGACGTGGCGCCGGCGATCAGCCGGATGTTGCCGGCGGCGCGGGCACGCGCCAGCACGGCGAGTGCCGCCGTGTGCGCGCGGCAGGGATGGCCCGAATTGGCAAGGTTGACCGCCGCCTCGAGTGCCTGGGACTCGGGATCGGTATCCTCCGAGAAGTGGCCCTGCTGAGAGGGTGCCAGCTTGGCGATCGGGGTCATAGGCGTCCGGCGATGGCTCCGGCGGAACAATCACGGAGCTTTAGCGTGGCATCCGGCAGATGCAAGGAAAAACCTCGCGTGCTGGCGGGCGCCTTAGGAGTACGGCCGGCGCGAACAGGCCCTGTTTATGGCCCCTTCGAAAGAACCCGCCTGCCTCTCAGGCTTACATGCCGCCCGGGTAGGCAGGGCCACCGCCGCCTTCCGGCGTCTCCCAGTCGATATTCTGCGTCGGGTCCTTGATATCGCAGGTTTTGCAATGCACGCAGTTCTGCGCGTTGATCTGCAGCCGGGGGGCGCCGGCCTCCTCGCCCACCACCTCGTACACGCCGGCCGGGCAATAGCGGCTTTCCGGGCTGTGATAGGTTTGCCAGTTTACCCCCAGCCAGCGTTCCGGATGGCGCAGGCGCAGATGCACCGGCTGATCCTCCTCGTGGTTGGTGTTGCTGATGAACACCGAGGAGAGGCGGTCGAAGGTGAGCACGCCGTCGGGTTTGGGGTACTCGATGCGGGGCGCATCGGCCGCCGGCAGCAGCGTTTCGTTATCCGGGTGCGGGTGATGGAATGTCCAGGGCGCGCGGCCGCGCAGGACAAAACTATCCAGCCCGGAATAGGCGAGGAAGCCATACAGACCGAATTTGGCGAAGGCGGGGCGCAGGTTGCGCTCGCGTTTCAGTTCGCCGTACAGCCAGCTCGCCTTGAATTTTTCCGTATAGGCCGTCAGCTCCGCCGGGCGATCCGCCGCCAGCGCCTCGGCCGCCGCTTCGGCCGCCAGCATGCCGGATTTCATGGCGCAATGCGTGCCCTTGATCTTCGGCAGATTGAGGAAGCCGGCTGAATCGCCGATCAGCGCGCCGCCGGGAAAGGTGAGTTTGGGGATCGACTGGAACCCGCCTTCGGAGAGCGCGCGCGCGCCGTAGCTGATGCGCCGGCCGCCCTTGAAGTGTTTGGCCATGTGCGGGTGGGTTTTCAGGCGCTGCATCTCGTCGAAGGGCGAGAGCCACGGGTTGCGGTAGTCCAAGCCGACCACGTAGCCGAAGGAGACGAGCCCGTCGCCGAAATGGTATAGCCAGGAGCCGGCATAGGTGGCGGAATCGGCCGGCCAGCCTATGGTATGCATGATCAAACCGGGTTTGTGGTTTTCGCGCGGGATCTCCCACAACTCCTTGATCCCCAGGCCATAGGTTTGCGGATCGACGCCCTCGCGCAGGTTGAATCGCTCCATCAACTGCTTGGAGAGCGAACCGCGGCAGCCCTCGCCGAACAGGGTGTAGGCCGCACGCAGCTCCATGCCGGGCGCGTAGTTGGGGCCGTGTTCGCCCTGCCGATTAACGCCCATGTCGCCGGTGGCCACGCCCACCACGCGCCCATCTTCCACCAGCAGTTCGGCCGCGGCGAAGCCGGGGTAGATTTCCACGCCGAGCGCTTCGGCCTGCTGGCCAAGCCAGCGCACCACATCGCCCAGGCTGACCACAAAATTGCCGTGGTTATGCATCTGCGGCGGCGTGATGGGGGATCGGAAGGCGCGGGTGCGGGTGAGGAAGACGAAATGGTCCTCGCTTGCCTCGGTATGCAGGGGCGCGCCGCGCTCCCGCCAGTCCGGCAGCAATTCGGCCAGTGCCCGCGGTTCGATGACCGCGCCGGAGAGGATATGCGCGCCGACCTCGCCGGCTTTCTCCACGACGCAGACGGAGGCCTCCGGCGCCAACTGTTTGAGGCGGATGGCAGCGGCCAGGCCGGCGGGACCCGCACCGACAATGACGACGTCGAATTCCATGGCCTCACGGTCGCTCATGCGGGTGTCTCCTCCCCTAGAATGGTTGACGTATTAGTGAGCTAACTGCCGCACCGGAAGAGGTGGGGCGGGAAAGACAACGCTGTTTGCGCAATTCAGCCCTGCTTGTAAAACCGGGCGATGGACATGCTGGCCGCCCTTGCGCTGCAGATCGAATGGGGCGCCGACGAGGCGATCGACGTGGTGCCGGTGGATCGCATGCGGGCGCCGGTGGCGCTGGCAGCGCGCGTGCCGCCGTCAATGCCGCAAGCTGCGCCCGCCCCCGCGGTGGGGCCAGTGGTGCGCGCGCGGGACGTGGCCGCGGCTGCCACGAGCCTGGAGTCGCTGTGCGCGGCCATGGCCGGATTTAGCGAATGCCCGCTCGCAACCACCGCGACCAACCTGGTGTTTGGTGCCGGCAATCCGGCTGCGGGGCTGGTGCTGGTGGGCGAGGCGCCGGGCGCGGAGGAGGATCTGGCCGGTGTGCCCTTCGTAGGAGAGGCCGGGAAATTCCTCGACCGGATGTTCGCATCGATCGGACTGACGCGGACGGATTTTTGGGTGACCAACCTGATCCCGTGGCGCCCGCCCGGCAACCGCCCGCCTGCCGATACCGAGGTGCAGATCGGCCTGGCGTTCCTGCACCGGCATCTGGCCCTGCTGCGGCCACGCCTTGTCGTCACTCTCGGGACGCTACCGGCGCGCTGCCTGACGGGGCGGGAGGATGGGATACGGCGCCTGCGTGGCCGTTGGCAGACCCTGAGTGTGGAGGGCCTTCCGGCCCCGGTCCGATTGCTGCCGATGCTGCACCCCGCCTATGTGCAGCAGACAAACGGTGCCAAAAAAGAAGCGTGGGCCGACCTCCTCGCGCTGCGGCGCCACCTGGATTCCAATGGAAGTGGCTCTGATTAAAGTCTAGGCACAGGTCATGCAAGCTATTGTGAGTCCTGGTCCTTTTAAAATGAGTTAGCAACTGCACAACAGTTTGGTCGAGCGCCCCTTTGCTTTGAGTATTGCGTCTCTCTGCGCTTTGCTGTTATCGGCGATTTTATGCGAGGGATCGGTCTAGCCATCTCCCGCCTTTCCACCGCCCGCGCCGTTCTGGCGGGTGCAGCCCTCCTGGCCGGCTCCGCGTTGCGGCCCGCCCACGGAGACGCCAGCGGTGGATCGGCGTCACATCCGGACGAGACGGCGATGGCCGTGCCGCGGGTTCACCTGCCCGGCGGGGCCAGTGGCATAGGCTTTCCTCAGCCGCTGGCGCCGAGCGAAGCGGCGCGGGTGCGCCGCATATTCGCCTTGCAACGGCAGGGGAATATCCCCGCTTCGGTGGCCGAAACCGCACGCCTGACCGACACGACATTGTTGGGCCACATCCTGGCCGCGCGTTTGCTGGCAAGGCCCGCGCGGGCCGAGGCGCCGGCCCTCACGGAGTGGCTCGGGCGCTACGCTGACCTGCCCGATGCCTGTGCCATTTATACCCTGCTGCTCAAGCGGCTGCCCCCCGGCGCGCACGCACCGCCGCCGCCGGCCGCCGCGTCCCTTGGCACCCCTGCGGCCGCGCTGGCGCATGAAGCAGCCGGTCTGGCCGGCCCGGCCCGTGCGGCGCTGGTGCAAGGGCGTGATGCGCAGGCGCAGCGCGCGGGGCGCGAGGCGTTCGAGCGCAGCCACGGGCGCGACGCGGAGGCGGCGTATGTGGCCGGCCTGGCGGCCTGGCGCCGTGGCGCGGATGAGGAGGCGGCAGTATTTTTCGGCTCGGCCTCGGTGTCGGAAGGCGCGGGTGCCGGCTTGCGCGCCGCTTCCGCCTTCTGGGCCGCGCGTGCCTATGAGCGGCTTGGACAGAACCGCGTCTGGCGCACCTGGATGATGCGCGCCGCCTCCGAGCCGCACACGCTGCATGGCATGCTGGCGCGGCGCGTGCTGGGCCTGTTGACGCTGGCGGCACCGATCAACCCGACACTTGCGGAGGCTGATGTCGAAGCGATCGCGGCGCGCCCGGCCGGCTTGCGCGCCTTCGCACTGCTTCAGGTGGGCCAACCGGCGCGCGCGGAGGCCGAGCTGCGCCTGCTTTGGCCGGAAGCACAGAGCAATCCCCCGCTGCTGCGGGCGCTGTTTTTGGTGGCGGGGGCAGCCGGATTGAACGATCTGGTGGCGGATCTTTCCGGTGTGGTCGATGCCACGGCGGCGGATCTGCCGGTGCCGATCCTGCGCCCGGCCGGCGGATATCGTATCGAGCCCGCATTGGTTTACGCGGTGGCCCATGTGGAATCGAATTTCGATGCCCATGCGATTTCCTCCGCCGGCGCGCGCGGCCTTATGCAGTTGCGCCCGGTTGCCGCCGATGCGGTCAGCGGCATGGCCGGCAGTGCCGGCCCATCAGGGCGCTTGCTGCAGAATTCTGGCCAGAATCTTCGTGTGGGCCAGGCTTTTCTGGCGTTTCTGGCGCGGCCGGAATTTGCCGGCGATGATCTGCTGCGGGTTCTCGCGAGCTACAACGCCGGCCCATATGCGGTACGCGCTTGGGTACATGCGCAGGACGCCGATCCGCTGATGTTCATCGAAATGATCCCGAACGCGCAGACGCGGCGGTTCGTGCAACGCACACTCCAGAACCTGTGGGCGTATTCCGCGCGGTTTGCGCAGACCTCGCCGAGCCTGGAGGCGATGGCAGCCGGCAAGCGGCCAGGCTTTACCCCCGAAATCCTGCCATCGATGCCGGCGTTACGCCCCGCGTCGCTGGCTTCGTTGCACTGAGGCCGGCGGTGTCACGAATCGACGAGACGATGGCATTCGTCCCCGTCAATATCGCGGTTCTCACCGTATCGGACACGCGTGATGCCGGCAGCGATACATCAGGAGATACGCTGGCAAAACGTATTGCCGATGCCGGGCATCGCGTGGCCGGCCGGGCGATCGCGCGCGACGATGCCGAGGCGATCGTGCGGCATCTGCGCGGCTGGATCGATGATCCGCAGATCGACGTGGTGATCACCACCGGCGGCACCGGC
>PKZM01000033.1:24445-41049 GCA_003133065.1 Acetobacteraceae bacterium
GATATCCTGGTATGGCAGCTCGATGCACGGCATCGCCCGTGCAATTTTGTGGAATTGATGCCGCGCTTGCGGGAGCGATAAGGAAGGTCTTCTTTTCTGATGAAAAGAAGCAACGGACTTTTGTGCGTTGGCACCCGCCTCGCCGGCCGCGTGCGCAAAGGGACAAAAGTTTTTTGGTTCTTTNNCCCCCATGCAGCTTGCCAGTGTCGGCCAGTCCGGTGTCTGCCAGTCCAGTGTCTGCCAGTCCGTTCGTCCCTCCAGCCCGCCCAGCACCACGCCCGCGCCGCGCCGCGGGCGTGGTGCTACCGGCAATCCGGCAAACCGGTTCGAAAGCCGGGTGCTGGAGCCGTTCGATGATGGCTGGGATACGCTGGAGGGCCTGGCGGAGCTGCCGCCCCTGCCCACCACGCTGACACGCGACGCCAGCAAGAGCGTGATTTCCTGGAACAATTCCCCCGATCTGGGGTTCGATCGCGCGGTGAACCCCTACCGGGGTTGCGAGCATGGCTGCATCTACTGCTATGCGCGGCCGACCCACGCCTATCTGGGCTATTCGCCTGGCCTGGATTTCGAGACACGGCTGGTGTTCAAGCCCGAGGTTGCAGCCCTGTTGGAGCGGGAGCTTCGCAAGCCGGGCTATGTGTGTAAGCCGATGGCGCTCGGCTCCAACACCGATCCCTACCAGCCGGTAGAGCGCACCCTGAAGCTCACGCGTGCGGTGCTGGAGGTGCTGGAGCGCTTCGGGCACCCCGTGAGCATCGTGACCAAATCGGCCGGCGTGCTGCGTGATATGGACATTCTGCAGCGCATGGCGGCGCGTGGCCTGGTGCGGGTCTATCTGTCGGTCACCACTCTGGATGCCGGCCTGGCCCGCCGGATGGAGCCGCGCGCCGCCGCGCCCGAGCGCCGGATAGCGGCCATCGCGGCGCTGGCACAGGCGGGGGTACCCGCCGCGGTGCTGGCAGCCCCCATGATTCCCGGCCTGAACGACGCCGAACTCGAGAAAATCCTGGAGCGCGCATCCCGGGCCGGCGCGCGGCATGCCGGCTATGTGTTGCTGCGACTGCCCCATGAGCTGCGCGAGATGTTCGAGGCCTGGCTGGGCGCGCATTTCCCCGAGCGGGCGCGGCATGTGCTGACACTTATCCGCCAGACCCGGGCAGGCCAGTTGAACGACAGCCGCTTCCACGAGCGCTTCATGGGGCAGGGCGCTTATGCCGAGCTGCTGGGCCAGCGGTTCAACCGGGCAGCGCGGCAATGGGGGTTCGAAGATCGGGTGAAGCTGGAGACACGGCATTTTGCGGTGCCGGGCGTCGTGCCGCAGCTCTCGCTATTTTAAGTAAAGGAAGAAAGGGTCTTCTTTTTTGAAAAAAAGAAGCAAAAAACTTTTGGCTGTGCTGTCGCGGGCTCGCAGGCAACGTAAGCAACAGATAAAAGTTTTTTGGTTCTTTTTTCAAAAAAGAACACGCTTTCTTGCGCCCGGCCCCCTGTGTTTGTCACAGGTTTGACACTAGCTTAGCTCCCATGGCGAGGCGAAACTGCGCCGGTATAGGCGCGCTTCAATCGCCTGAACCCGAGGAGAGTAAGCCATGGCGTCGGCCGCTTCAGCATCCACGGAAGCCTCGCAGCAGGCTGGCGATATCGACCTGCTCTGCATCAACACCATCCGCACCCTCGCCATGGATGCCGTGCAGAAAGCCAATTCCGGCCATCCCGGCACGCCGATGGCGCTGGCACCCGTGGCCTACACACTATGGCAACAATTTCTGAATTTCGATCCTGCCGATCCCAATTGGCCAAATCGCGACCGCTTCGTGCTCTCGGTGGGCCACGCCTCCATGCTTCTCTACGCCCTCATTCATCTGGCGGGCGTGCGTGCCGTCAACGAGCATGAAGACACCAGCGCGCCGGCGCTGACGATCGACGATCTGAAGCATTTCCGCCAATTGGACAGCAAAACGCCGGGCCATCCCGAGTACCGCATGACCTGCGGCGTGGAAACCACCACCGGCCCCTTGGGCCAAGGCTGCGGCAATTCCGTGGGCCTTGCGATGGCGCAACGTTTCCTGGCCAACCGTTACAACAAGCCGGGCTTCGATCTTTTCGGCTATCACGTCTACGTGCTCGCCGGTGACGGCGACATGATGGAGGGTGTCAGCAGCGAGGCGGCCTCCACCGCCGGCCATCTCCGCCTGGGCAATCTGACCTGGATTTACGACAGCAATCACATCACCATCGAAGGTGGCACCGATCTGGCCTTCGATGAAGATGTCGGCGCACGTTTTGCCGCCTATGGCTGGGACGTGCAGCATGTGAAGGACGCCAACGACCTGGCCGCCATGGCGGCGGCCCTGGCGCATGCCAAGGCGGTGACGGACCGGCCGAGTTTTATCGTGGTGCATAGCGTGATCGGCTATGGGGCGCCGAAGAAGGCGGGCACCAACAAGGCACATGGCGAACCGCTGGGCGAGGAGGAGATCCGTGGCGCCAAACGCGCTTATGGCTGGCCTGAGGATTCCTCGTTTCTGGTGCCCGATGGCGTATATGATCATTTCGCCGCCGGCATCGGCAAGAGGGGGGCTGCTTGCCGCACCGCATGGCTGGAGATGCTGGGCCGTTACACGGCGCAATATCCCGATCTGGCCGCCGAGCTGGAGATGATGACCCAGCACGCGCTGCCCGCGGGATGGGATTCGGAAATCCCGCGTTTCCCGGCCGATGCGAAGGGGATCGCCAGCCGCGATTCCTCGCAGAAGGTGCTCAATGCTATCGCGCCGCATGTCCCCTGGATGATCGGCGGCGCCGCTGATCTCGCCCCCTCCACCAAAAGCAACATGACCTTCCAGGGTGCGGGAAGCTTTGAGGCGGATAATTATGGCGGCCGAAATCTGCATTTCGGTATTCGCGAACACGCCATGGGTTCGATCTGCAATGGGTTGGCGCTCTCGGCGCTGCGGCCGTATGGGTCCGGCTTCCTGATCTTCTCCGATTACATGAAGCCGCCGATCCGGCTTTCCGCGATCATGGAAGTGCCGGTCATCTACATCTTCACGCATGACAGTATCGGCGTGGGCGAGGATGGGCCCACGCATCAGCCGATCGAACAATTGGCAGCCCTGCGGTCCATCCCCGGCATGATCGTCATCCGCCCCGGCGATGCCAATGAGGTGGCGGAAGCCTGGCGCCACGTGATGCCGTTGCAGGAGCAGCCGGCCTGCCTGATCCTGTCGCGCCAGGCGCTGCCGACGCTGGATCGCAGCACATACGCACCGGCCTCCGGCCTGAAGCACGGGGCCTATGTGCTTGCCGATCCGCCGCAAGGCGAGCCGGAGGTGATCCTGATGGCCACCGGCAGCGAGCTCAGCCTCGTGGTGGGCGCGTACGAAACCTTGAAGGCCGAAGGGATACGGGCGCGCGTGGTCTCCTTCCCGAGTTGGGAGCTGTTCGAGGCGCAGCCGGTTGAGTATCGCAACAGCGTGCTGCCGCCGCATATCACCGCCAGGGTTTCGGTGGAGCAGGCATCCACAATGGGCTGGGATCGTTACGTCGGCAGCACAGGCACGGCGATCGGCATGCACACGTTCGGCGCCTCCGCACCGCTCTCCGCCCTGCTCACCAAATTTGGTTTTACCCCGGACGCGGTGGCCAACGCTGCCCGCCGCCAAGCGGGGCATGCCTGACCTCGCCCGTCTATCTTAGGAGTTTCCGGCCATGGATACCGTCGTCAATCCCTCACAGGCCGCTCACACGACCGCAAACCCGGTCAAGCAGCTGCTGGATTACGGGCAATCACCCTGGCTGGATTTCATCCGCCGCAGCTTTGTGCTCGATGGCAGCCTGCAAAAGCTGGTGCAGGAGGATGGGCTAGGTGGTGTCACCTCCAACCCGTCCATCTTCGAAAAAGCGATGGGATCGGGCTCCGACTACGACGAGGAATTCAAGGCGCTTGCGGCCAGCGGCGTGCACGATGCCCAATCCATCTACGAAACGATGGCGGTGTCCGACATCCAGCATGTCGCCGACGTGCTGAAGCCTGTCTTCGACAACACGCAGGGCCTGGACGGGTTCGTCAGCCTGGAGGTTTCGCCCTACCTTGCGCTGCGTGAGCAGGACACGGTGCAGGAAGCCCGCCGGTTATGGAAATGGGTGGACCGGCCAAATTTGATGGTGAAGGTGCCGGGCACCCCGGAATGTGTGCCGGCGATTCGTACCCTGATCGAAGACGGCATCAATATCAACGTGACCCTGCTGTTCAGCCAGGATGCCTACAAATCCGTCGCGGAAGCCTATGTGGCCGGGCTGGAGGCGCGGCACGAACGCGGCCTCGATATCAGCCATATCTCGAGTGTCGCGAGCTTCTTTGTCAGCCGAATCGATGCGCAGATCGACAAGAAGATCGATGCGCGTGTGGCCGCGGGTGATGCCGATGCCGAGGCGCTGAAGTCTATTCGCGGCAAGGTTGCCATCGCCAACGCCAAGCTGGCCTATGCCTGGTATCAGGATTTCGTCGCCAGTGACCGTTGGCTGAAGCTGAAGCAGGCTGGCGCCAATCCGCAGCGTCTGCTCTGGGCCAGCACGGGCACGAAAGACAAGGCCTATAGCGATGTGCTCTATGTGGAAGAGCTGATCGGCCGCGATACGGTCGATACGATTCCGCCGGCAACGATGGATGCGTTTCGCGACCATGGGCACGCGCGGCCTTCGCTGACCGAAGGGCTGGACCAGGCCAAGCATGTGATGGCGCAAGCCGACAGGCTGGGTCTGGACATGCCGGGCGTCACCAAACATCTGGTCGAGGACGGCGTCAAACTCTTCGCCGAGGCTGCCGACGCGCTGCTGCTGGCGGTAGCCAAAAAGCGCGCGGCCCTTGCCGGGAGCAGCATCAGCAGCCTGCACTATACGCTGCCTGCGGCGTTGGATGGCGCTGTGGATGCCTCGCTGGAGGCCTGGCGCGCCTCGGGCGCGGTGCGCAAGCTGTGGGGCCGCGATGCCGGACTCTGGACCGGCGGTCCGGAAGGCAAATGGCTGGCCTGGCTGGATATCGTGGCCGAGCGTTTGGCGCATGTTGATGAACTGACCGCGTTCCAGACTGAAGTGCAGGCGGCGGGTTTCGCGCATGTATTGCTCCTGGGCATGGGCGGATCCAGCCTCGGGCCGGAGGTATTCGGCGAGGTCTTCGGCCACCGTGCCGGCTGGCCCAAGCTGCATGTGCTGGACAGCACCGATCCCCAGCAGATCAAGAGTTTCGAAAATGCCGTCGATTTGCCGAAAACCCTGGTGATCGTTTCCAGCAAGTCCGGCGGCACGCTGGAGCCGAATATCCTCAAAGCCTATTTCTGGGCGCGGATGCAGCAAGCGGTCGGCGCGGAGAACGCGGGCGCGCATTTCGTGGCGGTCACCGATCCCGGATCGCACATGCAGAAGGTGGCCGAAGGCGATGGCTTCCGGCGCATCTTCTTCGGCAATCCGCAGATTGGCGGGCGATATTCCGTGCTTTCCAATTTCGGCCTGGTTCCGGCCGCGGCAATCGGCATCGATATTAAGGCTTTTCTGCAGACCACGCTGCGTATGGTGCAGTCGTGCAGTTGGGGCACGCCGCCCGGCGCCAATCCGGGCGTGGTGCTGGGCACAATTCTGGGCGAGGCGCACAAGGCCGGGCATGACAAAGTGACGATCATCGCCTCGCCGGGCATTGCGGATCTGGGCGCCTGGCTGGAGCAGTTGATCGCGGAGAGCACCGGCAAACTGGGGCGCGGCCTGGTGCCGATCGATGGCGAAACGCTCGCGGCACCGGATGCCTACGGCAATGACCGGCTGTTCGCGTATCTTCGGCTGAACGATGCGCCAGATCCCGTGCAGGAGGCGGCGATGGCGGCACTGGAGGCAGCGGGCCAGCCGGTGGTGCGCGTGTCGCTAAACGGGCATCTGGAGCTTGGGCAGCAATTCTTCCTGTGGGAGTTCGCAACCGCGGTCGCCGGCAGCATCATCGGGATCGATGCGTTCGATCAGCCGGATGTGGAGGCGAGCAAGATAAAGACACGCGAGTTGACCGATGCGGTGAACAAGACCGGCAAGCTGCCGGAAGAGGCGCCCTTCGCGACATTTGGTGGCGTGAAGCTGTTTGCCGATGAGCGCAACGCGGCCGCGCTGCATGGCGGCTCGCTGGCCGAGGTGCTGAAGGCGCAGTTCGCGCGCGCCGGCGCCGGGGATTACGTGGGCATCCTGGCTTATGTGGAGCGCAACCCGGAGCATATCGCGCAGTTGCAAAAATTGCGTTTGCTGATCAGGGACAAGACGAAGCTGGCCACCGCCGCGGAGTTCGGGCCGCGGTTTTTGCATTCCACCGGCCAGGCTTACAAGGGCGGCCCGAACAGCGGCGTGTTCCTGCAGATCACGGCGGACGATGCCGCCGATCTGGATGTGCCAGGCGAGCACTACAGTTTTTCCGTGGTGAAGGCCGCGCAGGCGCGTGGGGATTTCGGCGTTCTGGCCGAGCGCGGCCGCCGTGCCGTGCGGGTGCACCTGGGCGCCGATGTCACCGCGGGCCTTGCCGCGTTGACCGAAGCCGTCGCACAAGCGCTAGGGTAGACGTCTTTTTGCTTCTTTTTCTTCAGAAAAAGAAGATTCTTATGTCTTGCTGCTCCGCAGCGGGTCTTTCTTAAAAGAGAGAAGCAAAGACCTTTTGTTTGTTTGGGAGTTTTGTCATGCAATTGGGCGTAATCGGCCTCGGCCGGATGGGTGGCAATATCAGCCTGCGCCTGATGCGGGCAGGGCATCATTGCGTGGTCTATGATCACAGCCCGGATGCGGTGAAGCGCGTGGCGGGTGAGGGCGCCATCGGCGCGGCCGATCTTGCCGATCTTCTCAGGGGTTTGGAGAAGCCCCGTGCCGTGTGGGTGATGCTGCCGGCGGGCGAAATCACCGATCAGACGATCGCCGCGCTGGCGGAGCATATGGAGCCGGGCGACACCATCATCGATGGCGGCAACACCTTTTACAAGGACGACATTCGGCGCGCCAAGGAAATTGCCGCCAAAGGCCTGCATTACGTGGATGTGGGCACGTCGGGTGGCGTGTGGGGCCTGGAGCGCGGCTACTGCATGATGATCGGCGGCCCGGCCGAGGTGGTAGAGCGGCTCGATCCCATTTTCGCAACACTCGCCCCCGGTATCGGCGACGTTCCCCGCACCACGGAGCGGCATAACCGCGATCGCCGGCCCGAGCAGGGCTACATGTATTGCGGCCCCGCCGGGGCCGGGCATTTCGTGAAGATGGTGCATAACGGCATCGAATACGGCCTGATGCAGGCCTATGCAGAAGGCTTCGATGTCCTGCAGGGCAAGGCTTCCACCGAGCTGCCGGAAGATCAGCGCTACACGCTGGACCTGCCGGACATCGCCGAAGTTTGGCGCCGCGGCAGCGTGGTATCCTCCTGGCTGCTCGATCTCACGGCCTCTGCCCTTGCCGAAAACCCCACCCTCTCCGAGTTCACCGGCCGCGTCAGCGATTCCGGCGAGGGCCGCTGGACGGTGGAGGCGGCGATCGAGGAAGCGGTACCCGTGCCGGTGCTGACCACGTCGCTCTACGCCCGGTTCCGGTCGCGCTCCGGCAACACGTTCGGCGAGAAATTGCTCAGTGCCATGCGCAACAAATTCGGCGGCCACGTCGAAACCCACGGCTGAGGCGCCCATGGATGCGGCCGAGCCGATCCTGCCTGCCAGCGACCAAGCGGCGCTGGGCCGCTCGCCGCGCGCGCCGGCGTGCCAGTTCGTCATCTTCGGCGCAGGTGGGGATCTGACGCGCCGGCTGCTGATGCCGGCGCTGTACAACCTGCGCCTGGCTGGCCTGCTCGATGAACAATTCCGCATCATCGGCGTGGATGCGCGGGAGATGGATGATAATGCATTCCGCGCGCATCTGACGGAGGCGATGGATTTCTTTGTCACCCAGCGCCGTGGCGATGCGCCGGGCAAGCTGGATCAGACTGCCTGGACGTGGATGTGCGATCGGATCATCTATCTTTCAGGAGATTTCGGCAATCCCGATACCTTTACCAGGCTGAATGCGGCATTGCCCGAGGCCGGCAGCGTGATATTTTACTGCGCCACAGCGGCACGGTTTTTTGAAACGCTAGGCGCACAGCTTCATGCGTCGGGCCTTACTCGGGAGGAAGAGGGGTATTTCCGTCGTATCGTGGTGGAAAAGCCATTCGGCCATGATCTGACCAGCGCCCGGGCGCTCAATACCGCGCTGCTGGAGGTTTTCGACGAGTCACAGATTTATAGGATCGATCATTACCTGGGCAAGGAGACGGTGCAGAACATCATGGCGTTGCGCTTCTCCAACGGGATTTTTGAACCGATCTGGAAGCGCGACAACATCGATCACGTGCAGATCACCGCGGCCGAAACCGTCGGCGTGGAGCAGCGCGGCAAGTTCTATGAAGGCACCGGCGCGATGCGGGATATGGTGCCCAATCATATCTTTCAATTGCTTTCTATGGTGGCAATGGAAGCGCCCACATCGTTCGATGCGGATGCGGTTCGATCGGAAAAAGCGAAAGTCATCCAGGCTATTCATCCGCTGAGCGGCCGCCAGGCGGTGCGCGATGTGGTGCGCGGCCAGTATCGTGCCGGCCGCTATGGCGCGGACCCGGTGCCCGGCTATCGCAGCGAACCCGATGTGGACTGCAATTCCAGCACCGAGACCTATATCGCGATGCGGCTGGCTATCGATAACTGGCGCTGGGCCGGGGTGCCGTTCTACATCCGCACCGGCAAGCGCCTGGCGCGCCGGCGCACCGAGATATCCATCCACTTCAAACAGGCGCCGTTCGCCTTGTTTCGCGATACGCCGGTTGAAAAACTCACGCCGAACATTCTGTTCCTGCATATCCAGCCTACCGAAGGCGTCACTTTGCAATTCAGCGCCAAGGTACCGGGGCCGCGCGTGCGCCTGGGCGGCGTCAGCATGAATTTCAATTACGCCGATTATTTCCACGAAGGGCCGAGCACCGGATACGAAACGTTGCTCTACGATTGCCTCACGGGTGACGCCACGCTGTTTCAGCGCGCGGATAATGTGGAGGCCGGATGGGGCGTGGTGCAGCCGGCGCTGGATGCATGGGATTCGGGGCACATCCATGTGCATCCTTACGCGGCGGGAAGCGAGGGGCCGGAGGCGGCGGATGAGATGCTGCAGAGGGATGGGCGCGGGTGGGTGCCTATCGGAAGGTAGGGAAGAAGTGTTCTTTTTTGAAAAAAAGAACCAAAAACCTTTCAGGTACGTGGGTTGCTGGCGTGTCGGATCGTGGTGAGGGCGCCAGGATTAAAGTTTTTTGGTTCTTTTTTTCAAAAAAGAACATTCTTCCTTTTCTTGAAAGGCCTCGTCTATGCCGATCAAACTCCTCCTGGCCGACGTCGACGGAACCCTCGTCACCAAGGAAAAGCACCTCACCCCCCGCGCCATCGCCGCGGTGCAGGCGCTGCGTGCGCACGGCATCAAGTTCGCCATCACCAGCGGCCGCCCGCCGCGGGGCATGCAGGCTTTGGTGGAACCGCTGGGGTTGGATACGCCGATCGCCGGCTTCAACGGCGGCATGTGGGTCAATCCCGATCTGTCCTTGATCGAGGCCAAAACCCTGCCCCGCGCGGTTGCCGAAAAAACCATCGCCCTTCTCACGGCGGATGGGCTCGATGCCTGGGTATACACACCGCAGGCCTGGCTGGTGCGCGATGCGGCCGCCCCCCATGTGTCGCGCGAGGAATGGACGGTGAAGTTCGCGCCCACGATCGCGGCCGATTTTGGCGACGCGCTGGATAACGCCGTCAAGATTGTCGGCTGCAGCGACGATCTGCCGCGCGTGGAAGCCTGCGAGGCGAAAGTGCAGGCCGCCCTGGGCGATGCGGCCTCGGCCGCACGCTCGCAACCTTATTATCTGGATGTGACCAATCCCGAGGCCAACAAGGGCTTCGCGGTGGCGCAACTGGCCAAAATGCTCGGCCTCGATCTGGCTGATGTCGCAACGATCGGAGACCAGCCGAACGATGTGCTGATGTTCCGCAAGAGCGGGCTTTCCATCGCCATGGGCAATGCCAGCGAGGCGGTGCAGAAACAAGCAACGAAGGTGACAGCCTCCAGCGAGGCGGAAGGTTTCGCGCTCGCCGTGGAGCGCTTCATTCTGGGTGAGCACCATGGCTGAACCGCAAATCATCACCCTGGCTGACCCCGAGGCGCTGGCGCGGCATGTGGCGGAATGGCTCACAGATCTGGCCTGTGCCCAGCAGGGGCGCTTTTCCATCGCGCTCTCGGGCGGGTCCACCCCCAAACGCTTATACGAAATCCTGGCCGAGCCGGCATTCGCCGCGCGGTTTCCCTGGGCGCGCACGCATCTGTTCTGGGGCGATGAGCGGTTCGTGCCGCCCGAGCATACCGACAGCAATGTGCGGATGACGCGCGAGGCGCTGCTGGACCACGTGCCCGTGCCCGCCAACCACGTTCACCCGATGCCGACGCAGGGCGATCCCGCCGACGCCGCCCGCGCCTATCAGGCGACGCTGGAGACGTATTATGGCGCGCAGGTGCTGGACATGACGCGGCCATTGTTCGACGTCATGCTGCTCGGCCTGGGCGAGAACGGCCATACCGCTTCGTTGTTTCCCGATACGGCCGCGTTGGAGGAGTCGCTGGCGTGGGTTGTGCCGGTATCGGAAGGCGTACCCCAGACGCGGCTGACCCTGACCTATCCGGCGATTGCGTGCAGCGGGATTGTGGCGTTCCTGGTGGCCGGCCGGGCCAAGGCGCCGGTGGTGCGCAAGGTGCTGGATGGGGACCGGAGCCAGCCGGCGGCGCGGATTTCGTCGGCGGGGTCGTTGATCTGGTTTCTGGATCAGGCGGCAACGCCGGGGTAGGAAGGAAGAATGTTCTTTTTTGAAAAAAAGAACCAAAAAACTTTTGTCCCTTTGTGCACGCGGCCGGTGAGGTACACACCAACATTCAAAAGTTTTTTGCTTCCTGTCTCGGAGACCTATCCATGCCTGATCGCGACGTACTGAAGCGCGAGGTCGGCGCCCAGGCCGCTGCCCTGGTAGAGGATGGCATGGTGGTCGGCTTGGGCACCGGGTCCACCGCCGCGTTCTTCATCGAAAGCCTCATCGCGCGCGCCAGGCAGGGCTTGAACATAGTCTGTATCCCCACATCGGAGCGTAGCGCGGCGCAGGCGGCCGCCGGCGGGCTGGCTCTGGTGGGATTCGATACGCATCAGGTGATCGACCTCTGCGTCGACGGCGCCGATGAGATCACCACCAGCGGACTTGATCTTGTGAAGGGCTTAGGGGGCGCCCTGCTGCGGGAGAAGATCGTGGCGAGTGCCGCCAAGAAGCTCGTTATCATCGCCGACCACGAGAAGCTGGTCGATCGGCTTGGTACGACATGCCCCATCCCCGTGGAGGTGACCAAATTCGGCTGGGAGCTGACCCACGCGCGCCTGGCAGCCCTCGCCCGCGCGGCCCGGCTTCGGGTGGGTACGGATGGCGCGCCCTATGTCACGGATGGCGGCAATGTCATCGTCGATTGCCGGTTTGATCCGATTGCCGATGCCGCGGCGCTGGACCGGCAGTTGCGTGACATCGTGGGCGTGGTGGAAACCGGTTTTTTCATCGGCATGGCGGCCATGGCGCTGGTGGCCGATCGCGACGGCGTAAGACAGTACATGCCGCAATGAGCGGCACCGCGAAGCTGGTGCTGATCGTGATGGGCGTTTCCGGCTCCGGCAAGTCCACGGTGGCGGAGGCGCTGCAGGCCCGCCTGGGCTGGCCGTTCCAGGAAGGCGATGCACTGCACCCGGCGTCCAACGTGCAGAAGATGCACGCCGGCATAGCGCTGGACGACGCAGACCGCGCACCCTGGCTGGCGGCGGTGAAGAGCTGGATCGATGCGCGGGTCGCAGCAGGCGGGCCTGGTCTGATCACCTGCTCGGCGTTGAAGCGGAGCTATCGGGATGGGCTGATCGCCGGCCGTCCCAGGGTGCGGCTGCTCTATTTGCGCGGCGACCCGGCGGTGCTGGAGGCGCATATCGAACACAGAACGGGCCACTTCATGCCCGGCAGTCTGCTACAGAGCCAGTTGGATACGCTGGAGGAGCCGGCGCCCGATGAGAAGCCGATCGTTGTGGATGTGGCAGGTTCGGTTGAGGAAACGGTGGGGCACGTGATGGAAGCGTTGGCGGCCTCCCCTATTGGCTGAAGCCGATGCGGGAGAACCAGGATTTGCGCCGGGTTGGTGCGGGGCGAATCGCCTCCAGCATCTCCTTTACGGTGGCGAAACTGCGCGGCCGGCCGGTCGGGGTCTGTGCGAAAACGGCGGCATTGGTCCGCCACAGGCTGAGCGTGCGGCGCTGTCGGTTGCGCGGCGCGATAATCAGCATTTCCTCGAACTCGGCGCCATCAACCACGTGGTCGAGTGCCACGGTCAGGCGCAGGTCCCGCTGTTCGGCCCAGCTACGCACCAGGATCAGTTCCTCGATCGAGAAGGCGAGGCCGTAGGGCGACGTGACCAGAGATACGTGGCGCAGATGCATGGCGGCGTTCCAAAGAAGGATGGCGGGCGCTCGGGCGGGGCGTGAGCATGGTCGGCGACGGGGTCTATGGGAGTAAGTTCGCTCCGGCCGGCCGCGACAGGACCACCGGTTGAGGCAAGTATTGTCTGAGAGTGTAAAAATTCTCTTTACGCTCCCGAGTCGTCAACCACTGGTTTCGTCCGGCGGGCACTATCCACAGGGTTATCCCAATCTATCCCCGCGATTCTTCTCGGGCGTCGGGCTGCTTGCCGGTGGGGGGTTTTGCACGCCATAGTGGCAAAAATAAACGGCAAGGGAGGCCGGCATGGCACGCATTGCATTGGTAACCGGGGGCACGCGCGGAATCGGTGCGGCTATCAGCGTGGCGCTGAAAGCGGCCGGGCGGGAGGTGGTGGCAAGCTACGCCGGCAACGACGCGGCGGCCGAGGCCTTCCACGCCGAGACCGGCATCGCCACGCTGAAGTTCGATGCCGGCGATTTTGCTGCCTGCAAGGATGCGGTGGACCGTATCCATGCCGCGCACGGCGCCATCGAGATCCTGGTGAACAATGCCGGCATCACGCGGGATGCGGTCATGGCCAAGATGACCCGCGAACTGTGGGATGCGGTCATCGACACCAATCTCGGCTCCTGCTTCAACCTGTGCAAACTCACCTTCGATGCGATGCGGGCCAAGAAATTCGGCCGGATCGTGAATGTGGGCTCGATCAACGGCCAGGCCGGGCAGTATGGCCAGGTGAATTACGCGGCGGCGAAATCCGGCATCCATGGGTTCACCAAGGCTTTGGCGCAGGAGGGGGCGCGGTTCGGCATTACGGTGAACGCGATCGCGCCGGGCTATGTGGATACGGACATGGTGCGGGCGGTGCCGGAGGATGTGCTGCAGAAGATCATTTCCCGCATTCCCATGGGCCGTCTGGGCCGGGCGGACGACATTGCGCGCGGCGTCGTTTTCCTGACCGCCGACGATGCGGATTTCGTAACGGGTGCGACGATCTCCATCAATGGCGGCCAGCACATGTATTGACGGATGGTGCCGGCAACGCGCCCAAACAGACAAAAGTCTTTTGCTTCTTTTCTTCAGAAAAGAAGAGTCTTCCTTCTTGAAAGAAAGAAGCAAAGAACTTTCATCCGTTTTGATGCCGATTCCGGCACAACCCCTGCCTAGCTCCGGCCATACGTGTCCTCGATGCGCACAATGTCGTCCTCGCCCAGATACGCGCCGGACTGCACTTCGATCAGCTCCAGGGGGATGCGGCCGGGGTTTTCCAGCCGGTGCACGCAGCCAAGCGGCAGGTAAATGCTTTCGTTCTCGCGCACCATCACGCGGTCATTGTCGCGCATCACCATCGCCGTGCCGGCAACCACCACCCAGTGCTCGGCGCGATGGAAATGCTTCTGCAAGGAAAGTTTCTCGCCCGGTTTGACCACGATGCGCTTCACCTGGAACCGCTCGCCGTTGATCAGCGATTCGTAAAAGCCCCACGGGCGGTATGCCCGGTTATGCGCCGCTGCCTCGTGGCGGCCGGCCGCGCGCAGGCGCTCCACCACTTTTTTTACATCCTGTGCGCGGTCCCGGTGCATCACCAGAACGGCGTCCTCCGTGGTCACCACCACCGTGTCGGACAGCCCGACCACGGCGGTCAGCATGCCGTCGCTACGCGCGTAGCAATTATGCGCGTTCTCCAGCAGCACGTCGCCCAGGCTGACATTGCCGGCCTCGTCCTTCGCGCCGAGAGCCCATAGAGCATTCCAACTGCCCACATCACACCAGCCCAGATCCGCCGGCACCACCGCGGCGCGGGTGGTGTGTTCGGCGATGGCGTAATCGAGGCTGATATTGGGGCACGCGGCAAAGGCGGTCCGGTCCAGGCGGATGAAATCGAGGTCGGCGCGGCGCCCGGTGATGGCGGCGCGCACCGCGGCCAGCACGCGCGGCGCGTGGGCCTGCATTTCCTCGATCAGGGTGGCAACGGTAAATACGAACATGCCGCTGTTCCACAAATGGCGGCCGTCGGTGGCAAGGCGCCCCGCGGTGGCGGCATCCGGTTTCTCGATAAAGCTGGCCACTTCGTGCAGGCCGGGTGCCTCCGCCAGGGCAGCGCCCACCTCGATATAGCCGTAGCCTGTTTCCGCAGCGTTCGGCTTCATCCCGAAGGTTACGAAGCGGCCGGCACGGGCGCCTGCCACGGCTTCGGCCAGCGCCGCGGCAAGGGCCGTAGTTTTGGTGATGGAACTGTCCGCGGCCATCATCCACAGCACCGCATCCGGCGCGGTTTCGGCCACCAGCAGGGCGGCCGCGGCAATCGCGGGCGCGCTGTTGCGGCCCACCGGTTCCAGGATGATGCGCGCGCCCTCTATGCCCGCCTCGCGCAATTGTTCGGCGATGAGGAAGCGGTGCTCCTCGTTGCACACCACCACGGGGGGCGCGAACTCCGGCCCGGTGGCCCGCAGCGCGGTTTCCTGGATCATTGATCGGTCGGAGATCAGCGGCCAGAGCTGCTTGGGGAAGCTCTCGCGGGAGACGGGCCACAGCCGCGTGCCGGACCCGCCGGAGAGGATCACCGGCACGATCGGAGCTATGCGGGCGGTGGCGGTTGGCGCCGCGGCCATCTCGGGCAGATGGTGGTCGTCCATGGCGGGAATCTCCCTGTCAGAACGATCTTGCCAGCATGCAAGCTGCGGCAGCAAGCTGAAGCGTCGGGCGCGGTCGCGCAGAATCAGGAGCATCGGGCGATGGGTCACATCAACGATATCGGCGCGGCGATCGCTGGCGTGGCGCGGGAGGAGGAGGCCGGGCTGATCGCGGTGCGGCGGGATATCCATGCCCATCCGGAACTCGCCTTCGAGGAACTGCGCACCGCCGGGGTGATCGCGCGCGAACTCGCCCGGCTGGGCGTGGCCTGCCGCACCGGCGTGGGCCGCACCGGCGTGGTCGGCGTGATCGAGGGCGGCCGCCCCGGCAAGATGATCGCCATCCGGGCCGATATGGATGCGCTGCCGATCGCCGAGCGCACCGGCCTGGAATTCGCGAGCCAGACCCAGGGCAAAATGCACGCCTGCGGGCACGATGTGCACAGCTCCACGCTGCTGGGCGTGGCCGCCATCCTGCAGCGCATGGCGCCGGAAATGGCCGGCAGCGTGCGCCTGCTGTTTCAGCCGGCAGAAGAAACGCTGGGCGGGGCTGCGGCGATGATCGCCGATGGCGCGCTAGAGGGTGTGGACATGGCGCTGGGGTTCCACAACCACCCGGAGATCCCGGTCGGCGGGTTTGGCTATGTGCGCGGCGCCACTTACGCGGCGGCGGACCGTTTCAGGGTCATCGTGAAAGGCGTCTCCGGCCATGCGGCCTATCCGCACACGACGGTGGACCCGATCGTCGCGGCATCCTACTTGATCGGCGCGTTGCAGACGGTGGTGTCGCGGGAGATCGGGCCGCTGGAACCTTGCGTGGTCACGGTGGGGGCGATCCACGCCGGCACGGTGCATAACATCATCCCCGATTCCTGCGAACTGCTCGGCACCATGCGCAGCCTCTCGCCCGGCGTGCGCACGCGCGCCGAGGCCGCCATCAAGCGGCTCTGTGCCGGCATGGATGCGATGTTCCGCACGGTGAGCGACCTGGCCTGGATCGAGGGTGTGCCGCCCACGCTGAACGCCGATGCGGTGCTCGATGGCAGCGTGGCGGCGGTGCGGCGGCAACTGGGCGATGTCTTCGCGCCATCGGAGCCGAGCATGGGCGCGGAGGATTTCTCGCTGATAGCGGCGCGCGTGCCGAGCTTCGTGCTGCGCGTGGGATCCGGCGCGCCGGGGCGGGCGGATCACCTGCATAACTCGGATTATCAGCCGGACGAGGCGTGCATCGCGCTAGGGGCGCAGGCGCTGGCGCGGGCGGCGGTGGAGTTGTTGGCAGCGTAGAGGAAGGAAGGTCTTCTTTTTTGAAAAAAAGAAGCAAAAAACTTTTGACTGTTGGTGCGAGCCTCGCCGGCAGCCTACGCAATGGGGAAAAGTTCTTTGCTTCTTTCTT
>PKZM01000150.1:0-46197 GCA_003133065.1 Acetobacteraceae bacterium
ACGGAGACAGCCGTATCCAGCAGCGCCTGGCGGTATTCCTGTGCCTTCTCAAGAAGGTCCGCGGGGATCTCCTCATAGTGGAACTTGGCGCCAAGCTCCCCGCCTTCCCAAATGATCGCGCGCATCTCGACGAGATCGACAACACCGATGAAGGTATCCTCAATGCCAATCGGCAGCTGCAGGGGCAGCGCCACGATGTCCAGCTTTTCCTTNNATGCGCGGCACGTTGTAGCGGTCGGCCAGGCGCCAGTTGGTCTCGGATTGGGGCTGCACACCGGCCACACCTTCAATGATGAAGATGGCGCCGTCGAGCACACGCAGCGAGCGATTCACCTCGATGTTGAAATCGATGTGTCCGGGCGTGTCGATGATATTGATGCGGTGGTCTTTCCACTCGCAGGTGACGGCCGCGGAGGTGATCGTGATGCCACGCTCGCGCTCCTGCTCCATGTAGTCGGTGGTGGTATTGCCATCATGCACCTCGCCGATGCGGTGGCTGACGCCCGTGTAATACAAGATACGCTCGGTCGTCGTCGTCTTGCCCGCGTCGATGTGGGCGGTGATGCCGATATTGCGGATCTTGTCGAGTTCAGTCGCGGACACGGTGGCCTCCATGCCATGACGAGCGCCGCCGAGACACCTGTCTCGGGCGCCCGACCATGAGCCGGTGATGGTGTGGGGCAGCAGATGAGGGAATACGGGGGATTTTGCAAGCGCTGGGGTTTGCGGGCCCGCCCGCTAACCCCAGGGCCAGAGGGAAGTTCGTGTCAGGACGTGATCGGCGGCATACAGTTCGTCACTCCAGGTAACACGGGCAAGTGATATGTACAAGCTATGGATGATGCTGCATTCCTTGCCATGAACCGGTTCGGCTTCGGGCGCAGGCCGGAAGAGCGCCTGCCCAGCGACCCGCATGGCTGGCTGCGGACCCAACTGGCTGGCCCCGATCCGGCACCCACCACCGGCGCCATTGATACCGCCGGCGCGCTGGCGATCGTCGTGGAACAGCAGCAGGCGCGCAAAAGCGTGTTCGGTGAGATGCCGCCATCAGCCACGGCCGGCGGGGCCCAAGCGGGCGCAAAACTGCCGCGCCCGGTGGGCATGCTAGCGGCGCGTGAGGCCCATGACCTGCTCGGCTGCGCACTGATGACACCTTCGCCCTTCCGGGAGCGGCTGGTATGGTTCTGGGCCAATCATTTTACCGTCGCCAACCGTGCGACCGTCACCTCCGCGTGCAGCGGAGCGTATGTCCGCGAGGCGATCCGGCCCAATGTCACCGGGCGGTTCAGCGACATGCTGGTGGCCGTGATTCGGCACCCGGCGATGCTCGCGTATCTGAACCAGGCACAGTCGGCAGGGCCTGAGAGTGTGGTGGGTCTGCGCCGCCACCGTGGATTGAACGAGAATCTGGCGCGCGAGTGCCTGGAACTGCACACCGTCACGCCGGCCTCGGGCTATACCCAGGCGGATGTGACCAATTTCGCGCGGGTTCTGACCGGCTGGTCGATCGAGCTGCACGACGAGCCGCGCGGGTTCCGATTCCGGCCAAAGATGCACGAACCCGGCGAGATCGAGGTGATGGGGCGCGTGTGGCCCCCGGGCGAAGAGGGCGGCCTGGCCTTGCTCAACTGGCTGGGAACGCATCCGAGCACCTACCGGCATCTGGCCACGAAACTGGTATGCCACTTTGTGGCCGATGATCCCCCGCCGGATCAGGTTCGGCGCATCGAAACGGTTCTGCGGGACACCAGGGGCGATCTGGGCGCGGCGGCAGAAGCTGTCATCGAACTGCCCGGCGCCTGGGAGACCGGCACCAAGTTGCGGCCACCGCAGGATTTTCTGGTGTTCTGCCTCCGCTCTGTTGGTGCCACGCCGGACAAGGTGCCCAACCTGGCCAATATCGCAGGCAGCCTGGGCCAGGGCGTGTTTCAGGCTCCGTTCCCCATCGGCTGGCCGGACCGCGCGGCCGACTGGGCCGGGCCGGAAGCGATGGTGCAGCGGGTGGATTTTTCCTATGGGCTGGCGGGGCGCGAGGCAGCGATCGATCCCGAGCAATTGGGCCACGCCACGCTTGGACCACTGCTCACGCAGCAGACATTGAGCCAGATACGCGCCGCCGGATCCCGCCGCGACGCCTTGACGCTGCTGCTCGCTTCACCCGAATTCCAGAGGCGCTGACATGATGATGCGGGATTGGCTTTGCCCCGATGCGGCACAGGCGGCGCGGGGCTTGCGCCTGTCAAGGCGGCACGCGCTGTTGGGATTGACGGCGGCGTTCACCCTGGGGCGCAGCGCGATGGCGCTGGCAGCGCCGGCCACGGAGCAGCGTCTTGTCGTTGTGCTGATGCGCGGCGCGCTGGACGGGATGTCCGCGGTTCAGCCCTACGGCGATCCGGGGTTCGTCGCGCTGCGCGGGCCGCTCGCCTTGCCGGAACCAGGTGAAGCCGGCGGGGTGCTGGATCTGGGCGGTAAATTCGGGCTGCACCCCGCTCTGCCTGGCATTCACGGCATGTACGGGCGCGGTGAGGCGCTGCTGGTGCACGCGGTGGCTGGGCATTACCGCAGCAGAAGCCATTTCGAGGCGCAGGATTACCTGGAGAGCGGCGCTGATCAGCGGCTGGATAGCGGCTGGCTGAACCGGGCGGTATCGGTGATGCCGTCGCGGCCGGGGCGGGACCTGGCTTTGTCGGTCGGGCTATCGGCCCCGCTGCTGCTGCGTGGAAGCGCAACCGTTCAGGCCTGGGCGCCCGATCATTTCGCGCAGCCAAGTGCCGATTTGTATCAGCGCCTGCTGGCGATCAGCCTGCGCGATCCCGTGATCGGGCCGGCCATGGCGGAAGGGATCAAGCAGCGCGGCTTCGATGCGGGCGCGCTGCAGGGGCAGGCGGGCGATCCGGCGCATGACCGGAGTTTTGAGGCACTGTGCGGCAGTGCCGGGCATCTGCTGGCGCAACCGGGTGGGCCGCGCGTGGCGGCGCTGGAAATCGGCGGCTGGGATACGCACGCGGCACAGGTGAAGCGCCTGCAGACGGCGCTCGGCCAACTGGATGCAGGGCTTGTGGCGCTGCAGGCGGGGCTTGGGGCCGCCTGGGCGAACACGGTAGTTCTGGCGGTGACGGAATTCGGGCGTACGGCGCGGATCAACGGCACCAACGGTACCGATCACGGGACGGCCGGAGTTTCCTTCCTAGTGGGCGGCGCAGTCGCCGGCGGCCGGGTGCGCACGGATTGGCCGGGGCTTGCATCCTCGGCGCTGTTCGAGAACCGCGATCTGGCGCCCACCACGGATTTGCGCAGCGTGATCAAGGGTGTGCTGGTTGATCATCTCGGCCTGCGCGCTGCTTCCATGAACGTGATCCTGCCGGGCAGCCAGGACGCCCCACCCCTCTCCAACCTAGTGCGAACCTAAGGAGGCAAAAGTTCTTTGCTTCTTTCTTTCAAGAAAGAAGTTCTGTTCTTTTTTGAAAAAAAGAACCAAAAAACTTTTGTTCGTTTTGGGGGCTGCCGGCACCGTGCGTGGATTTGTTCGGGGCGTGGTGGTCGGGCATCTGCGGCTGTTTTTGGCGGCCGCGGTGGGCGGGGTGGCGGTGCTGATGCTGCCGCACGGGATGGCGGCGCGGGCCCGGGGCATCCTGGCCTGGGATGTGGGGACCGCGGCCTATCTGCTGATGATCGCGGTATTGTTCGCAACCTCGCCGCCCGCGCGGATGCCGGCGCATGCGGAAGCGCAGCAGGACGGCGAATGGACCCTGTTTTTTCTTGTGCTGGCCGGCGTTACCGCGAGCTTTGCCGCCATTCTGGGCGAGTTCGGGAGCATGAAAGGCGCCGCGGACAGCGTGCGCGAGGCCAAAGTGGCGATCGTGGCAATCACGCTGGTGCTTTCATGGCTGCTGGCCCAGGCGGTGTTTGCCTTGCGATACGCCCACGAGTTCTATGCGCGCGGATCGCCGGCGGCCGAGATCGATGGGGGGCTGGACTTCCCAGGGGAAAAACGCCCGGATTACTGGGATTTCCTGTATTTCTCCGTCGTGCTGGGGATGACGTTCCAGGTTTCGGATGTGCAGATCACATCCCGCAAGTTGCGGCGGCTGGCAACCCTGCATGGATTGATGGCATTCCTGTTCAACACGGTGATCATCGCACTGACGGTAAATCTCGCCTCGGGGCTGCTCTGAAGCGGCAGTTGCCGGGGCGTGGGTTTTCTGATTTTCGGGCACTTATCGTGGCACCTACCCTGTTTCCTCCCTACCTCGCGCAGTTGCAGGCTGAAGCTGCCGGCTCGCCCATTGCGGCCGCATGCCTGGCACGATCGATGCTTGAGGCGGTGCGCGGCGAGGCGGGTGCCCGGTTCACGCTACGGCGCGCGGTGGCACTGGCGGAGGCCGACGGCACGGCGGTGCCGCCGCCCTTGCTGCGCAAGAGCATTATCGGCGCCGTGCTGTGCCGCGACGAGGCGACCTGCGAGCGTTTGCTCGCACGCGCCGCGAGCGGCCGGTTCTTCCCCAGGGTGCGGCTGGGCTGCGCGGACGCACCGTCGGGCAGCGCCGACGTGGTGATGTGCGAGGTTGCGGCGCCCGGCGCGATCAGTTTCGCGCTGCCGGCAAGCCTGTATGCGACACCGCATCTGCCGCAACTCGTCACGCGGTGGGTGACGGCGCTGCCGCTGTTTGAAGCCTATGCGGGGTCCGGGCAGACCGGGACAGGACGCGTGGCGTTCAACGTGGCGTTCCGCCAAGCGGAGCCTGGCCTTGCCTATTGCGGGGTGCGGACGGATGCGGCGCTGATCCCCGATCCGGAATTCATCAGCAGCCTCGGCCATCAGCGGATGCGGCAGAGGCTGGCGGAAGGTCCGCCTTGGGCGGAGCGGCGGCGCGTGGCGTTCTGGCGCGGACCTAAAGACAGTGCGAATCTGTGCGCCTTCGTGCAGGGTCTCGCCGAGGCTGGGCCGGCCACGATGTTTGATGTCGCCCTGGCCGGCCCGGCCTCGTATGGGGTGGAGCATTGGCAAGCTTGCCGGTATGCGTTTGAAACCGACAGCGCCACGGCGGGCTCGGGAGGGCTGCTGCAAAAACTGCTGACCGGGAGCACGGTGCTGAAGGTTCCGGCCGATGCCACCCGGATGTGGCTGCATGAGAGGATGCGGCCCTGGGAGCATTTTGTCCCGGTAGCAGCCAACCTCTCCGACCTGGAGAAGCGGATGGCGTGGCTGCACGCCCACGAGGCGGAGGCGGAGGCGATCGGGCGGCAAGGCCGCGCGCTGGCATTGGCGGCAACGTTCGAGGCTGAACTGGCGCGCGGCTGCGAGACGATCGCAGCGGCGCTAGGAGATTGCGTTTCGTGATACTGTCCGGGCTGTCGCGTGGCGGAGGATTCGTGTGAAAGCAGCCATTGTCGTGTTTCCTGGTACCAATCGCGAGCGGGATGTGGCGATTGCCCTGGCGCAGGCGACGGGGCGGGAGCCTGCGATGATCTGGCATGGAGAAACGTCTCTGCCGGCGCTGGACTTGGTGGTGCTGCCGGGGGGCTTCAGCCATGGGGATTATCTGCGGTGCGGGGCGATGGCGGCGCAGTCCCCCATCATGCCGGCGCTGAAGGATTTCGCAGCCGGGGGCGGGCATGTGCTGGGTATCTGCAACGGGTTCCAGATTCTCACGGAGGCGGGGTTTTTGCCCGGGGCGCTGCTGCGCAATGCGGGGCTGCGGTTCATCAGCCGGGACTGCCATTTGCGCGTGGAGCGTTCGGATACGGCATTTACCCGACACTATCAGCGCGGCCAGGTGATCCGGGCGCCGATGGCCCATGGGGATGGGAATTATTTTGCGGATGCCGAGACGGTAGCGCGGCTGGAAGGCGAGGGCCTGGTGGCGTTCCGCTATGTGACTCCTGGCGGTGAGATGTCGTCCCGCGCGAACCCGAATGGTAGTCTGCAAGCGATTGCGGGGATTTATAGCGAGAACCTCAGGGTGCTGGGGCTGATGCCGCATCCGGAGGATCTGGTGGACCCGCTGATGGGGGGCACCGATGGCAGGCCGCTTTTTAATGGACTCGTTGAGGCCTTGGCGGCGTAGGACGCAAAAAACTTTTGTCACTAGTCGCGCGCTGACCCCACCACCCGCCTAAATAGGCAAAAGTTTTTTGGTTCTTTTTTTCAAAAAAGAAAACTTTCTTTCTTGAGGCCTGGCACTTGATTTCACCCGTCTCCCTCGACCTCGCCCGCCAATTCGGCCTGAACGCCGAGGAGTATGGCCGCGTGCTGGAGATCATGGGGCGCACGCCGAGCCTGACGGAGCTGGGCATCTTTTCCGTCATGTGGTCGGAGCATTGCAGCTACAAATCGAGCCGGGTGTGGCTGCGGGAGTTGCCGACGGAGGCGCCGTGGGTGATCCATGGGCCGGGGGAAAATGCCGGCGTGGTGGATATCGGCGATGGGCTGGCGGCGATCTTCAAGATGGAGAGCCATAACCATCCGAGCTTCATCGAGCCGTATCAGGGCGCAGCGACGGGCGTGGGGGGCATTCTGCGCGATGTGTTCACCATGGGCGCACGGCCGGTGGCCAATCTGAATGCGCTGCGGTTCGGGCGGCCGGAGAATCCGGTGACGAAGCGGATCGTGGATGGTGTGGTGCGCGGCATTGGCGGCTACGGCAATTGCGTGGGCGTGCCCACCGTGGGCGGCGAGGTGAATTTTCATCCGGCATACGATGGCAATCCGCTGGTGAACGCGATGACGGTGGGGATTGCGCGGCAGGACCGGATTTTTCTCAGCGCCGCGGCCGGGGTGGGCAATCCCGTGGTGTATGTCGGGTCGCGCACCGGCCGGGACGGCATTCATGGCGCGACGATGGCCTCGGCCGAATTCGATGCGGATTCGGATGCCAAGCGGCCGACCGTGCAGGTGGGCGATCCGTTCACCGAAAAGCTGCTGATCGAGGCCTGCCTGGAGCTGATGGCCACCGACGCCATCGTCGCNNGAGGCCTGCCTGGAGCTGATGGCGACGGACGCGATCGTGGCGATTCAGGATATGGGGGCGGCGGGGCTGACCAGTTCGTCGGTGGAGATGGCGGGCAAGGGCGGCGTGGGGATCGATCTGGATCTGGATGCGTGCCCGCAACGTGAAGCGGGCATGACGGCGTATGAGATGATGCTGTCGGAGAGCCAGGAGCGGATGTTGATGGTGCTGCGGCCGGACCGGGAGGAACTGGCGCGGGCGATCTTTGAAAAGTGGGAGCTGGATTTCGCGGTGATCGGGCACCTGACCGATACCGGGCGGATTGTGGTGCGGCACCAGGGCCGGGTGGAGGCGGATATTCCGCTGGAGCCGCTGGCGGATTTGGCTCCCTCGTATCGGCGGCCTTTCGTGGAGCCGGTCCCGCCGGCGCCGCTGGGGGGTGTGGCGGACCCGGTGGGGATCGAGGCGGCGCTGTTGGCGTTGATTGCGTGCCCGGATCTGTGCTCGCGGGCGTGGATCACGGATCAATACGACAGCACGGTGGGCGGCCAGACGGTGAAGCGGCCCGGCGCCGCCGATGCGGCGGTGGTGCGGATCGATGGCAGCCGGCGGGCGCTGGCGCTGACGACCGATTGCACGCCGCGGTATTGCGCGGCCGATCCCCGGGCGGGCGGGGCGCAGGCGGTTGCGGAAGCATGGCGGAACCTCACGGCCGTGGGCGCGCGGCCGCTGGCGGTGACGGACAACCTCAATTTCGGCAACCCGGAGAAGCCGGAGATCATGGGGCAGTTCGCCGCGGCGATCACCGGGATGGCGGAGGCCTGCCGCGCGCTGGATTTTCCCGTGGTGAGCGGAAATGTGAGCCTTTACAATGAGACGCAAGGGACGGGCATTTTGCCGACGCCGGCGATCGGCGGTCTTGGCGTGATCGACGATGCGGCGACGGCGGTGGGAATTGCCCCTGCCCCTGGGGATACGCTGGTGCTGGTAGGGGAAACGCAGGGGCATCTGGGCCAATCACTCTGGCTGCGCGAGATTGCGGGGCGGGAGGACGGGGCGCCGCCGGTGGTGGATTTGTCGGCCGAGCGCCGGTGCGGCGATTTGGTGCGGGCAGCCATCCTGCGCGGCGGTGTTTCGGCGTGCCATGATGTTTCGGATGGGGGTTTACTCGTCGCGGTGGCGGAGATGGTGATGGCGGGCGCCAGTGGGGTGAGCCTGATGCCGGCGCCGTCCGGGCTGGCGCCACATGCCTATTGGTTCGGGGAGGATCAGGCGCGCTATGTGGTGGCGACCCAGAACCCGGCAGCCCTGCTGCGGGAGTTTGGCGCGGCGTGCGTGCCGGCGGCCGTGATCGGCCGGACCGAAGGGACTGGTTTGACACTGCCCGACGGCGTGACCATATCGGCGTCGCGACTGCATGAGGCGCATGAGCGCTTCTTTCCCGCCTGGATGAACTGAGGGTTCGACGCGCATGCCGATGACGGCCACCGAAATCGAAACCTTGATCCGTGCCGCCTTGCCCGATGCGCAGGTGAGCGTGGAGGATCTGGCCGGGGACGGAGATCATTACGCGGCGCGGATTGTGAGCGAGAGTTTTCGGGGCCGAAGCCGGGTGCAGCAGCACCAGATGGTGTTCCAGGCTTTGGGGGGGCGGATGGGCGGCGTTCTGCATGCGCTGGCGCTGCAAACGTCGGTTCCGGATGCGCAAGGCTAGATTTTCAGGAGAGAATGGATGAGCGAGACGACCCAGGTATCTGCACGGATCGAGAAGGAGATCGCCGAGAACCCGGTGATGCTCTACATGAAGGGCAACGCACACTTCCCGCAATGCGGCTTTTCCGCGCGCGTGGTGCAGATCCTGACGCATATGGGCGTGAAATTCGGCACGGCGAACGTGCTGGAAGATCCGGCCCTGCGCGATGGCATCAAGCAGTTCTCGAACTGGCCGACGGTGCCGCAGCTTTACGTGAAGGGGGAATTCGTCGGCGGTTGCGATATTGTGACCGAGATGTTCCAGTCCGGCGAATTGGAGACGCTTCTGGCCGAGAAAGGCGTGGCGCACAGCGCCGCGTGATAGCTGAGCCGTGCGGGCATAGGGGCGCGGCGGAGGCATCCGCCGCGCCCTTATTTTTGCGGTAGGCTGAGCGCATGAGCTTTGGCCCCAAGCAGCCGCCGCGCGGCAGCTACCATCATGGCAATCTGCGCGAGGCGCTGATCGCCGTCGCCCTGGAGATGATCGGCAAGAGCGGGCCGAACGGGTTCACACTTGCAGAGGTTGCAAGGGCCGTGGGCGTAAGTGGTGCGGCGCCCTACCGCCATTTCCGGGACCGCAATGCGCTGATCGCGGAGATCGCCCGGCAGGGTTTCGACCGGTTTGCGGGGGAGTTGCGGGCTGCCTGGGACCAAGGCCGGCCTAATCCGGTGGCGGCGATCGAGAGCGTGGCACGCGCCTATCTCGGCTTCGCACGGCAGGCGCCCGCCTATTACGCGGCCATGTTCGAGCCCGGGTTTCCGCTGGAGGATGACCCGGCATTGCTGGCGGCTTCCGAGCGGGCGTTCGCCGTGTTGCGGGCTGCGGCGGAGTTGGCGGTGCGGGGCATGCCGGCGCAGGGACGGCCGCCCTCGCTGATGGTGGCGCTGCATATCTGGTCGATGGCGCATGGGGTGGCCTCGCTATTTATCGAGGGGCCAAGCGGATCGCGGCGGAAGCTGCCGATGACGCCGGAGGATTTGTTGGAAGCGGGTTTGCTGATCTATTTGCAATCCGTGGGGGTGAAGTGAAGGAAGGCTGTTCTTTTTTGAAAAAAAGAACCAAAAAACTTTTGTTTGTTCAGGTACGTGGTGGGCGGGCGTGTCGGATCGTGGTGAGGGCGCAGGAGTAAAAGTTTTTTGGTTCTTTTTTTCAAAAAAGAACATTCTTCCTTCTTTCGGAGTCTGACGTGAAGCCCGATGCCGTCGAAGCAGTGATCGCGGGCCTGAAAGACGCAGGCGTCAGCATCGTCTGCTATCTGCCGGATTCATTGCTGAAGGAATTATATGTCGCGCTCGATGCGGACCCCGAGATCAGGACGATCCGGGTGACCAACGAAGGCGAAGGGGCGGCGATCTGCGGTGGGGTGTTCCTCTCCGGCAAGCGGGCGGCGCTGGTGATGGAGAATTCCGGGCTGCGCGCCGCCATCGAGCCGCTGGCGCGGATGGGGATGGGCGCGGGTATCCCGGTGGTGATGGTGATGTGCTATCGCGGGCAGTTGGGGGAGAACAACTGGTGGGCCATCCCCCATGGCATGACCATGGAGCCGCTGCTGCAGGCCATGCGCATCCCGTACCGGATCGTAGAGGAGGCAAGCGCCATACGGCGGGCAGTGGCGGAATGCTACGCGTGGTCCTACGCCAGCTATTATCATAGCGCGCTGGTGCTGGGCGGGAGCGTGGTGCGATGACCCGGTACGAGTGCATGCAGGCGCTGGCGGCGCGGCTGCGGGATGAGTTGGTGGTGCTGTCGTTGGGTGGCAGCGTGGATGAATGGTATAATGCGGCGCCGCACATGCGCGCGGCGAGCCTGTTTCAGCAGCAACTGGGCTGCGTGACGCCGCAGGCCTTCGGGCTGGCGGCGGGCCTGCCGCACCGGCGCATCGTGTCGCTGGATACCGATGGCGGCATGATGTTCAATCTGGGGATTCTGGCGACGTTGGCCAATGAGCGGCCGGAGAACCTGCTGGTGATCGTGTGGGATAACGCCTGCTACCTCTCCATTGGTGGGCCGCCGACGCACACGGCGAGCGGGCTTGTGGATATCGCGGCGATCGGGCGCGGGGCGGGGCTGGAACATGCCTATACCGCGGAAAGCCTGGCGGATTTCGATGCGCTGTGCGCACAGGGGCTGGCGACGGCGGCGCCGTTTCTGGTGGTGGCCAAGGTGGAGGCGGTAGTGCAGCCGGGGATCCGCCGCAAGCACAGCGATGGCCGGGAGGATAAGTACATCTTCGTGCGGCATGTGGAGGCCACCGAGGGCATTGTGATCATGGGGCCGAGCGAACACAATTGAGGGGCGGATGGCCTGCGCGGGCCACCGCGGATCATTGGGGTGAATGGCTTGGCGATGCGCCAGTTTCTGACCGCCGATGCGGTGATACCGATGGGGCCCGGCCAGGGCGTGATCGCCGATGGCGCGGTGCTGATCGAGGGCGGGCGCATCCTGGCTGTGGGGAAGCGGGCGGAGTTGGCGGCGCAGGCGGAGGGGGCCGTGCACCGGGATCTGCGCGATCACGTGATCATGCCGGGGCTGATCAACACGCATTGCCATTCGGGATTGCTGCGCGGCACGGCGGAAGGGCTGCCCGTGTGGGACTGGCTGGAGACCTATATCAACCCGATGCACCGGGTGCTGAATGCGGCGGAAGCGGAGGCGGCCTCCTGGCTGTGCTACGCGGAATCCGTGCTGAGCGGTAGCACCACGATCGTGGACATGTGGCGCTTCATGGATGGCAGCGCGCGAGCGGCGGTGGGCATCGGCAACCGGCTGGTGATGGTGCCGTATGTGGGGGCGCATCCGGATTTCGCCTATTTCGATACGCTGGATGACAACGAGGCGCTGATAGAGGCGTGGCATGGCCGCGCGGATGGGCGCATCCAGGCGTGGGTGGGGCTGGAGCATCTGTTCTATACGGACGAGGCAGGACGGCGGCGGGCGGCCGAGATGGCGGTCCGCCACAACACAGGCCTGCACACGCATATTTCCGAAGCGTCGAGCGAGGTGTCGGAAAGCCTGAAGCAATATGGTGCACGGCCGGTGCAGGCGCTGGAAGCGTTCGGGCTGTTGGCACCGGAGCGGGTGCTGCTGGCGCATTGCGTGTGGCTGGACGATACCGATATCGATATGTTGGCGCGCAATAACGTGGGGGTGGCGCATAACCCGGTGAGCAACATGAAGCTTGCGAGCGGGGCGGCGCGGGTGGTGGATCTGCTGGCGGCTGGCGTGGCGGTGGGCTTGGGCACAGATGGCGAGAAGGAAAACAACAATTTCGACATGTTCGAGGAGATGAAAACCTCCTCCCTGCTGGCCAAGCTGAGCCGGATGGATGCGACCGCGCTGGATGCGTGGGAGGTGCTTCGTATGGCGACGATCGGGGGTGCGCGTGCGCTTGGGATGGCGGATGATATCGGCTCACTGGAAGCTGGGAAAAAGGCTGATCTGATCGCCGTGCGCGGCGATACGCCGCGAATGACCCCGTTCTTCGCCGAGGGCCGGCATGCAAATCTGCATCATAACCTGGTGCATGCGGTCCGCGGCAGCGATGTGTCGCTGACCATGATCGATGGAATGGCGGTTGTGGAAGACGGCGAGTTGAAAAGCGCCAACCTCGCCGAAATCATCGTGAATGCCCGCGCAGCCGCCCCCGCCCTCTTCGCCCGCCGCGACGCTCTCCGCGTATGACAACACCCCAACAGATAAAAGTCTTTTGCTTCTTTTCTTCAGAAAAGAAGAAAGACTCTTCTTTCTTGAAAGAAAGAAGCAAAGAACTTTTATCTGTTGGGTGGCGGATGTAGCAGCGTGGATCTCAACGCGGTGGAGGGCGTGGTCCGGCCAGGGTGCAGAGCGGAGCTGCCGGCGAGGCAAGACGGGGATGCGTTTCTGGCTGGCGGCACCTGGGTTTTCTCCGAGCCGCAGCCTCACCTCAGGCGGCTGATCGATCTGGCGGCGCTGGGATGGCCGGCAATCGAGACCCACGTGAATGGAATTTCAATAGCCGCTACCTGCACCCTCGCCGAGCTCGAAGCCATGGCAGCGAATGCGGCCTTCCCCGCGGCTGCGCTGATCCAGCAGTGCTGCCGCGCGCTGTGGGGATCATTCAAGATATGGAATATGGCGACTGTGGGCGGAAATCTCTGCCTGGCGCTGCCGGCTGCCCCCATGGCGGCGCTGGCGGTGGCCCTGGATGGCGTATGCACCGTTTGGCGCGCCGATGGCACGGATGAGAGCGTGCCCGCCCGGAATTTCATTCTGGGGCCGGGCAAGACATGCCTGGCACCGGGCGATGTATTGCGGCGTGTGGCCATCGGACGAGAGGCGCTGGAGGGGCGCTTCGCGTTCCGGCAAGTCTCGCTGACCGAGGAAGGGCGATCAGCGGCGCTGGTGATCGGCCGGTCGGTGGGCGGCGGCGTGAAGCTGACGATCACGGCGGCCACGCGGCGGCCAGTGCAGTGCGGATTCACAACACCGCCTGATACAGAAAGAGTGGTACGGGATATCGATCGAACAGTCGATGCGGCCGGGGGCTGGTTCGACGACTGCCACGGCGCGCCAGATTGGCGGCGCCACATGACACACCGCCTCGCAGGAGAGATTTGCCGGGAGTTGGCGGCGCGATGAGCGGGGCGCAGACGATACCGGTCACGGTCGATGGAGTCGCCCAGGTGCTGGTGGGCCGCGCCGGGCAGTGCCTGCGCACGCTGCTGCGCGAGGCGGGCCATGTGAGCGTGAAGAAAGGCTGCGATGCGGGCGATTGCGGTGCTTGCTCCGTGCTTCTGGGTGGCAAGCCGGTGCATTCCTGCCTGGTGCCGGCCTTTCGCGCGGCAGGGCGGCAGGTGACCACTGCGGCCGGGCTGGCGGGGGCGGAGGGTTTGCACCGGGTGCAGCAGGCGTTTCTGGACCATACAGCGTTTCAGTGCGGGTTCTGCACGCCGGGGATGCTGGTAACGGCGGCGAGCCTGGATCAGGCGCAGCGCCAGGATCTGGGGCGCGCGCTGAAGGGAAATATCTGCCGCTGCACGGGCTATGGGCCGATTGCGGATGCCATACGCAGCCTGGACCGGCCGTCTGCGGTGCCGTTTGTGCGCGATCCGGCAAGCCCGCTGGCGCCGGGGGCCGAGGCGATCGTTCGCGGCCAGGCGGCTTACACGCTGGATGCCCTCCCCTGCCCCGCCGGCGACGTGCTCCACATGAAGCTGGTGCGATCACCGCATGCCCACGCGCGGGTGGTGCGAATCGATACACGCGGAGCTTATGACGTAGCCGGGGTGCGGCTGGTTCTGACGCACGAGGATGCGCCGGATCTGCTGTATTCGACAGCGCGACACGAAAATTACCGCGACAACCCGGACGATACGCGGCTGCTGGATGATATCGTGCGGCATGTGGGCCAGCGCGTGGCTGCCGTGGTAGCCGATAGCGTGGCCGCGGCGGAGGAAGGCTGCGCGCGCCTGGACATTACGTATGAGGTGCTGCCGGCCGCCCTCACACCCGCGGCAGCGTTGGCTGCGGATGCGCCCGCGGTGCATGCCAAGGATGCGGGTGTGGCACGGATCGCCAATCCGGCGCGCAACATCGTGGCCGAATTGCACGACGAGATCGGCGATGTGGCGGCTGGCTTTGCGGCGGCTGATCTGGTGTGCGAGGGCGAATATCACACGCAGCGCATGCATCATGCCTATCTGGAAACGCTGGCGGCGATTGCGTGGATGGATGAGGCCGGCCGGCTGAATGTGCGATCCAGCACGCAAGTGCCGTTCCTGACCCGCGATGCGCTAGTGCGGCTGTTTGGGCTGGCGCCAGATCGGGTAAGGGTTTTTTGCGAGCGCGTGGGCGGCGGATTCGGCGGCAAGCAGGAGATGTTGACCGAGGATGTGGTGGCGCTGGCGGCGATGAAACTGGGCCGGCCCGTGCAACTGGAATTGTCGCGTGAAGAACATTTTTTTGGTGCCCCGTGCCGGCATCCGATGCGGGTGCGGGCGAAGATCGGCTCAAAGCGGGATGGCAAACTGACGGCGATCGCGCTGGATGTGCTTTCCGACACCGGGGCATATGGCAATCACGGCGCGGCGGTGATGTTCCATGCCACGAACGAGTCGATCGGGCTTTATCGCTGCCCGAACAAGAAGGTTGACGGCGTGGTGGTGTATACGCACACGCCGCCGGCGGGTGCGTTCCGCGGTTTTGGCCTGGGGCAGACGAATTTTGCGATCGAGCAGACGCTGGATGAGCTGGCGCGGGGCCTGGGCATCGATCCGATCAGGTTTCGCCAGATCAATGTGGTGCGGCCCGGGGATCAGATGACGTCCACACACATGGCGCTGCATGATGTGGAATTCGGTAGCTATGGGCTGGATCAGTGCCTGGAATTCGTGGAGAGCGCGCTGGCCCGCGGCGAGGTGCCAGCGGAGATTGCGGCGGACCCGGATTGGGCAGTGGGGTGCGGCGTGGCGGCCGCAATGATCGATAGCGCGCCACCAAACGGGCATTTCGCGCAGGCGCGGATGGCGCTGGTGGAGGGCGCCTATGTGCTGACGGTGGGCGCTGCCGAGTTCGGCAACGGATCCAGCACTACCAATGCACAGATTGCCTCATCCGTGCTGGGGGTTTCGGCCGACCGGATAAGCCTGCGCCAATCAGACACCGCGTTGCTGGCGCATGATACGGGGGTGTTCGGCAGCACCGGCACGGCAATCACGGGCATGGCGACTCAGCGCGCGGCAGAGGCTCTCGCGGCGGCGATGCGGCAGACGGCGGCGGCGCGCTCGGGCGTTGCGGCGGAGGCGTGGCGGCTGGAGGGCGATGCGATGGTATCGCCGGCGCAGAGGATCGGGCTTGCGGAGCTGGGGGCTCTGGAGGCGGAGGGGCGCAGCGCGGGCACGCCGCGCACGGTGGCGTTCAATGTGCACGGGTTTCGCGTGGCCGTGCATAGGCCCACGGGGGCGGTGCGGATTTTGCAAAGCGTGCATGGCGCGGATGCGGGGCGGGTGATCAATCCCGTGCAGTGCCGCGGCCAGGTGGAAGGGGGCGTGGGGCAAGCAATCGGGGCGGCGTTGTTCGAGGAGATTAGGCTTGATCAGGGCGGGGCAGTGGAAAATCCGGCGTTCCGGGGGTATCATGTGCCTCGCTTGGCAGATTTGCCGCGCGTGGACGTGTTCTTTGCCGACACGTATGACCGGCTCGGGCCGATGGGGGCAAAGTCGATGAGCGAAAGCCCGTTCAATCCCGTGCCGGCTGCCTTGGCGAACGCGATGCATGATGCGACCGGGGTCCGATTCCGGAAAACGCCGATGCGGCGCGATACAATCTGGCGGGCGCTGCACGGCGCGGACGGTGATGCGTGACGGCGGCGGCATTGAAGCGGCCGCGGGATTGCAGTTTTGCGCCCGGCGATTGGGATGTGCTGGCACGGTTCTGGTACCCGGTGGCATTCGCCGCAGATATCGGCGCGGCCCCCGTGGCGGTGCGGCTGCTGGATGAGCGCCTGGTGGTGTATCGCGCCGGCGCGCGGGTGGTGGTGGCCCGCGATCTGTGCATCCATCGCGGCGTGCCGCTGAGCATCGGGTCTGTGCAGGGCGATGAGATCGTGTGCCGCTATCACGGGCTGCGGTTCGGGCCGGATGGATTCTGCAGGGCCATCCCATCAGAGCCGGGCGCGGTGCCAACGGAGCGGATGCGGATACAGGTTTTCCCGGTGGTGGAGCGCTATGGGCTGATCTGGACGAGCCTGGATCCAGAGGCTGATCCGGCGCGGATCCCGGTATTCCCCGAATGGGACGATCCGGAGTTCGACCAGATATTGCCGCCCTCGATCGACATCGCCGGTGCCGCCGGGCGGCAATGCGAGGGGTTTCTGGATGTGGCGCATTTCGCGTTCGTGCATCAGAACACTTTTGCCGATCCGAACAATCCGGTGGTGCCGAGCTATGCGGTGAGCCGCCGAGAGGATGGCGTGCTGGTGAGCGATTATATCAGCGATGTGGCGAATATTCCGCATGGCATGGCCGAACCCGTGCCCGTGCCGGAGGGGTTTTTATGGCGGCGGTTGTTTGAGGTTCAGTTCCCGTTTTTTCCGCGGCTGACGATCTTTTTTCCCGAAGGGTTGCGGCTGTGTCTGTTCAACTGCGCCACGCCCGTTTCCGCGCGGATAACGCGCCTTTTCGTGCCGATCGCGCGCAATTTCGATCGCGGCGGTGATTTGGCTTCGGTGTATGATTTCAACCGGCGGGTGTTCGAGGAAGATCGCGCGATCGTGGAGACGCAGTATCCGGAGGATTTGCCGCTGGATTTGATGGCGGAGGCGCATATCCGCGCGGATCGCGCCTCGATCGCGTATCGCCGCGGTCTGAAGGAGCTAGGATTGGGGCGCGCGTATACGGCGTGAACCCGGGGCGTGCCATGCGTTAGGGGTGCATGGATGAGATTGATGCGAACGCCCCCGTTGTGGAGACGGGCCCCGTCTTGGAGACAGGATGGACCGATATCCTGCTGATTTGCCGCAAATGCAGCAAAAAGCTGAATGGCGGGTTTGGCAAGGATGGCGACGAGACGCTGGCACGGGCGGTGCGCAAAGCTTTGCGGGCGCGTGGTCAGCGGGGACGGATCGGGGTGATTGGGGTGCCGTGTTTTGGGATTTGCCCGAAGCGGGCGGTGACGGTGGCGCGGGCGAGCAGGCCGGGGCAGTTGCGGATTGTGAGGGCGGGAAGCAAGAAGGAAAGTGTTCTTTTTTGAAAAAAAGAACCAAAAAACTTTTACCTTTGGCGTACGGTTCCGGCGAGCCCCGCACCAATAGTCAAAAGTTTTTTGCCTCTTTTTTTCAAAAAAGAAGACCTTCCTCCTTTGGGCATTGCGAGCCCTTGGGCCATCGCGCTCTAGCGTAGGTATTTCGCAAACCACGCCAGCGTCCGCCGCTGAAAATCCTCGATATGCGCCGGATTGCGCATCGCGTGGCCTTCGCCGGGGTAAATCACGCTTTCGGTGGGCACGCCCAAAGCGTTGAGCGCGTGCCAGAACTCCTCGGTTTGCGGCGCGGGACATTCGATGTCGTTCTCACCCACCACCTCCAGCGTGGGGGTATGCACGTGGGTGATGAAGGTGATTGGCGCGGATTTGGCATAGACGGCGGGGTCGGCGTAGACCGAGGCGCCAAAGAACGGGATCATCCACGCGTCGATCCCATTTTCCCCATAGTAGGACTGCCAGTTCGCAATGCCAGCACCCGCCACCGCGGCGCGGAAGCGGTTGGTTTGCGTCACTGTCCACATCGTCATGTAGCCGCCGTAGCTCCAGCCAATGAGGCCGAGGCGGTGATCGTCGATTGGGGCGGCGTGCTCGGCGGCGGTGACGCCGGCAAGGATATCGCGCAAATCGCCGTAGCCGAAATCCTTCACATTGGCGCTGGTGAACGCCTCACCCTGGCCGTAACTGCCGCGAGGGTTAGGCAGGAACAGCGCGTATCCGGCATCCAGCAGGCGGTGATCGAGCCCGGCGCCGATGAAGGCGGGGCGGTTAAGCCAGGATGGGCCGCCATGCACCTGGGTGATCATGGGAATTTTCGCACCCGCTGCCGTGTGGTCGGGAAGGATCAGCCAGCCTTGCGGATGGAACTGGTCGCTGGACCAGGCGATGGATTGCGCGTGGGCGGCCACATGCTGGGCGGCGTTGGAATGGGTAAGATTTTGCCAGTGGCCGATCGGGCCGGTTTCGATTTCCGGCGCGGATGTAAAAGTTTGATGGATCGCGGCCGTCAGGATGGTGTGGCAGTCCGTAGCGATGCCCAGGCCATCGCCGCCGAGTGTTTCGGGCGCGGAGAGGAGCGGCGCGGGTGGCGTGGAGGTGGGGGTGAGGCCCAGCAACATCAGCTGCGATTGGTCCAGATGCTGCACGGAGGCGAGCAGATGTGTGCCGTCGCACGACCAGGAGAGGGCCTGCACGGTTGAGGGGAAATGCGGGGTGATACTCTGCGCGCGGGCGCCCGGAGAGAGCGGCAGGATATAGGCCTCGCCGCCGGTCGCGGTAAAATCGCTCATCAGGCCGGCGATGAAGGTGACGATTTTACCATCGGGCGAAACGCGCGGATTGGCGAGTTGCTGCTGCGGCGTAGCGGGATTGTAGATCACGCTGGCGGCACCTGAGGGTGCGAAAGCGTACAGCTTAGCGACCCACCAGTTGTTGTCCCCGTCACCATGGGCGGCGGTGCCCACAAAGCCCTGGTTGTTGGGGCGCGCATCGTATTCGTAGACGAACAGGTCGGGCGGCGAAGCCCAGTGCAGCGTGTTGTCGGTGCCGATGGTGGCGATGCGCTGTTCATGAACATCGGTGCCCAGGACACCGACTTCCGCGGCACCGGCTTCCACGGCGCCCACTTCCTTGGCGGCACCAGCGGTTGCGAGCACGGCCAGGGTACCGCTTGGGGTGTAACGCAGATCCTCAAGTGTGCCGTTGAAAGCGAGCAGGCGCGTGGGCGTGCTGCCGCTCGGATCAACGGTGTAGATTGAGTGATCGTGGCTGCCAGGAACACGCAGAACGAAAGCGAGGTGCTTGCCGTCCGGCGACCACGTAAGGCTGGATGGCGTGCACTCGCGCACGGCGCCGCAGGGAAGTTTCACGGTGACGGCTGCACCATTGGTGACGCTACGAATGACGATCTGCTTGATGTCTGCCGTGCCAGCCGCCGACACATCCCCCTCGATCGAGGCCACATGCACGCCATCGGGCGACACCGCGACGGATAGAAACTGATGCACCGGGGCCGGACCCGCGGCTGCAACGAGCAGGCCCGACACGCCAACGAATAAAAGTTTTTTGTTTCTTTTTTTCAAAAGAGAAAGGCCTTCTTTCTTGAAAGAAAGAAGCAAAGAACTTTTAACCATTTAAGCGGCCTTTGCTTGAGAGGCGACACGGACGAGGTTGCCGAGGAGGTCGTCGGCGGTTTTCACGCGGTCGGCGACGGTCATGTCGCGAACCACGGCGAGCTTGTGGTCAGGGCGGAGCTTGATCAGGCCCTTGCGGGTGCCAAGCCATTGCACCAGGCCGGCGGGGTTGCGAAAGGCGTTGCCGCGGAATTGAAGCACCATGCCTTTCGGGCCAGCCTCGAGTTTTTCAACGCCAGCCACCCGACAGGCGCGCTTGAGATGCACGACCTGCAACAGGTTTTCGACTTCCTCAGGCAATGGGCCGAAGCGATCCACCAGTTCGGCGGCCAGCGCCTCACTCTCGCCATCCGTGGTCAGCGCGCCGATGCGCCGATACAGGCCAAGGCGCACGGGCAGATCGCGCACATAGGTTTCCGGGATCAGCACGGGCAAACCGAGATTGATGTTCGGCGTCCAGTCCCGGTCCTCGGTGCGGATGCGCCCCTTCTCGGCGCGCATTTCGGCCACCGCATCCTCCAGCATCTGCTGATACAGCTCGATGCCCACTTCTCGGATATGGCCGGATTGTTCATCGCCCAGCAGATTGCCGGCACCGCGAATATCCAGATCGTGGCTGGCAAGCGTGAAACCGGCGCCGAGCTGATCCAGCGTCTGCATCACATCGAGGCGCTTTTCCGCCGCACCCGAAAGTTTCGAGCCCGGTGGCCAGGTAAGATAGGCATAACCGCGTTGCTTGCCGCGGCCCACACGGCCACGCAACTGGTAGAGCTGGCCGAGGCCGAACATGTCCGCACGGTGGATCAGCAGCGTGTTGACGGCCGGCATATCGAGGCCGCTTTCAACAATGTTGGTGGACAGCAAAATATCGAATTTTCCGTCCCCAAACTCCGTCATCACGCGTTCAAGGTCGGTGGGGGAAAGGCGGCCATGCGCTTCCACGATGCGCGCTTCCGGCACGATTTCGCGCAGGCGCGTCTGCATCTTCGGCATGTCCTCCAGCCGCGGCACCACGCAGAATACCTGGCCACCACGAAAACGTTCGCGCTGGATAGCCTCGCGGATAACCACATGATCGAACGGCATGATGAAGGTGCGCACCGCCATGCGATCGACAGGCGGTGTGGCGATCAGGCTCATTTCCCGCACGCCGGTCAGCGCCAGTTGCAGCGTGCGTGGGATGGGCGTCGCCGTCAGCGTCAGAACATGCACATCCGCCTTCAGAGCTTTCAGCTTCTCTTTGTGGCTGACACCGAAATGCTGTTCCTCATCCACGATCAGCAGGCCGAGATCGGAAAACTCGATGCCCTTGGCCAACAGCGCGTGGGTGCCAATGACGATGTTGATGTCACCATTGGCCAACCCGCGCTTCACCTCGGCCGCGTCCTTCGCGGTCACCATGCGGGAAAGTTGGCCGACCTTGACGGGAAGGCCTTCGAAGCGGGCGGAAAAACCGCGGAAATGCTGGCGGGCGAGCAACGTGGTGGGCACCACGACCGCGACCTGCGCACCTGACATCGCCACAGCGAAGGCGGCGCGCAATGCCACCTCGGTTTTGCCGAAACCGACATCGCCGCAGATCAGGCGATCCATCGGCTTGCCGGAGGAGAGATCTTCCAGCACGTCGGAAATCGCCCTGGTCTGGTCCTCGGTTTCGGCGAAAGGGAAGCGGGCGCAGAACTCGTCCCATGCGCCTTCAGGGGGGGCGATGGTCATGGCGTCGCGCAGGCGCCGTTCGGCGGCGATACGGATCAGCGATCCGGCCATGTCGCGAATGCGCTGCTTCATGCGCGCCTTGCGGCTTTGCCAGCTTGCACCACCCAGCTTGTCGAGCGCCACGCCCTGGGTTTCGCTGCCGAAGCGGGAGAGCAGCTCGATGTTTTCCACCGGCAGGAACAGCTTTTCCTGGCCGTCATAGATCAGGCGCAGGCAATCATGGGGCGCCTGGCCAACATTGAGAGTTTCCAGTCCATCGTAGCGGCCGATGCCGTAATCCTGATGAACCACCAGGTCGCCATCGGCGATTTCGGTGGCTTCGGCGATGAACTGATCGGCGCGCTTGCGCCTGCGCGCGGGGCGGCTGATGCGCTCGCCGAGCAGATCCTGTTCGCCCACCACGGCGAAATCCTCGGCAACGAACCCGCGTTCCAACGCCAGGGTCACGACGCCGATCGTCTCCCGCCGCGTGCGGGAGATGGCAGCCCAATCCTCGATGATTTCCGCCCGCAGCTTGTTTTCAGCCAGCAGGGCCGCCAGCCGCGCGCGGGAGCCGCGGCTCCAGGCGGCAACGATGGTGCGCTTGCCCTGCCCCGCCCAACTGGCCACCTGCGCGGCGAGCTGCTGATACACGCTGGTGGAAATGCCGGTGCCGGCCTGGGTGAACACCACGCCGGGTCGGCCGCCGGCGTCGAAACCGGCCGCCCCCTCCGGCATGCCGTAGGGGGAGAAGATGAAGGCGGGCTTGCCGGCCAGCATCGCATCCCAGGCGGGGCGGTCGAGATACAGGCGCTCGGAGGGCAAGGGGCGATACGGCACTTCTCCATCGCGCGGCACCATGCGCCTGGCGGCGTAGTGGTCGGCGATCATCTCCAGCCGCGCGGTGAGCGCTTCCTCGAACTGCGAATCCATGGAGATCGAGGGGTTTGGCAGATAGTCGAGCAGGGTTTCCATGCCCTCGTGGAACAGCGGCACCCAGTGCTCCATGCCGGGATAGCGGCGGCCCTCGGAAATCGCCTGGTAGACGGGATCGGAGGCGGCGGCCTGGCCGAACAGCTCGCGCCATTCGGTGCGGAAGCGCGCGACGCTGGCGGGATCGAGAGTGACTTCAGAGACCGGTTGCAGCGAGAATTTTTCCGCTTTCTCGGTGCTGCGCTGGGTGGAAGGGTCGAAGCGGCGGATGGATTCCACCGTGTCACCGAAGAAATCGAGGCGGACGGGATCGCCTTCGCCGGAGGGAAAGATGTCGATAATGCCGCCGCGCACGGCGTATTCGCCTGGCTCCATCACGGTATCGGCGCGGCCATAGCCGTGCTGATCGAGATAGGCGATCAGCTTTTCGGGCCGGATGGTGCCGCCGCCGGTCACATCCAGGCTTTCGCCGAAAAACACCAACTGGGGCGGGATTTTTTGCACCGCCGCGTTCACCGTAGTCAGCACGATGCGCTGGCCGGTAGCGGGCTCCAGCAGGCGGGTCAGGGTCGCGATACGGTCGGAGACGACGGCCGGGTTGGGGGATACGCGGTCATAGGGCAGGCAATCCCAGGCGGGGAAGCGCAGCACCTCGATCCTGGGGGCGAAGAAGGCGAGCAGGTCGGCCAGCCGCATCATCCGCGCCTCGTTGCGGGCCACATGCAGCAGCGTGCCTTGATGTTCCTCGGCGCGGCGGATCAGCAGAAGGGCGTCGAAACCCTCGGGCGCGCCGTAGATATGGGGAATACTCACTGTTGGGGCGTTTCCTGGCCTGCCGCATCCCGCATGGCCCGCAGCATGGGCTGGTCGTGTTCCGGCGGGATCGGCAGACGGCCCGTGAGCCAATCCGCCAGCAGCGGATCGGGCAGTTCCATGATGGCTTCCAGCGTTTCGATCTCGGCCTGGGTAAAACTCTCCAGCCGCGCGGTCACGAACCCGCCAACCAGAAAATCGGTTTCCTTGGTACCGCGGTGATTGGCGCGGAACAGCAGGCGCCTTCGTTGTNNCGAATCTCAATGCCGGTCCGAACGCCGATACCGGCGATCCGATCGCGCCGCTGCTGGTGCCGCAGGGGACCCTGCGTGGCGTCGGGCCGGCGGTGGCGGCCCTGCTGGCACGGGCCACCGGCGGCACGCGGGTGCTGGACCTGCTGTTTCATGTGCCCGAAAGCTTTGTCGACCGGCGGCATCGGCCGACGATCAAGGGCGCGCTACCCGGCCAGGTGGCGACGTTGGAAGTGGAGGTCGTCCGGCATGAAAAACCGGCGACCACGCGGCAGCCTTGGCGGGTGATTGTGACGGACGGAACGGCCTTCGCGGAGCTGGTGTTCTTCAAGCCGGCCCGCGCGCAGGCGCTGGTAGCGGGAAGCAGGATCATCGTTAGCGGCAAGCTGGATAGTTTTGGCGACCGGCTGACCATCCCCCACCCCGACCATATCGCGCCGGCGGACCGGCCGGAGATGATCCCGGCGCTGGAGCCGGTATGGCCGCTCACTGCGGGGCTGTTCCCCAGCCAGTTGCGCGGGGCGTTAACCCAGGCGCTTTCACAGATACCGGCGCTACCGGAATGGCATGAGCCAACCCTGCTGAAGCGGGAACGCTGGCCCGGATTCGCAGAGGCGCTCTACGCCTTGCATGCGCCACGCGAGCATCCGCCGCCGGAAGCCCGGATACGTCTGGCCTATGATGAGTTGCTGGCCCACCAGATTGCCATGTCCTGGATGCGCAACCGAGAACGGTCACGGCCTGGCCGTGCGCTGGTCGGTGAGGGCAAGCTGCGGGAGGCGGCACTGGTGCGGTTCGGGCATGCACTGACAGCGTCGCAGACGCTGGCGCTGGCGGAGATCGATGCCGATCTCGGGGCTCCCGCCCGGATGCTCAGGCTGCTGCAGGGGGATGTTGGGTCCGGCAAAACGCTGGTCGCCACCATGGCCATGCTGCGCGCGGTGGAAGCCGGGGCACAGGCCGCCATGATGGCGCCCACCGAGACGCTCGCGCGGCAGCATCATCGAACACTGACGGAAATCTGCCCGGTGCCGGTGGCGCTGCTCACCGGATCGATCAAGGGGGTCGCGCGACGGAATACGCTGTTGGGCCTGCAAAGCGGACGGATTTCAGTAGTCGTGGGCACCCATGCGTTGTTCCAGGAGGGCGTGGCCTACAAGGATCTCGCGCTCGCCGTGATCGATGAACAGCACCGGTTCGGCGTGGATCAGCGCCTTTCGCTCGGCGACAAAGGAGATACAACGGACGTGCTGGTCATGACTGCCACGCCAATCCCACGGACCCTGCTGCTGACGCATTGGGGGGAAATGGCGGTGAGCCGGCTCTCCGAAAAACCGGCAGGGCGTCAGAAAATCAAAACCAGCTTGCACAGCCTGACGACGATCGACGACATCGTGGATGGGATCGCGCGCGCGCTCGACCGGGGCGACCAGGTATTCTGGGTTTGCCCGATGGTCACCGAGAACGAGTTGCTGGACATCGCCGCGGCCCAAGCCCGCCATGGAAATCTCCAGCGTCGCTTCGGTGACAAGGTAGGACTGGCCCACGGCCAGATGGATAGCGATGTACGAGAGCGCGCGCTCGCCGCCTTCGCCGCAGGACGAACCCGGCTGCTGGTGGCAACGACGGTGGTGGAGGTCGGCGTGGATGTGCCCGCCGCCAGCGTCATGGTGGTAGAACACGCAGAACGCTTCGGCCTGGCACAGCTCCACCAGTTGCGGGGGCGGGTAGGGCGCGGAGCCGCGGCAAGCTATTGCCTGCTGCTTCATGAGGAAGGGCTCACCGAAACCGCCAGGCGCCGGCTGGTATTGTTGCGGGACACCGATGATGGCTTCGTGATTGCCGACGAGGATTTTCGTATCCGCGGCGGCGGTGACTTACTCGGCAAACGACAATCCGGGCAGCCGGGATGGCGTCTGGCGGACCCAGTGGAGCACGAGGGACTGCTGCGCATGGCGAACCGGGATGCGGCGCTGCTGTTGGAGCGGGATCCGAAACTGACGTCGGAGCGCGGAATGGCGATACGGCTGCTGCTCAGGCTGTTTGAGCGCGGAGCGGCGCTGAGGACGTTGGGCGCTGGATAGAAAGGAAGGCCTTCTTTCTTGAAAGAAAGAAGCAAAGAACTCTTACTCTTTTGCGGTTCGTTCCGGCGAGCCCGCGACAGCGCCCCAAAAGTTTTTTGCTTCTTTTTTTCAAAAAAGAAGACCTTTCTTTCGTTTGCGTAGGCCCGCAATGACACGTGAATACCCCAACCGCCCCTTGGTCGGCATAGGCATTGCCGTGCTCCGGCCAGGCGAAGTGCTGCTGATCAAACGCGGCCGGGCGCCGGCTATCGGCAGTTGGAGCTTGCCAGGCGGGGCGCAGCGTGTGGGGGAGACTGCTGAAGACGCGGCACGGCGGGAATTGGCCGAGGAGACCGGGCTCATAGTGGGCGACCTGCATCTGGCAGGACACGTCGACAGTATCCATCGCGATGCCGACGCCCGCATTCAGTACCACTACACCATACTGGATTTCTGCGCCCTCTGGACGCAGGGTGAGGCAAGGGCGGATGGCGACGCGGCGGAGGTCGCCTGGGCGCCGCTTCAGGCGCTAGGGTCGTTCCAGCTCTGGGAGCCGGTTCTGCGCATCATCAGTCTGGCGGAGGGCATCCTGCATCTTGTCCCCTCCGCGCGAGGGCAATGAATTGGGCAGCGATCGCGATATCGGCTTCCACCGCGCGGCGTCGTGCCGTGGCTTCGCGATCCTCGCCCCATTGTTCCGCCTGAAACAGCTCATCGAGCATGGCCAGCCTGTGCGCTTCGGCAGCATCGAGATCGCCTTCAGCGACCGCAAGGCCAAGGACCAGGCTACAAGCGGCAGGCACGAGAACGCCGAGGCCGGCGAGTGTCTCATGGGTGTGGCCGCCAAGAGCGTGCCGAAGCGCAGAGAGGGCGGCGTCGGGCTGTCTGACAGCCACGATACCATATCCAACGCGCAGATCGGCACCGTAGCGCTGGGATACCCAGTTTAGCCAGGGTTGCCAATTGGTTGCCTGATGGGCGATGAGGCTATCCGGGCCAGTCGCGCGATAGCACAGCAGGTCGGTGCCGCCGTAACGAGCCAAAGCATCGATCGTTGATCCGGGATCAGGGGCAACGCGATCCTGTGCGGTGCCGGCAATGCGCGTCAGTGGTAAGTCCTCAGCCTGAAAGTCGCCGCCCTTAGCGATGCCGGCCGCCTGCCACTCGGCCGCGATGGCATTCGCCAGGGCGAGACTTCGTAGCACCAAGTGTGGGCCTCCGGGCAGCCGCATGGGGCGGCCATCCAGCTGGATTACATAGCCGGTAGCATCGCCGACAACGCCGGCTTTATCCCAGAATCGTTTCATGGCAGCCTAAGACGACGGGTCAGTGGAACAGGCCCTTCAAGAGATCCTTCGGTTTGCGGATCTTGATGCCTGGTTGCGACGCGGTCATCGGGGCGGGTAGCGGGCCGCCGAGACCGTTTCGGGCAAGCGAAAGATCGCCTTCGCAATGCGATGGCGCGGGCCCGCTGCCGCCGATGGAGAGGCCGACCCGACCCCCTCCAAGAACTGGATCGAGCTCCGCCTTCATGTGGCCGAGCGGGCCCGTCAACTGAACAGGTGCCGCCACGTCAGTCGGACCAATTTGCACCCGCGGTGTGAGATGCAGTTCGGCAGTGTCGTCGCGCAGATCGATTTGCCCGGTGCCATCGAGCGTGAGCCGCGAAGCATCCAGTGCCAAGGCCCTCACGCGGCCGATACCCGCCAAAAAATCTGTGCGCAGCGCGAAGCAACGCACCTGGCTTGTGCCGCCGCCGAAGGAGGAGAGGCCGGCTGTGTGTAACGCATCCCCGATCAGACCTTCGATCAGGGCGTCCTGCACCTGGCCATTGACCATGGCGAGTCCGACACGGCCCTCGAGACTGGCTTCCAAGCCGCTCAGTGTTTCGCCGACACCGCTCAACTGGGCATCGACCTGCATGGTGCCGCTGGCGCCATCGGGATATCCCAGCACCCGGGCGACGGCCCCCGCCGATATGGAGGGCGACCGGAGCGACAGCGCCACTGGCGGCTGATCGGTGCTCGCGTCGATCGAGATGCCGCCGATGATAGCCCCCTCTGGCGCCATGGCGCGAAAGGGGTTCAAAGTCAGTTTGCCGGCATCAAGTGTCAGATGGGCGTCCAGATCGTGATAATGCTGTCCTGCGAAAACCAGATCATCCACTGAGAGGGCGAGATCGGCATCGGTGTTTCGCAGCCGGTCGAGCGGAATTCTGGCAGAGGCGGGAACCGCCGCTCGTGCCGCCTCGGGCACTGGCAGGCTGGGCGCGGCTGCCGGAGACATCGGCATCGCGTCTGCTCTGGTTTCCCGCGGAAGCAGGGCCAAAGGGAGGGAAGCGGTGATTCCGTCGAAGTCCAGAGCTCGCGATGCGAGCGTCCCGGTCAGCGAGGTGCGCGGTGCCCAATCGACGGTAACGTTGCCCGAGACGTCTCCGAAGGAGGAACTCAGGGATAGATTTTGAACTGCGATACCGCGCAGTTTGACGCCAGCATCGACGATTTCGGCATTCAAATTGACCCCCTGGGCCGGCGGCAAGTTATAGCCGACCAAGGGCGATAGCGCTGCCAGGTCAGGCGCGTGGAAATTGACGGTCATGTCCAGGCCAGCCGCGTTCAGGCCAGGAGGCAGCGTGCCATGGGCCGAGAGGTTCGCCGCAGCCGCTTGGCCAGTCACCGTCACCTGAAGCGGCCCGCCCCCACTTATCATGTCCGGCTGCATGACAGTGGCGGCGATGCGCAGCGGCTGCTGCTGGTAGATGCCGTCGACATCCAGCTGTGCCACCTGCCCTGGGCCAGGCGCCGAGAGTACCGCCTGCTTCAGGGTAAGGCCTGGAACCCACTGGTTGAGATCCGAAGCACCGGCATGGATTGAGAGCTGGGACGTTTGCAGTTCGCCCTGGCTACTATCGGACAACAAAGCAGTCGCATTGATTTCCGTGGCAGGCGGAAAGAAGGGTTTGGCAAGAAACGCGTTGAGCGTGCCAAGATCGTCCGCGTGACCGGTCAGGCGAAATTGGTAGCTACGACCCTGCTCAGGGTGGTTGATCCCGCCGAGAAGATGCAGGGTCACGCCGGCACCGGCCAGGTCGAGCGTGAGCGGCCAGGCGCCAGCCAACGCGCTGACCGGTCCGCCTTCAAGCCGTTCAAGCGAACCGGCGCTGGCCGTAAGCGTGATGGGCACTCCGGCCTCGGATCCCCGAAAGGAGAGCGACATCGGCGAATCGAAGCCCTGAGCGGAGACAACCAGGCTGTCGATGGCAACCGAGACAGGTGCCCCTTGCACAGGATGCCACGTGATCTGCCCACCCTGCAGCGTGATCGTTTGGATTTGGACTCGGTGTGGCCCTCCGCCGCCATTGGCTGATCCACCGCCCTGGCCGGCCGCGCCATGAGCAGAGCTTGGCCGTATGGCGCGGGTAATAACCCAGTTGGGGGTGTTATCGGCAATGCGCTCCAGCAAGATGTCGGGTGAGACGATGGTCAGCCCTGAAATCACTGCATCACCGGACAACAAGGGAAGCAGGGCAAGTTCCGCCGATATGCTGCGGGCGGTGATCATCTGTGGCCGCGAGCCGCCTTCAATATTGGAGAGGGCAACATCGTCCACCTCCACATGCGGAGCCAGACCAAGCCGAAGATGCACGCCGCCGGATATTGTCAGCGTCCGGCCGGTGGCGCGCTCAACCGCCTGTTGCAGGTCCTCACGCAAGCGATCCGGGCTCAACGCTGACGCAAGCACGATGAAACCCGACACACCCAGAACGATGACGGCACCACCGGCCAAAACAGGCAGGCGGAACAGGCTTGAGCGGCGTGGATATGCGTTCATGCGCGCGTTCCTAACCGAAAACCGCCCGCCCAGGAAAGCCGAAGCCTCCACTCAAGCACACCGGCCAAAGGCTTTTTGCTTCCTTTTTCAAAAGTCAGCGATTTTCATCGCCTGCTTTCTTGGAAAAAGAATGGAAAATGGGTGACTAATGGGCTCTTGTGCCTGGTGTGGAGTGCCACGGGGGGGCTGGGGCCGGAGCGTGGAAGCCCATCAGGCGGAAGGTTTCACGCATATGTGCGGGCAACTCAGCTTCAAGTTCGACGGTGCCGCCGGCAGGGTGAGGAAACACCAGGCGACGAGCGTGGAGGTGCAGGCGGTCCGGCAGCCCTTCGACATGGCTTGCTTCACCTCCATACATGCGGTCGCCGACGATCGGAGCCAGAATGGCAACGCAATGGACGCGAAGCTGGTGCGTTCGACCGGTCAGCGGCGATAATTCCAGCCATGCGAGCTTACGGCCGGCCGCATCAAGCGTGCGGAACTCGGTCGTGGCGCGCGTAGAGCCTTCCTCCCCCGCTTCCGCCACGGCCACGCGCTCGCCACCACGCAAGCCGCCGAATTTTACCAAAGGTATGTCGATGCGCCCCTCCTGCGGCGAGGGACGACCTGCGACAACGGCCCAGTAGGTCTTTTCAACGTGGCGGCTCCGAAACGCAGCGGCCAGTTTGGCCGCGGTGCCAGGGCTGCGGGCAAGGATGAGAACGCCTGAGGTGTCCATGTCCAGCCGATGAACGAGGCGCGGCTTGTCACCGGCGCCCTGACGGAAACTTTCCATCATGCCGTCGAGATGGCGCACGATGCCCGGCCCACCTTGCACCGGCAGGCCGGGCGGCTTGTTCAGGGCGATGAGGTGGTCATCCATATAGATCACCATGCCTTCCAGCTCACGGATCGTGGCGGGATCAAGGGGCTTGGACTCAGCCGGCGGGGGCGGGCTAGCAGGGAGGGGCGGAATCCTGACGGATTGGCCGGGCGAGAGCCGTGTGGCGGCCTCCGCCCGTTTGCCATCCACGCGTATCTGGCCAGTACGGCAGAGCTTCTGGATCATGCCCTGAGTCGCAGCCGGAAAATGCCGCCTGAACCAACGGTCCAAACGGATGTCAGCTTCGTCATCGGTGATCGTTTGGGCGGACACGCTCACGGTCGGGTTTCCAAATTGATGGCCCGCATCTTGTTGCAGCCTGCTCGTGGCGCGGCACACATCAGGCAGAATCCGGACTGCGGCTCTCGCGCAACTTGGCCCAATGGGCTAGTCGCTTGCCGACTTCGCGCTCGAAACCGCGATCAACAGGACGGTAAAATTCAAGGCGGTCGACGCCATCCGGAAAATAGTTCTGGCCGGAGAACGCGTCTTCGGCCTCGTGATCATAGGTGTAACCACGTCCGTAGCCCAGGGTCTTCATCAGCTTCGTCGGCGCATTCAAGATGTGGGTAGGGGGCATGAGGCTGCCGGTATCTCTCGCGGCACGAGAAGCCGCCTTATGAGCCTTATAAGCCGCGTTCGATTTGGGCGCTGCGCCCAAATACAACACAGCCTGAGCAAGCGCGAGATCGCCTTCCGGGCTTCCGAGGCGTTCATACGCGTCCCATGCGGCCAATGTCAGCGGCAGCGCCTGCGGGTCGGCTAGGCCGACATCCTCCGAGGCAAAACGGACCAGGCGGCGCGCGATATATCGCGGATCCTCCCCACCGGCGAGCATGCGGGCAAACCAGTAGAGGGCTGCATCAACATCCGATCCACGCAACGATTTATGAAGCGCCGAGATGAGGTTGTAGTGCTCCTCCCGATCGCGGTCGTACAAAGCAGCGCGGCGCGCGACGATATTGGCCAGGGCTACCGCGTCGAGCGGCGTCGTCGTGGCGGGCAGCCCTGCAACTTGCTCGGCCATATTAAGAAGCGCACGGCCATCGCCATCCGCCATCGCGCACAGAGCGGCACGCCCTTCAGGGGCGAGTGGCAGCTTGCGATCCAGCTCGGTTTCGGCGCGGCCAAGCAGGCGCTCCATGGCCTCGTCATCAAGACGCCGGAGCACAAGCACCTGGCAGCGTGAGAGCAGTGCACCATTCAGCGCAAACGACGGGTTCTCCGTCGTCGCGCCGACCAGGACCACTGTCCCGTCCTCCACCACGGGCAAGAAACCGTCTTGCTGGGCACGATTGAAACGGTGGATTTCGTCGACGAANNGAAAGCTGCACGTAGGCTAGACCGGCAGCGGAGGCCAGCAGGCGGGCAATGCTGGTTTTGCCGACGCCAGGAGGCCCCCAGAGAATGAGGCTGGAGAGGCTGCCACGCTTGAGCATCTGGGTGAGAGTACCGGCGGGCCCCACAAGCTGCTCCTGCCCGATCACTGCGGCCAGGGTGGTGGGCCGCAGACGGTCGGCCAACGGCCGGGGACGAGCGACCTCAAAGGGCTGGGTCGGCTCACTGAACAGGCCGGGTTGAACAGAATCGGTCATGTGAGCCTCGTACATACGGCCTGTGCAACTCTTCGGCCACACACTGCGACAATTGTGCAGTGCGGGGTGGCAACGCTTGCCTTCCCAATGCGACTTATCCACGTGAGCATCGTTATGGGCGCAGACCGGTTCGGTCGAGCTTGTGCGACTTCATCATCAGAGGAGTTCCCCCCGTGCGTAAGACAAATCTTTTTGGCGCCACGATGCTGGCTTTGGCTACCGGTACCTGGTCGCTGGGTGCCGTGGCCCAGGCTCCCAAGCCTGCACCGGCGCCGGCCGCAGCGCCAGCGCCAGCCCCTGCACCCGCCCCAGCGCCAGAGCCCCCGGCCGCGGCAACCCCTGACACGACGGCTCCGGCCACGCCGCCAGCACCCGCCAAGAAGAAGACGGTGCATCACAAGGCCGCGGCAAAGACGGAAGGCAAAGGCAAGCTGGTGCCCACCAAGGCGGGCGACGCTGCCGTTGAAGACCTCAATGACGCGAGCCTGAACGCGGCCAAGAGTGGCAAGCCGTTCGTCGCACCCACCACGCCTGCGGCCGCCAAGGTCGCTGCTCATGCCGGCGATACGCCCAAGAAGACGAAGCATAGCGTCAAGAAGGCAAAGAAGGCGGACACGGCTTCTCCAGCCGAAACGACACCTAAGTAAGCTGCTTCCTAAAACGACGATAGGGCCGGGGTCACTTGCCCCCGGCCCTATCCCCCGAACTCTCGCGCTGCTCTTAGACCGGCTACTCGGCTTCGGACTCGGGAATCTCCTGGCGAGGCCCGCTATCTTGACCCTTCGCGTTCAGGTCGCGATCCACCAACTCTATCACGGCCATATCGGCGGCGTCGCCATAGCGCATGCCAGCCTTCATGACACGCGTATATCCGCCAGCGCGCGCCTTGTAGCGATCGGCCAGAGTTTCAAACAGCTTCCTGACAATCACGTCGTCGCGCAGCTGCGCATAGGCCTGGCGGCGGGCATGCAGCCCACCACGCTTGCCCAAAGTGATCAGTTTCTCCGCAACCGGCCGCAGTTCCTTCGCCTTTGGCAGCGTCGTGGTAATCTGCTCATGCTTGATAAGCGCTACCGCCATGTTGCGAAACATGGCCAAGCGGTGGGTGGATGTGACGCCGAGCTTTCGGCCCGCTACCCCGTGACGCATAACAAACCTTCCTTATTGCCTAAAACGGCTCGTCGAGCCGTTTGGCCAGTTCCTCGATGTTCTCCGGCGGCCAGCCGGACACATTCATCCCAAGCGCCAGACCCATATTGGTCAGCACTTCCTTGATCTCGTTGAGCGACTTGCGGCCGAAATTCGGCGTGCGCAGCATCTCCTGCTCAGTCTTCTGAACCAGATCGCCAATGTAGACGATGTTGTCGTTCTTGAGGCAGTTGGCGCTGCGGACGGAGAGTTCGAGCTCGTCCACCTTGCGGAGAAGATTGCGGTTGAACGGCAGGTCGTCCTGCGGCTCGTCCGCACGAACTTGCTGCGGCTCATCAAAATTAATGAACAGCTTGAGCTGATCCTGCAGGATGCGGGCTGCCAGCGCCACCGCGTCCTCAGGGCCGACGGCACCGTTGGTTTCCACGGTCAGCAACAACTTGTCGTAGTCGGTAACCTGGCCAACACGCGTCGGCTCAACCTTGTAGGAAACCCGGCGAACAGGTGAGTAGATCGCATCCACGGGAATGAGCCCGATGGGTGCATCCTCTGGGCGGTTGGCGGCAGCGGCGACATAGCCACGGCCAAGCTGCACGGTGAGCTCCATGCCGAGCTTTGCGCCTTCATCCAACGTGCAGATCACGAGGTCTGGGTTCATGATGTCGATATCGTGGCCCGCCTGGATCTGACCGGCACGTACCTCGCCGGGGCCAGTCGCCGTCAGCGTCATGCGCTTGGGGCCCTCGCCATGCATACGCAATGCGAGCTGCTTGATGTTCAGCACGATGTCGGTCACGTCTTCACGCACGCCCGCCACTGAACTGAATTCATGCAGCACGCCATCGATCTGCACGGCCGTGACAGCAGCGCCCTGCAGCGAGCTCAGCAGGATGCGGCGGATCGCGTTGCCAAGCGTCATCCCGAAGCCACGCTCCAGTGGTTCGGCGACCACAGTCGCGATCCGGTGCGGATCTGTGCCGGGCTCGACTTCCAGCTTCTCCGGCTTGATCAGTGACTGCCAGTTCCTCTGGATGACCACTCTAGTACCTCTCAATTATCAGCATTCAGCTGTCACACATCAGAACAAGGCCGTCGAAGGCACCGCCTTCTGACGATTGAAGGCTGCGTGCTGAGGGCTGACTTAGACGCGCCGGCGCTTTCGCGGACGGCAACCATTATGGGGAATGGGCGTCATGTCGCGGATCGCTGTAATCGAAAACCCCACCGCTTGCAGGGCACGAAGGGCGCTTTCGCGGCCTGAGCCAGGACCGCTCACCTCGATCTCCAACGTTTCCATNNTGGCTGCCAGAGGACGACCAGGCGATCGCGTTGCCCTGAGCATCCGTGATGGTGATCATCGTATTGTTAAACGAGGCCATCACATGGGCGACGCCGGAGATGATGTTCTTCCGCTCCTTGCGCTTGGTGCGCGCAGCTTGGGCTGGCTTGGCCATTTTACTTCGTCACTTTCTTCTTGCCGGCGATTGCGACGGCCTTGCCTTTGCGGGTACGGGCGTTGGTGTGGGTGCGCTGACCGCGGACCGGAAGGCCACGGCGATGGCGCAAACCACGGTAGCAGCCAAGATCCATCAGGCGCTTGATGTTCATTGCCAGCTCGCGACGTAAATCGCCCTCGACCCGGTAATCGCGATCGATCAGCTCGCGTATCTTAAGAATTTCCTCATCGCTGAGCTGATTCACCCTACGGTCATCGGGGATACTGAGTTTGGTGCAAATGTCCCGCGCATTCTGCGGGCCAATGCCGTAGATGTAGCGTAGGCTGATGAGAACCCGCTTGTTCGTAGGAATGTTCACGCCGGCTATACGCGCCACGCTCATCGCTCCTTGCATGATGCCCGGGGGCACCAAGCGAAAAAAGCCCCGGTGGAGGGCTGGTTGATACACCGAAATACGTTAAGGCGCGCATCCGGGTTGAATGGCGCCGAGGGAGTGCACTTAAAGCTCCACGGTGGGCAAGTCAACGCGGTTCGCTCAATTTGTCGTCATCACACGAGATGCAAGCCGCGATAGGATCAACGCGATGGCAGCCGTGACCGTGTCCATGTCCGCCATGCCGTCCACGCCATGAAGCCGCCCCTGCTTGCTGTAATAAGGCAAAATCGGTGCAGTCTCGCTGTGATAGGCCTCCAGCCGCGCAGAGACGGTTTCCCGGCGGTCATCGGCACGACGCTTGAAATCATGGCTGCCGCAACTGTCGCAGATACCTTCGGCACGCGGCGGATGAAAACTGTCGTGATACCCTGCTCCACATCGGGCGCAGGTAAAGCGGCCCGCGACACGCTCGACCATGGCTGCGTCATCGACTTGCAGCTCGATCACCGCATCCAGCGCCACGCCGAGGGCCCCGAGCATGTTATCCAGCGCCTCTGCCTGAGGGACAGTGCGAGGAAATCCGTCGAGAATGAAGCCTGCGGCGCAATCGGTCTGGCGGACACGATGTTCAAGCATGGCGATGATCATGTCATCCGGCACGAGCGCGCCCGATTTCATGATCGCATCCGCTCTAATCCCAATGTCGGAGCCAGCCGCCACCTCGGCGCGTAGCATATCGCCTGTCGAAACCTGCGCGATACCCTGCCGCTGCTCTAGCCGCTTGGCCTGGGTGCCTTTACCTGCGCCAGGCGGCCCAAGCAGAATCAGGTTCAACGCCCCCTCCCCTTCACCCGGTTCTTCCGGATAAGCCCCTCATATTGATGCGCGATCAGGTGGGACTGCATCTGCGTGATCGTGTCCATGGTGACCGACACAATGATCATCAAACTCGTGCCGCCGAAATAAAATGGCAAACTATACTTTGTGATCAGCACCTGGGGCAGCAGACAGACCGCCACCAAGTAAAGCGCACCTATCGTGGTGAGGCGCGTCAGGATGGTGTCAAAATAGGCGGCCGTATTGGCGCCTGGGCGGATGCCTGGGATGAAGCCGCCATATTTTTTCAGATTATCCGCAGTCTCCTCCGGATTGAAGACGATAGCGGTGTAGAAGTACGAGAAAAAGATGATCATTCCCGCATAGGTCAGCATGTAGAGCGGCTGTCCTTGCGCGAGCTGGCTGGCAATGCCCGAGGCGCCTTCCGCGAGCCAACGCGGCACCCAGGCGGGCGCCGTCATGTTAGCCGAGAACCCCGCAATGGTTACCGGCACCAGCAAGATCGAGCTGGCGAAGATGGGAGGGATTACGCCGGCGGTGTTGATCTTGAGCGGCATGTGCGTACTGTCGCCACCAAACATACGGCTTCCGACCTGACGCTTGGGGTACTGCACCACAACGCGGCGTTGCGCACGTTCCATGAAAACAATGAAAGCGATCACGCCCGCGCCGATCAGCAGAAAAGCGATGATGAACGGGATTGACAGGGCGCCGGTACGTCCGAGCTCCAACAGGCTACCGAGAGCATGCGGCAGGTTGGCTACGATGCCGGCAAAGATGATGAGCGAGGTGCCGTTACCTATGCCCCGGGCGGTGATCTGCTCACCAAGCCACATCAGGAACATGGTCCCGCCGACCAACGTGATCACGCATGATGCGCGGAAGAAGGTGCCCGGATCGGGAACAGCAGCGCCGAGATTGCCGTGCATGCTTTCAAGGCCAACAGAAATGCCATAGGACTGGAACAGCGCGATGAGCACAGTGAGATAGCGCGTATATTGGTTGAGCTTCTTGCGGCCGCTCTCGCCCTCTTTCTTGAGCGTCTCAAGCGAGGGGATAGCGGTGGACATCAGCTGGATGATGATGCTGGCGCTAATATAGGGCATGATATTGAGCGCGAATACCGTCATACGGCCGAGAGCGCCACCGGTGAACATGTCGAACATGCCCAAGAAGCCGCCGCCGTGGCTGCGCATCATTTCGCCCATGACTGACGCATCAACGCCGGGCACCGGGATATATGTGCCAACCCGGTACACGATCAGGGCTGCAAGGGTGAACCAGATGCGCTTGCGCAGCTCGGTGGCCTTGGAAAACGTTCCAAAATTAAAGCTGGACGCCAACTGCTCCGCGGCTGATGCCATGAGGGAACCCCCTAACGAATAAAAGTTTTTTGCTTCTTTTTTTCAAAAAAAGAAGAATCTTCTTTCTTGAAAGAAAGAAGCAAAGAACTTTTTACTATGGTGCCGGGCTCTCCTTGGCAACAGCTGTGGTCACCGAGCCGCCGGCAGCTTCGACGGCGGCCACCGCCGCGGCGGACGCACCCGTGACCGTTATGTTTACCGCCCGCTTAATCTCGCCCTTGGCCAACAGCCGGACGCCAAGCGCTAACTTACCGCCGCGCACGAGCCCAGCCGCCCGCAAAGATTCTTCGGTGACCGGCTCATCTGCCTTCAAGCGCCCGGACTCGATCGCCTTCTCCAACGAACCGAGATTGACCGGCGCGAAATCGGTGCCGAACAAATTCTTGAACCCACGCTTAGGCAGCCGCCGGTAGATCGGGAGCTGACCGCCCTCGAACCCGTTAAGCGCCACGCCTTCACGTGCCTTCTGACCTTTTACGCCCTTGCCGGAGGTCTTGCCCTTGCCGGAACCGATGCCGCGCCCAAGGCGCTTGGAGGTCGGCCGCGCGCCCGGATTGTCGCGCAACTCGTTCAGCTTCATCTCACACGCTCTCTTCGACGCGCAGCAAATGCGCGACCTTACGAATCATGCCGCGCACGGATTGTGTGTCTTCCAACACCCGGGAGCTGCGAATCTTTTTCAGGCCCAGCCCCGCCAGCGTCGCGCGCTGGCCCGGCTTGCGGCCGATNNCCGCGGGTGCTGCCTCGCGCTTGCCCACGATGTCGTTCACCTTCTTTCCGCGGCGGTTGGCAACCGAGCGGGGGCTGGCCGCCGCCTGCAGGGCAGCGAAGGTGGCCTTCACCATATTATGCGGATTGCGGCTGCCGAGCGATTTGGCGACCACGTCACCAATGCCGAGGGATTCGAACACGGCGCGCATCGGGCCGCCGGCGATGATGCCGGTGCCTGCCGCAGCGGTGCGCAGGATTACCTTGCCAGCGCCGAAATGGCCGTAGCTGTCGTGATGCAGCGTGCGGCCTTCCTTNNTCGCGCGCCTTGCCGGCGCCGTAGCCGACCCGGCCCTTCTGATCGCCCACCACCACCAGAGCGGCGAAGGCGAACCGACGGCCACCCTTCACCACTTTGGCGACGCGGTTGATGGTGACCAGCTTGTCGATCAGCTCATCACCGCCATCGCGTTCCCGCACCGGCTCGCGCCCGCGGTCATTCCGTTTGCCACGATCGCCACCACGATCGCCGCCGCCACCCTCTCTGGGTTCACGTGCCATGATCGGTTCCCCTTAGAAGGACAGCCCGCCCTCGCGGGCGGCTTCGGCCAGCGCTTTCACGCGGCCATGATACAGATAGGACCCACGATCGAACACGACCTGGGTGACCCCGGCGGCCAGAGCACGCTCCGCCACCAGTTTGCCGACGGCGGAGGCAGCCTCCTTGTCGGCACCGGTGCGCAGCGCCTCCCGCAGGGCGCCATCCAGCGTGGAGGCAGCGGCCAACGTACGGCCGGCCACATCGTCGATGACCTGGGCATAAATATTCTTGCCGGACCGGAACACGGAGAGGCGCGGGCGCCCGACCGATTTCTGCCGCAGCTGGTAGCGCAGGCGCTCGCGCCGACGCTCCCTGAGATCCACGCGAGCGCTCACTTCTTTTTACCTTCCTTGCGCCGAATGGTTTCAGTGTCGTAGCGCACCCCCTTGCCCTTGTAGGGCTCGGGCGGGCGATAGCCGCGGATTTCGGCGGCGACCTGACCTACCAGACGTTTATCGACACCTTCGACCGTGATGGCCGTCGGGCGGGGCGTAGTGATCTTGATGCCGGCGGGCACTGGATAGACCACATCATGCGAGAAGCCGAGGTTGATCACCAGGTTCGGGCCCTGTACCGAAGCACGGTAGCCGGTGCCGGTGATCTCCATCGTTTTCGCGTAACCGGTGGACACACCCTTGATGATGTTGGCGATGTTGGCACGCGTGGTTCCCCACATCATCCGCGCCTGGGCCACGTTGCTGCGCGGCTTGACGCTGACCTTGCCACCCTCGACCGTGGTCTCCACGTGATCGGTTATCGGCAGCGTGAGTTCGCCCAGCTTGCCCTTCGCTGTCAGAATGCCGTCCACGACCGAAATCGTAACGCCAGCAGGGATTTCGACCGGGTATTTGCCTACACGAGACATGTTCGCATCCTCCCGATCAGAACACGCGGCAGAGGACTTCGCCGCCAACATTGGCGGCGCGAGCCTCGGCATCGCTCAGCACGCCACGCGGCGTGGAGAGAATGGACACACCCAGGCCGGCATAGACGCGCGGCAGTTCCTGAATCTTGGAATAGACGCGGCGGCCGGGCTTGGAGACGCGGTGGATCTCCTTGATCACTGGTTCGCCCTCGCTGTATTTGAGCTCGATGCGCAGCTGGGCGACGCCGGGGCGGAGTTCCTCGGCGGAGTAGCCTCGAATATAGCCCTCGCGCTTTAGCACCTCGAGCACGTTGGCGCGCAGCTTGCTCGCCGGCGAGACGCAGGAAGCGTGACGGCTTCCCTGCGCATTGCGGATGCGGGTGAGCAAATCACCCAATGGATCTGATAACGACATGTCGGCCCCTTACCAGCTTGCCTTGACCATGCCCGGGATCTGTCCCGAACTGGCCAAGTCGCGAAGGGCGATGCGGCAAAGCTTGAATTTGCGATAGTTCGACCGCGGACGGCCGGTCAGCTCGCAACGCAAACGCACGCGGGTGCGGCTGCCGTTGCGCGGCAGTTGGGCGAGCTTCATGGACGCCTCGAACCGCTCCTCCACGGGTGCGTCACGATCCATCAGCTGCGCCTTCAGCTTGCTGCGCTTGCTGCGGTCGCGCTTGGCCATCTTCTCGCGCTTGAGATTGCGGTTGACGGCGGAAGTCTTAGCCATCGTGTTCTGTCCTCCGGAACCTGCCGGCCTGAGCCAGGGGTTTTCCAAATAGCGGTTGCATCGGGTTAGGCGGCGGCTTTCTCGGCGGTGGCCGTGATGAATGGCAGATCGAACGCCTTCAATAGGGCGCGTGCCTCAGCATCGGTCTTGGCCGTGGTCACGATCACGATATCCATGCCCCGCACCGCATCCACCTTGTCGTAGGCAATCTCGGGGAAAATGATCTGTTCCTTCAGGCCCATCGCGAAATTTCCACGGCCATCGAACCCCTTGCCGGTCATGCCGCGGAAATCGCGCACGCGCGGCAGGGCGATGGTGACCAGACGATCGAGAAACTCGTACATCCGGGCACGGCGAAGCGTGACCTTGGTGCCGATCGGCAGGCCGGCGCGGATCTTGAAGCCGGCGATGGCCTTCTTCGCGATCGTCTTCACCGGGCGCTGGCCGGAAATCAGCGTGAGGTCAGCCACCGCCGCATCCAGCTTCTTCTGGTCGCCGGCAGCTTCGCCCACGCCCATGTTGATGACGATCTTTTCGAGCCGCGGCACCTGCATGGGGTTCGTGTAGTTGAACTCCTTCTGCATCGTGGGGCGCACATGCTCCAGATAGCGGGTCTGCAGGCGCGGGGCCGGACGGGCCGGTTTGGTCTCGCTCATCGTCTTCAGCCTTCGATCACATTGCCGGTCGCACGCGCGACGCGGATTTTCTCGCCGCCATCGAGCACGCGGAATCCGATGCGCGCCGGCTTGTCGGTCTTGGGGTCAATGAGCGCGATATTGGAGAGGTGGATGGTTGCCTCCTTCTCCACGATGCCGCCGGGGTTGCCCATTCCGGTCGCCTTGGTGTGGCGCTTGGCGACATTGACGCCCTGCACCACCGCGCGGTTTTCCTTCGGCAGCACGCGCAGCACTTCGCCACGCTTGCCGCGATCGGCGCCTGTGATCACGACGACCCGGTCGCCCTTGCGAATGCGCGCGGCCATCACAGCACCTCCGGCGCGAGCGAGATGATCTTCATGAATTTTTTCGCGCGCAGTTCACGAACGACGGGGCCGAAGATGCGGGTGCCGATCGGCTCCTGCTGCTTGTTGATCAGCACGGCGGCGTTGGTGTCGAACCGGATGGCGCTGCCATCGGCGCGGCGCACGGGGAAGCTGGTGCGCACGATCACCGCCTGGTGCACGTCGCCCTTCTTCACCTTGCCGCGGGGAATCGCTTCCTTCACCGACACCACAATGACGTCGCCGACAGAGGCAAACTTGCGCTTGCTGCCGCCGATCACCTTGATGCACTGCACCCGGCGCGCGCCGGAGTTGTCAGCAACTTCAAGGTTGGTTTCTGCATGGATCATGGCTTAGCGTCCTTATGCGGTCGCATCGGCGGGTGCAGTCGCCTCGGCGTGAGGTGCGACATGCGCGTGCGCGCGTGCTTCCAGCGATGCCAGCGCGCTGGCGGACGCGGAGTCCAGCACCGCGCCGTTTCGCTCCACCACCGTCCAGGTTTTGCGCTTGGAGATCGGTGGGCATTCGACAATGCGCACCGTATCGCCGGTCTTGCAGGCGTTGGCTTCGTCATGCGCCGCATATTTCTTCGAGCGGCGAATGAATTTCTTGTACAGCGGGTGCATGATGCGTCGATCGACAAGNNACCGTAATGGTCTTGTCCATCTTGTCACTCGTCACTCGCCCGGTCAGGACGCGCCTTGGCATGTTCGCGTCTCCTTTCAGACTTTGCCGGCGGAGATGGTCTTCTCCGCCAGGATGGTTTTCACACGGGCGATATCGCGGCGCACATCGCGCACGCGGCTGGCGCCCTCGTTCTGGCCTGTGGCGCGCTGGAAGCGCAGGTTGAACTGCTCGCGCTTGAGGTCCAGCAGCATCGCACTCAACTGGTCGTCGGATTTCGCGCGGATATCGGCAGGCTTCGTCATGATCAGCCCTCACCCAGACGCGTGACGAATTTCGTCTTGATCGGCAGCTTGGCGGCACCCAGGCTCAACGCCGCCTGCGCGAGCTCGGCGGGAACGCCGTCAATCTCGAACATGATGCGGCCAGGTTTTACACGCGCGACCCAGAACTCGGGCGCGCCCTTGCCGGATCCCATGCGGACTTCCGCGGGCTTTATCGACACCGGCACATCGGGGAAGATGCGTATCCACACCCGGCCGGCGCGCTTCATCGCACGCGTGATCGCACGGCGGGCGGCTTCGATCTGGCGGGCGGTGACGCGCTCAGGCTCAAGCGCCTTCAGCCCGAACTGGCCAAAGTTGAGCGAGGTACCGCCCTTGGCCAAGCCATGGATACGGCCCTTATGCGCTTTGCGGAATTTCGTCCGCTTCGGAGACAGCATCTTTCTTCAATCCTTACCGCTGCGGCGCCTGTTCGGCGGCCCGGCGGTCTTGTGCCTGCGGGTCATGGGCGAGGATCTCGCCCTTGAAAATCCAAACCTTCACGCCGCACGTGCCATAAGTGGTCTTGGCCGTGCCGACGCCGTAGTCGATGTCGGCGCGAAGGGTGTGCAACGGCACTCGGCCCTCGCGATACCACTCGACGCGCGCGATCTCGGCACCGCCCAGACGGCCGCCGCAATTGATCCGGATGCCCTGGGCGCCCAGACGCATGGCGGATTGCACGGCGCGCTTCATCGCCCGGCGAAAGGCCACGCGGCGCTCCAACTGCTGGGCGATGTTCTCGGCAACCAGAGTCGCATCGATTTCCGGCTTGCGGATTTCGACGATGTTCAAGGAGACCTCGGCCTTGGCCATCTTGGCGAGGTCCTTGCGCAGAACCTCGATATCCTGGCCCTTCTTGCCGATTACCACACCAGGGCGCGCAGCATAAATGGTCACGCGCGGCTTCTTGGCCGGGCGCTCGATCACCACGCGGGAGACACCGGCGCCGGAGAGTTTCTTGCGCAGATGCGCACGAAGCTTCAGATCATCGTGCAGCAGCTTGGAATAATCCGCGCCGGCGAACCAGCGCGAGTCCCAGGTGCGGTTGATGCCGAGCCGCAGCCCGATCGGATTGACTTTGTGACCCATCAGGCCGCCCTCTTCTCGGTTTCGGGCGCAACTTCGCGCTCAGCGACCACAATCTTCAAATGGCTGAACCACTTCTCCACGCGGGCCGCACGGCCGCGACCGCGGGCGTGGAAACGACGCATGACGATGGAACGGCCCACCTCGGCGCGGGTGACGACCAACTGATCGACATCGAGCTGATGGTTGTTTTCCGCATTCGCGATCGCACTCTCCAGTGCCTTGCGCACCGCATGCGCGATACGGCGCTTGCTGAACGTCAGCGTAGCGACAGCCTTGGAGGCCGGCTGGTTGCGGATGAGACCCGCGACCAGGTTCAGCTTGCGCGGGCTGACGCGCAGATTGCTCAGCACGCACTGCGCTTCGGTATCCGCGACGGGACGCGGTGCCTTGGGCTTGCTCATCCCCGCTTCGCCTTCTTGTCAGCCGCGTGACCAGTGAAAGTACGCGTGGGGGAGAATTCGCCGAACTTATGGCCGACCATGTTCTCGTTCACCTGCACGGGCAGGAATTTGTGCCCATTATAAACGCCGAAGGTGAGGCCAACGAACTGCGGCAGAATCGTCGAGCGGCGCGACCAGATCTTGATGATCTCGTTGCGGCCCGAGGCGCGTGCCTTATCGACCTTGGTGAGCATGTACCCGTCCACGAACGGGCCCTTCCAGACGGAGCGTGCCATCTTACTTACCCTTACTCGCGCGGCGGATGATCATCTTGTCCGTCCGCTTGTTCACGCGCGTTTTCGCGCCTTTGGTCGGCTTGCCCCACGGGGTGACAGGATGGCGGCCACCCGAGGTGCGACCCTCACCACCACCATGCGGGTGATCGACCGGGTTCATCACCACACCGCGGTTATGCGGACGGCGACCCATCCAGCGAGACCGCCCGGCCTTGCCGAAATGCTGGTTCATGTTGTCGGCGTTCGACACCGCGCCAACGGTCGCCATGCATTCGGCCCGCACCACCCGCAACTCACCGGATTGCAGTTTTATCTGTGCATAGCCGGCGTCCTTACCGACCAACTGCGCGTAGGTGCCCGCCGCACGCGCCATCTTGCCGCCAGCGCCGTTCTTCAGCTCGACGTTATGCACGATGGTGCCGACCGGGATCGCACCAAGCGGCATCGCATTTCCCGGCTTGATATCAACGCGCGCGCCAGCCACGACCGTGTCGCCGGCCTTGAGGCGCTGCGGTGCCAGAATATAGGCCAGCTCGCCATCGGCGTATTTGATCAACGCAATGAACGCGGTGCGGTTCGGATCGTATTCCAGCCGCTCCACGGTCGCCGGCACGTCGAACTTACGACGCTTGAAATCGACGATACGATAGCTCTGCTTGTGCCCGCCGCCACGGAAGAACGAGGTGGTGCGGCCGTGATTGTTTCGGCCGCCGGATTTGTTCTTGCCCTCGGTCAAGCCTTTGACGGGCTTGCCCTTCCACAGCTCGGACCGGTCGATCAGGACCGTGCCGCGAAGCGATGCCGTTACCGGCTTGAATGATTTCAGTGCCATTTGCCTGCCCTCACGCCAGGCCCGTCGTCAGGTCGATCGATTGACCTTCCGCGAGCTGCACGTAAGCCTTCTTCACATCGGAGCGCACGCCGGGACGGCCCTTGAAGCGCTTGGTCTTGCCCTTCTGCACCAGGGTGTTCACGCCGGTGACCTTCACGCCGAACAGCGTCTCGACCGATTTCTTGATCTCGAGCTTGCTGGCATCGATGGCGACCCGGAACACCACCTGGTTGCTCTCGGAAAGGATGGTCGCCTTCTCGGTGATCACCGGCGCGCGAATGATGTCATACATCGCTTCGCGCGAGAGGTTCTCGGCCTTGCGGCGGATATTGGCGATCACGGTCATGCCAGGCGCTCCTTCAGGCCTTCAATCGCGGCCGTGGTGAGCACGAGCAGATCGTGCTGCAGGATATCGTAGACATTCGCGCCGATGGTCGGCAGCACGTCCACGCGGTGGATATTGGCGCTGGCGCGAGCGAAATTATCGTCCACGGCATGATCGATGAACAACGTGCTGGTCCAGCCGAGAACCTTCAGCTTGGCGGCCAATTCCTTGGTCTTCACCGAAGCGGTGGCCGCATCGATCACGATCAGCTTGCCATCGGCCTGCTTCTGGGAGAGCGCGCTGATCAGGCCGAGGCGACGCACTTTCTTCGGCAGATCGTAGCCATGGTCGCGAACCACTGGGCCGTGCACCACACCGCCGGTGCGGAATTGCGGGGCGCGGAGGCTGCCCTGACGCGCGTTACCGGTGCCCTTCTGCTTGTAGGGCTTCTTCGTGGTGCCGGAGACCTCGCTCATGCCCTTGGCCTTGTGCGTGCCCGAGCGGCGCTTGGCCAGCTGCCAGTGAACCACGCGGGCCATAATGTCGGCGCGCGGGGTGGCGGCGAAAATCGCGTCGGGCAGCTCCGCGGTGCCGGCGCTGCCGTTATCGAGGGTTTTAATGTCGATCTGCATGCAAGTTACTCCGCCGCGCCGGCAAGGGCGGCAGGATACGGCGCATCGGGGTGCCGGGCGCGCTTAATCGCGTCGCGCACCAGCACGAACTCGCCGGGCGCCCCGGGAATGCTGCCGTGGATCATGATGAGGTTGCGCTCGACATCCACACGCGCCACCTGAAGGTTCAGGGTGGTCACCCGCTCCTGCCCGAGATGGCCTGCCATCTTCTTGTTTTTGAAGGTCTTGCCGGGATCCTGGCGGTTACCCGTGGAGCCGTGGGAGCGATGGCTGACGGAGACACCGTGCGAGGCCTCGAGGCCGCGGAAATTCCACCGCTTCATCGCACCCGCGAACCCCTTGCCCTTGGTGGTGCCGGTAACATCCACTTTCTGGCCAGGCACGAAGTGCGCGGCGCTGATGACCGCGCCTGGCTCAAGCACCGCATCGGCGGAGCAGCGGAATTCCACCAGCTTGCGACGTGGCTCGACCTTCACGCGGGCATAATGGCCGCGATTGGCCTTGGAAACGTTCTTTACTTTCGCGATCGACGTGCCGAGCTGGACGGCGGTGTAGCCGTCGCGCTCCTGCGTGCGGGCGTCGACCACTTGCACCTCATCGAGGTGCAGCACCGTCACCGGCAGGTGGCTGCCGTCATCTTTGAAAAGCCGGGTCATCCCCAACTTTCTTGCAATCAAACCCGTGCGCATAATGGCCTCTTCAAGATCTTCGCGTTGAGAAGATCGTTAGATCTTGATCTCGACGTCCACGCCGGCGGCCAGGTCGAGCTTCATCAGCGCGTCCACGGTCTGCGGAGTGGGTTCGACAATGTCCAGCAGCCGGCGATGGGTACGAATCTCGAACTGCTCGCGGCTTTTCTTGTCCACATGGGGCGAACGGTTCACGGTGAACCGCTCGATATGTGTCGGCAACGGAATGGGACCCCGAACCCGGGCACCCGTACGCTTCGCCGTGTTCACGATCTCCTTGGTGCTGTTATCCAGCACGCGGTG
>PKZM01000150.1:46240-46368 GCA_003133065.1 Acetobacteraceae bacterium
AGCTCGACATCCATCGACACGTTATCGCCGGGCATCACCATCTCGACGCCGGTGGGCAGCTGCACCACGCCCGTCACGTCGGTGGTTCGGAAGTAGAACTGCGGCCGATAGTTGGTGAAGAACGGCGT
>PKZM01000058.1:0-66966 GCA_003133065.1 Acetobacteraceae bacterium
TCGACGTCGTTCATCTTGGCGGTTTCGATCAGGGAGCTGACTACGGCCCAGCGCTCGCCGCCGCCGTCCGAACCGGCGAAGAGATGGTTTTTGCGGCCGAGCGCCACGGGCCGGATCGCGCGTTCTACGGGATTGTTGTCCAGGTCGATGCGGCCGTCGGTGAGGAACAGGCTCAGCGCATCCCAGCGGCCCAGGGCGTAGCGGATGGCTTCGGCCAGGGAGCCGCGTGGCGGATGAGGTGAGATTCGAANNTTTTTTTCAAAAAAGAACACTCTCTTACCCCGCCGCCAGCATCACCCCCCCAAACACCACCAGCGACACCAGGAAACTGACCACAGAAAATCCCATCACCCGCCGCATCCCGATCCCGGCGATGGCAAGCAGGGGCAGCGCCCAGAAAGGCTGGATCATGTTCGCCACCCCTTCGCCATACGCCACGGACATCGCGGCCAATCCCTGGCCGACATGAAGTGCCGCGGCCGCGGGCACGATGAACGGGCCCTGCACCGCCCAATGGCCGCCGCCGCTGGGCACGAACAGGCTGATGACGATGGAGGAGATGAATCCCCAGAACGGCAGCGTATGCGGCGTGGATATTGCCACGAACGCGCGGGCGATCACCCCGGCGAGCCCGGTTGCCGTCATGATGCCCATGATCCCGCCATAGAGCGGGTATTGCAGCAGCAGGGGCCCCGTGACGCGGGCGGCGGCCTGCACCGCATCCACATACGCCACCGGCCGCCAATGCAGGGCCAGCCCCGCGGCCAGAAAGATCAGAATCAGTGCGTTGATATCCAAATGAAAACTGCCCAGCCACAGCGCCCGCCCGAAATACGCGGCCGCGGCCGCCACCAGCGCCAGGTTCAGCACCGCCGCCCGATCCAGCATCCCCGCCAGCCCCGGCACGTGTGGCCGCGCCACCACCGCACGATCCTCCGCATCCAGCCGCGCCCGGTCCGCCGGCACCGTATCGGCAGCTTCGGGTGCCAGGCGCATGAACAGCGGCGGCAGCACCACGAACAGCACCACCACCGGCAGGATGTTCCACCAGGTCAGCAGCGTATCGCCCAGCGGCACGATCTGGCCGGTGATCTTTTGCGTGAGGTTCAGCGCCGATCCGGGTGTTGCCTCCGCCAGGGCGATGGAACTGGAGAGGCCCGGCGGAAACATCAAAAATCCGGCATAGGCCGCCGCCATCAGCCAGGCGAAATCCAGCACGTGCCGGCGGGCCAGTTCCCGCGCGAACAGGGCGGAGACCACCAGCCCGAACCCCCAGTTGACCAGGTTGGCCGCCATCCCCACCACCATGGCCATGGCCACCGCATGGCTGGCCGAGCGGGGCAGGGCGGCCAGCGCCCGCAAGCCCGCCGCCACGGGGCGCGATGTGCTGAGCGCATAGCCTGTTACCAGCACCAGCACCATCTGGAACGCGAACGGAAAGATCTGGAACAACCCGTTATACCAGGCCGTCAGCACGTCCGCCGGCGCGCCATGCGGTGCCAGGCCGAGCGCCAGCGCGGCGGTGGCCAGGCTGAGCAGGACCGCGAACACGAAGGGATCCGGCAGGAGCCGCTCGAATATATACACGAACACGGTTGTTAGCCGGCCCAAACCTGTCTGCTTAGCCGCCGCGTCCACGCCCACCCCCATTGATCCTCTCCCCGTGCCGTGCATCTTTGGCACCAGCCTACTCCGCCTATGCCCCTTTCGCGACTCTGGCGCCGGCCCTGACAACCGGCACCCGACCCCCTACAAGCCCCGGACCAACCGAATGGAAAACGCCGCCATGCCACGCCGCCTTTGGTGCTTCTCCGTTGCCCTGACGGCGCTCTCGGCCGGCCCCGCTCTGGCCGGCCCGGCGCCCGATACCGCCAGCCCGGATACGGCCAGCATCGTGACCATCCAGGTGGAGAACGATGCCGTTTCCACGTTGCAGGGCACCTCGGATCAGTACTACACCAGCGGCCTGCGCCTGGGCTGGACGTCCGGCCAGGATGTTGTGGCCCCGGTGGCCAAACTGGGCCAGGATATCTGGGGTAATGGCACAACGCGCCTCTCCATCGACATCAACCAGAGCCTGTTCACCCCACGGGCCACCCAAGCCGATCCGCCGCCGCCCGGTGACCGGCCTTATGCGGGCGTTCTGCTGGCCGATTTCGGCGTCATCCACGATACGTCATGGACGCGCGACCTGATCGCCGTGAGCCTGGGCGTTGTTGGCCCGGCCGCCCTGGGCGAGCAGGTGCAGAACGGCTTCCACTCCATTATCGGCGACACACCCAATCGCGGCTGGAGCCACCAGTTGCAGGATCAGCCCGCTTTCCAGATCCTTGGCCAGCGTACCTGGCGCCTGAATTTTGCCGATGTCGGCGGCATAGAGGCGGATATGCTGCCGTCGGCCACCGCCGCGGTGGGGGATGTGCGTGATTACGTGCAGCTTGGCAGCGAGGTGCGGATCGGGCAGGGGCTGAACAGCGATTTCGGCCCCGCCCGCATCGAGCCAGGCCTGAGCGGTTCGGATGCCTATACCGCCACGCGGCCCTTTGCCTGGTATGCGTTTGGCGGTGTCGATGGGCAGGCCGTGGGCTATGACGTGACACTCGACGGCAGCACTTTCCGGCTTGGCTCGCCGCGGGTGGATCATGTGTGGGATGTGGGCGAGCTGGAAGGTGGTGTCGCCGTCATGGTTTTCGGGTTGCGCCTCAGCTACACGCAAACTTGGCAGACGCAGGAATTCCACGGCCAGAAGAGCGGCCTGTTCAACTTCGGCTCCCTGATGGTGTCCGCCAAGTTCTGACGCGCGTTGCCGAAGAGCGTAACGAACAAAAGGCTTTTTGCTTCTTTTTTTTCAGAAAAAGACCCGCCGCGGAGCGGTCAAAAAAGCAGAATCTTCTTTCTTGAAAGAAAGAAGCAAAGACCTTTTTTTCGTGGCGTGCGCTGCCGGCCCCATTACCGCTAATCAACTCGCCCCCCGGGCGCAGTCTGTGCCATCTATCCGCATGCTCACACGCCGACTCGCGCTTGCCGCTCCCCTCGTGGCTGTTCCCCTGGCCGCCCGCGCGCAAGGCGGCTTTCCCGCCTTTGTGGACTCGGTGCGCGCGGACGCGCGACGCGCCGGCATCAGCCCGGCGGTGCTGGATGCTGCCTTCGACGGCGTGGCGCCGAACCCGAAAATCATCGAGCTGGACCACCACCAGCCGGAATTCACCCTCACCTGGGCGCAATACAAAACCCGCGTTCTGCCGCAAACCCGGCTGGATCAGGGGCGCCGGGCCTACGCCCAGGAGTACACGAGCCTCGCCGCGCTGACCCGCACCTATCACGCCGACCCACGCATCGTCGTGGGCATCTGGGGCCTGGAATCCGGCTTCGGTGCCCATACCGGCAATTTCCGAATCGTTGAGGCATTGGCCACGCTCGCCTATGAGGGCCGCCGTGCCGGCTATTTCCGCAGCGAGCTCCTCAACGCGCTGCGCATCCTCAACAGCGGCGATGTGACCCCACACGCCATGACCGGAAGCTGGGCGGGCGCCATGGGCCAGCCGCAATTCATGCCGAGTTCCTACCTGCGCTACGCGGTGGATGCCGATGGTGATGGCAAGCGCGATATCTGGACAAACCGTGCCGACGTGTTCGGCTCCGTGGCGAACTACCTCGCCCAATGCGGCTGGCGCCAAGGGGAGCCTTGGGGCCAGCCCATCCGCGTGCCCGCATCCTTCGGCGCCGGTAACACCGGCCGAGACCTGTTCAAGCCCCTGTCCGTTTGGCAGTCCGATGGTGTGCGCCGCAGTGATGGCAGCCGCTTCTCCCGCGGCGATGTGCGCGGCGCCGTCGTGATGCCGGATGGCGCCGGCGGCGAGGCGTATATGGTGTACCCCAATTTCCACGTGATCCGACGCTATAACCCATCCGACTACTACGCCCTGGCGGTCGGCCTGTTGGGATATGCGGTGGCGTGATGCGCCGCGCGCTCGCCCCTCTGCTGCTGGTTGCCCTTGGCCTGTTCGGCTGCAAACCGGCGCCGGCGCCGCTGCCGGCGGAACCTGTCGCCAGCCCGCATTACCAGCTCGGCGGCCCCTACGAAGCCGATGGCCACTGGTATTACCCGGCCGAGACCTATTCGCTGGATACCACCGGCATTGCCAGCGTGATGGATGATGAAACCGGGCTGACCGCCGATGGCGAGCTGAAGGACCCCCAGGCGCTGACCGCCGCGATGCAGACGATCCAGCTTCCCGCCATTGTGCACGTGACCAACCTGGAGAATGGCCGAGAGATCGACGTGCGGGTGAATGATCGCGGGCCCGCCTCGGCGGCCCGCATCATTGCCCTTTCCGCCCGCGCGGCGCTCTTCCTGCAAATCCCGCCCACCGGGGCCGCGCGCGTGCGCGTGCAGATTGACGATCAGCTCAGCCGCCGCGTTGTGGATCAGCTCGGCGGCGGCCCCCAATTGCAAATTGCCGCAGCACCTTCCGGCATCGTGACCGCCGAGGCACTGCCGCCCCCGGGCAGCGGCCCCGCAGGCCCCGCCCGCACGATTGGTGCGCCCCATGTGGATGCCGCCGGTCCCCGCGTGCCGGACCGACTGCCCGAACGAATCCTGCAAACCACTGCGAACCCGGGCCAGCTCTACCTGCTGTGCGGCAGCTTCGGGCGCTACACCTATGCCCGGGTGGTTGCCGCCAAGCTTTCCGGACTCGGCGCCGATGTGATCCAGTCGGCCGATGGCCGGCAGACGACCTACACCGTCCAGGTGGGCCCGCTGCCCACCATCCCGCAAGCCGACCAGGCCCTCGCCCAGGCTCTGCGGGCCGGCGTTATCGATGCACGGATTGTTGTACAGCCATGAATAAAAGTCTTTTTGCTTCTTTTTCTTCAGAAAAAGAAGACTCTTCTTTTTTGAAAAAAAGAAGCAAAAAACTTTTGTCTATTTAAGCGCGACCAGGAGGCAACATGGATACCACACGGCGAATACTCCTGCTCACTGGCGCTGCGTCGCTCAGCCTGCGCACGGCGCACGCGCATCCCCGCAAGGCGGTTAAGGAAGTGGCCCCGGCCCATAAGCCCGCCGCCGAGGATGAGGATGCCGGCACCTACACCGCAGCCGCCGGGCCTGCGGCGGAAACGCCCCTCGGCCCGATGGATACCTCCGCCCAATGGGCCTTCATCACGGATTTCAACACCGGCGCGGAGTTGCTGAACAAAGCCGCCGACACCGAAATGCCGCCATCCTCCATGACCAAGCTGATGACGGCGTATATCGTGTATTCCAAGCTGCAATCGGGCGCCCTGCGCCTGGATCAGACCTTGCCGGTCAGTGAACACGCCTGGCGCACGCAAGGGTCCAAAATGTTCGTCGAACTCGGGGCGCAAATCCCCGTGGAGTCGCTGATCCGCGGCATGATCATCCAATCCGGCAACGATGCCTGCATCGTGCTCGCCGAAGGCATCGCCGGGTCGGAAGAACAATTCGTCGACCTCATGAATGCGCAGGCCAAAACCCTGGGCCTCACGCATAGCGTGTTTCGCAACTGCACGGGCTGGCCCGACCCCCAACACCATATGTCGGTGCGCGATATCGCAACGCTCGCCCGCGCTATCATCAAGGACTTCCCCGAATATTATCACTATGATGCGGAAAAGACCTTCACCTATCACGGCATCGTTCAATACAACCGCAACCCGCTGGTGCAGCGCGGCCTGGCGGACGGGCTGAAAACCGGGCACACCGATGCCGGCGGCTTCGGCGTGGTTGGCAGCGCCGAACATAACGGCCGCCGCGTGATCATGGTGCTGAACGGCATGCCAACCGCGAAGGCCCGCGTGGAGGAAAGTATCCGCCTGATGAGCTGGTCTTTCGCCAATTTCGAAAATGTGCAGCTCTTCGCGGCCTCGGCTGTGATCGAGACCGCCCCCGTGTATCTCGGCACCGCCCATACCGTGCCGCTTGTTGCCGGCGAAAACCTCACGCTCACCATGCCGCGCGCCTGGCGCCAGCACGCCCATATCGCGGTGGATTACGATAGCCCGATCCCGGCGCCCATCACCCGCGGCGACGTGCTGGGCAGACTTACCATATCAGGGCAGGGGGTTCCACAAGCCGAGGTGAAACTCCTCGCCGGCGACGATGTCGGCCGGCTGGGCATTCCGGGGCGGGCGGTGGCGGTGATGACGCATTTCCTGACCGGGGTATGAAGACAAGAAAGGCCTTCTTTCTTGAAAGACAGAAGCAAAGACCTGTTGTCTGTCGAGATGACGGATAAACAGTTCATCGTTTTTGAGGGGGGGGAGGGGGCGGGCAAGACCAGCGCCATCGCCGCGCTGGCCGCAACGCTGAAAGCGGCGGGTCACGATGTGCTCCTGACCCGCGAACCCGGCGGCACGCCGGAAGGCCTGGCCCTGCGCGCGCTGCTGCTGGCCGCCGATGCGCCGCCCTGGGACAAGCACGCCGAACTGCTGCTGATCACCGCGGCGCGCATCCAGCATGTCAAACGCATCATCGAACCCGCCCTGCGCGCCGGCAAAACCGTGCTGTGCGATCGATTCATTGCCTCCACGCTGGCTTACCAGGGTGCCGGGCGGGGGATCCCCACCGAGCTGATCCGGGATCTGCACCGCCGCCTGGTTGGCAATATTCAGCCGGACCTCACGATCCTGCTCGATATCGATCCCATCATCGGCCTTGCCCGCAGCGCCCGCCGCCTGCACAGCGCGCGACTCGACGAAGGGCGCTTCGAAGCGCTCGACCTCGCCTTCCATGCCCAGGTCCGGAGCGCCTTTCTCGCCATCGCCGCCGCCACGCCCAGCGTGGTGATCGATGCGAGCCGGCCCCTGCCGGACGTGCATACAGCCGTCACGACCCAGGTATTGGCCTGGCTGACGGCGTAGCGGAGCAGAAGATCTCCGTGCCCTGGCACGGGACTTGCCTTCCACCTCCCTCAACCTGCATGCAAGGCCATCCATGTCCGAAACCGCCGTCCAGATCTACGATGAGGAACGCGCGGCCGGAGCGTTGCACCGGAATATCTCCTGGACTCACGCGGTGTGGGTGGCAACCGGCGTGCCGGCGTTGGTTCTGTTCTCGATCGGGGGCCTGGCGGCCACCGTGGGGACGCCATCCTGGCTCGTGTGGATCGTTTCGATTGTGATTGGATCGTGCCAGATGTTCACCTATGCCGAGGTGGCCGGCATGTTTGCCCATAAATCGGGCGGCTCCGCCGTCAGCGGCGCGATGGCCTGGCTGCCCTATGGCCGCGTATTTCCCGCGCTTTCGGTCTGGACCTATTTTCTCGGCTGGACACCTGTTGTTGCCATCGGCGCCGCGATCGCCTCCGGCTACATCCTGACCGCGCTGTTGCCGGCCGGATCGCATTTGCTGACCTGGCAACTCACCTTGATCGATCTTGGCTTCATCCAGGATCAGCTCAGCATCCGCATCAATCTCGCCTACATCGTGAGTGCCATCATCCTTGTGGCGGCTTTTATCATCCAACATGGCGGCTTGATGCAGGCATCCCGCATGCAGATGATCATGGCGGTGGCTTCGCTGCTGCCGCTGGGCGTGATCGGCTTCGTACCGCTGATCAGCGGCCACGCGCAGCTGAGCAACCTGTTCCCGCTTGTTCCCTTGGCACACGATGCCGCCGGCAAATTGGTGCCCGGCAGTTGGAACATGGCCGGCATTTCGGTATTTGCCGGCGGCCTGTTCATCGCCGGCTGGTCTACCTATGGCATCGAGACGTGTTTGGTCTACACAGGCGAATTCCGCAATCCAAAGACCGACACGTTCAAGGCGGCGCTTGGCACGTCGCTTCTCTGCCTGGTTTTCTATGCGATCGTGCCGATATCCTTTCAGGGCGCGCTGGGCCTGAAGGGTCTGCTGGATCCGGGTATTTACGATGGGTCCGGCGTTGGCGCCGCCATGGCGCACATGGTGGGATTGAGCGGCTGGCTGGCGAACGTGATCGTTGCCATGCTGGTTCTTACCCTGGTGCTCTCGATCATGACGGCGATCGCCGGTTCCTCCCGCACGCTGTATCAGGCGTCGGTTGATGGTTTCCTGCCCAAGTTTCTCTCCCGCACCAACGCCCATGGTTCCCCGATCCCCGCCATGTGGACGGAGCTTGGTTTCAATCTGGCGCTGCTTCTTGTTTCCAACAACGTGTTTTTGCTGGCGCTGAGCAACGTGAGCTACCTGGCCTTCATCTTTCTCAATCTCCAGGCCGGCTGGATTCACCGGATGGATCGGCCGGACTGGTCGCGCCCGTTTCGCTCGCCCACTGTGTTGCTTGCGCTGGGCGCCGGGCTGGGGTTTTTTGATATTTTTCTGATCGGCATGGGGGCCAATGCCTATGGCAGCGGCGTTCTCGTCTCCGGCTTGGTGACGATTGTCGCGATTATCCCGGTTTTCCTCTACCGCCATTACATCCAGGATCGCGGGGTGTTTCCGGCCGCTTTGGCCGCGGATCTGCAGCCGGGCTCGGATGTTGCGCCGTTCGTCTCCCGGGCCGGGGTGCTCCCTTATCTGGCACTGCTCGCCGGCGGATTGCTTATTGCGTTGGGTGCGCACCTCGCCACGTAATACACCCTCCAAAACACAAAAGTTCTTTGCTTCTTTCTTTCAAGAAAGAAGGCCTTCCTGTCTTACTCCGGGCAGCAAGACCCCTTGCTTGTACTATGCCCATCCTTCCCCGGCGCCACATCAATTCCCGGATTGCGCCCGAAGAAATTGTTCGGCTTAAGCGTAAATCCGGCATATTCCACCGGCATCACCGGAAGATCCTCGGGCTTGCAGAAATGCGTGTGGCCAAAGCTGTGCCACACCACCAATTCGGTGTTCTCGATCGAGCGGCCCTGTTTGATATATTTCGGCAGCCCTTCTCCGCCCTGGCTTTTGTTGATGTACATCCCCGCGGCAAAGCGCTCCGCGGCCGCATATGGCGTCACCCACAGGTGATGTGTGGCAAACGCTGCGCGCTTGGCGACCGAGCTATCGGGTTGCGCCAGCAGCAGCGGACTGGCCGTTGCGACCAGCTTGTAGCCCGGATGATTGCCCGCATCGTTACGCTGGTTGGGGTTGATGATTTTCCAGAAGCGTCCGCTGGCGCCATCGGCAATGCGGCACGCCTCCTGTTCATGTGTCAGCACCCGCGTTGTCAGATCGAAAGCGTTCCCATACGGGTTCTTCTCGCCCCAGGGCTGACCGACAAACTCGTGCTCCGTCACGCTATTGCCTTGCCCATCCAGGTGCATATGCAACCGCGCATTGAAGATGTGCTGATGGATCGGCCCACCCAGGCCCGGCCCCATCATGCCGCCGCGATACCCCGCCGCATCCGGCACCGCGGCCGTTTGTACAATGCCGGTGAGTTTGGTTTCCAGCTGGATGGTGCCATCCTGATACAGATACCAGTAGAAGCCGTAATCGTAATTCCCGACGGTTGCGAAGAAGCTGATCACCAGCCGGCGGGACCGCCGGGTTTCCGATGATCCGGTGCGGAACTCCGCATGTTTCCACAGGATTCCATAATCCTCCTCATGCATGCAGATGGCATTTTTCATCAGCATCGGCGCGCCGAAATCATCCGTGCTCGGCACATCGAAGTAATGGATATGCCCCAGGCAGTCGCAGCCCAGTTCCAGCGCGTTGGCGCATTTGCCAAGGCCGACTTCGCCGGCATCGAAGGCGCTTTTCCAATAATGGCTCATGCCCGTATCGCCGTACGGCACCACCATTTCATCCACGCTGGCGCGATAGATGATAGGCCTGTGCCGCCCACCATCATCATAGCCCAACTGGTGCAGCACCAGCCCCTCACGCGGCGTGAACCCCACGCGGAATCGCCATTTCTGCCAGCTTACGTGCCAGCCGTCGACGGTGAAGCTTGGCCCATCCGGCTGGGTGATATGGAGGGCCTTCTGGTCCGTCCGCGTGGCGATGGTGCCCTTCTCGTAATCGTAACGCTTTGTGGGGAACGGCGTATCCAGATGATCGTCCCGCAATTCGATCACGGTTTTGCCGATCAGATCGACAACGGCGACAAGCCCTTCCACAGGATGCATATAGGGGCAATCCGCCGCATCCGCGCGGTAATAGCACACCGCGTTGATCGCCCGCCGGCCGCGGCTGACTTCCTCGCCAAAATTGCCGGCGACGAAGGGATCGATCCAGACCAGTTCGATATCCGCATCGCTGAACCCGCGCCGCTTGAGGGCCGTGCGCCAGCCTGCATCCGCGCGGCACACGGAAGCCACGGTGTGGAATTCCTCCAGGATCACCGCGGGCTGCCCATAGGGCGGATCGCTGACCGGCACCACCGTACGGCGCGCAATCTCGCCGGCTTGCAGATCCACGACCAATTCCAGCGTTTCGTTGGTGCGCGTGTCAAAAATCACCATGAACGCCTGGCGCACGATCGCATCGCCCGGTGAAAACGCCAATACCGCGGCCTTGTCCGGCTCGTGCAGCTCAATGTTGGCGAACCGCGCCGTTTGAGGCAGCGACAGGCGCGTGCGGGCAGTCTTGACCGCGCGCGCCATTTCCGTTGTGGTCAGCGGATCAAGCGGGTGTTTGGTTGTCATGAGCCTCGTTCCATGCAGGCCACGTCACGTCAGGCGGCTTTGTCCACCGCCAGGAATGTCGCCAGCGAATCATCCAGCGCCTCCAGCCATTTCGTATGATGCACCGGCGCCATCGTGCCGGTCAGTGTGGAAGGGTAGGAGCGGTCGCGATACGTCATGATGCCGTCCCGCTTGTGATCCTCCCATTCCTTGAACAGCCGCACGACCTCATCCACGTCGAATGCCGGGTAATCTGTGGCCGCCAGAAGATCTTTCACGTAGTCGGCCTGAAAATCGATCCCGTCGAAGGCGTTCTGCACCGCCTCCTCCCGCACGCGCCAGGCGGCGATATCCGCCGCCCGCGCGGCCGCATCCGGCAATGCGATCCGCCCCAGCAGCACATCGCGCGCATACCACGCCTGGGCATCGAACATGTTGAAGGTAAAAAACTGATCCTGCATGCCGATATAGATCAGCTTCGGATTATCCTGCCAGAACACGCCCTTGTACAGCCCCAGCGGCCACAGCCGATTATTCGTCTTGAGCCGCAGGCTGTCGTCCAGAAACGGAAAATGGTGCAGGTAGCCGGTGCACATCACAATGGCATCCACGCTGCGGCTGGACCCATCCTTGAAATAGGCCGTCTTGCCCTGTACATGCGTCAGCAGCGGACGCTCCTCGAACCCTTCCGGCCAGGCAAACCCCAGCGGGCGGCTGCGATAGCTGAAAATGATCGACTTGGCGCCATACTTGAAGCATTGCGACCCGATATCCTCCGCGGAATAGCTGCTGCCCACCAGCAGCACGTCCTTGCCCGCGAATTCATTGGCATCGCGGAAATCATGGGCATGCAGCACACGCCCAGGGAACAGCTCCAGCCCGGGAAACTCCGGCATGTTGGGCGTGGAAAAATGCCCGCTCGCGACGATTACGTTGTCGAACCGCTCGGTATAAACCCGGTCGCCCACCAGATCCTTCACGGTCACGTCGAAACTGCCGCTCTGCGTGTCGTATGCCACATGGCGCACCGGCGAGCGGAACCGTATATTGCCGCGCACGCCGCTCTTTTCCACACGGCCCTTGATGTAGTCGTGCAAAACCGCGCGCGGCGGATAGGACGGGATCGGCCGGCCGAAATGTTCTTCGAAGCCGTAATCGGCAAACTCCAGACATTCCTTCGGCCCGTTGGACCACAGGAAGCGATACATGCTGCCATGCACCGGCTCGCCGAATTCATCCAGCCCGGTGCGCCAGGTGTAGTTCCACAGACCACCCCAATCGCCCTGTTTCTCGAAACACACCAGTTCCGGCACTGGTTCGCCGGCGCTGGCGAAGGCGCGCAAGGCGGCGAGACCGCTGGGGCCGGCGCCGATGACTGCAATTCGTGAAACCATGATCACCTGCAACAGAAGAAAGGAAGATGTTCTTTTTTGAAAAAAAGAACCAAAAAACGTTTTCTCATTGAGGTACGCGTGTTGCCAACGTGTCGGGACCAACAGACAAAAGTTTTTTGCTTCTTTTTTTCAAAAAAGAAGACTTACTTTCTTACCCTTGCCTTCGTCGGATCATAATGCGGAAACCCCACCACCTTCGCCCGTAGCCGCTTCTGATGCCCATCCAGCTTCCCCACCTCCACATCCTCCCCCGCCGACACATCCAGCCGCGCCAGCGCGATATGCTTACGCAGGATGGGGGAGCGGGTGGCGCTCGTCACCACCCCCACCTGCGCGCGCCCGGCAAACACGGGATCGCCATGCCCCACATCCTCCTGGCTGTCGATTTCCAGCCCCACGAGCCGCCGCTGCGGATGCTCGCGCCGCCGTGCCAGCGCGGCATCTCCGATGAACGCATCGGCCTTCTTAGCCGGCACGGCAAAGCCGATGCCGGCCTCGAACGGATCGGTCTGGTCGCAGAACTCATATCCCGCGAACACCAGCCCGGCCTCGATCCGCACCATGTCCAGCGCCGCCAGCCCCAGCGGCGCCATGCCTGCCGGTTCTCCCGCCGCCCACACCGCATCCCATACAGCCGGCCCGGTATCGGGATGGCACCAGATCTCGTAGCCCAGCTCGCCCGTATACCCGGTGCGCGACACAACCACTGGCGCGTCCCCGAGCCGCCCGATGGTGAACTTGAACCAGCCGAGCTCCGCCAAGGAAGGTTGATGCGGCGGTGTTTGCACGATCCCCGCCAAAATCTCCCGGCTGCGCGGCCCCTGCACCGCCAGATTATGCAATTGATCCGTGGAGGATCTGCACCACACGGTAAACTTCCGTTCCTCGGCCAGTTGGCGCAGCCACACGGCGCAGAACGGATCACCGCACACGAAGCGAAAATTCTGCGGCCCCAGGCGGAAGATCGTTGCATCGTCGATCATCCCGCCGCTCGGATGGCATATGGCCGTATACACCACCTGGCCCACCGCCAGCTTGCGGATATCGCGCGTTACCGCCAGTTGCAGCAATGCCTCCGCATCCGGCCCGGTGATCTCCACCTTGCGCAACGCCGAGAGATCCATCACCACCGCGCGTTCCCGGCACGCCCAATATTCCACCACCGGCCCATAGGCCGTGTAGCTCTCCGGCAGCCAGAACCCTTTATACTCCACCATCCGGCGCGCCAGCGCGGCGGTGCGGCTATGGAACCCTGTTTGCCGTGTCATTTCCGGCGTGGCCTGCGGCGTCATCCGATGCGCGATCCCCGGGGAAAACACAAAATCCTTATCATACACACGCACCTGAATATCTGTTGGTACCCACGCGTTTGCGGGATCGATATCATCCGCGCAGCTCGATGTCGCGCATACCAGATCCGTCAGAGCGCGCAGCAGCACGTAATCGCCGGGGCGGGACCATGGGGCATCGCTGGCAATGCTGCCATCGGCCGCCACCGCCGTATTGAAGAAGAAATTGATCGCCGGCCAGCCGGGCCGCGCCGGCAAGCCGAAATCCGCCAGTGCCGCGCTGAAATTATCCGAACAATTGGCATGCCCCGGATACCCCATATCGGCATAATACTTTGCCGTGCAGGCCAGCAGAAACGCATCATGCCGGCCCACCGTATCCTGGATCACTTCCACCAGCGGCTGCATATCCGCATCGAAATATTTGGCGTGCAGACCTGGGGCAGGGGTGCTGTGCCCCATCAGCGTGCGCGTCGTCGTCGCATCGATGCCGCGCTCACGCCCCGCCGCCAGCGCCGCGGCATCGAAAGCCAGAAAATCGGAGCATTGCTGCCCGTCGATATCCACAATCTGAATGTAATCGCCGGCCGCCACGCGATACGCCGCCGCTGTCGCCGCCGCAATGCGCAGATCCATCTTCGCCGGTGCCAGCGGGGCAGGGGGCGCCCCGGCCGCGTCCGCCAAGGTCAGCAATAATCCCGTCGGCGCACTCTGCTCGTGGGGCGTCATCGGCTCCCCAGGTGCGCACAGCACAGCCCAGCAGGCAGTGCTTGGCGCAATCTCCACACGCCGCCCCGGCCCGCCTTCCGCCGCCAGCACCCGATATGCCACACGGCACGCCGGATCGATCCCCTCTATCGCCGCCATCACCGCGCGCGCCGCCTCCGGCACCTCCAGATCCGGTGCCGGTGCAAGGCCTGCCAAGGCCGGGCTGGCCGCATCATCGCCGAATAGAAATACGTAGGCCGGTTGGAGTCCTTGCGGATCATCCACCCATGCCGTCTGCCCGGCTGCAAGCCGAAAAGCGGCCGCCCCGCCACCGGCCACGTCATGCATGCGGCCCCTGGGTAAGGAGGCTGGAAAAGCGGCGGTCACGGTGGAAAACTCTCCCCGATGGTGCGGAACACACGGCCGAGCATCACCCGGGCATACCAGAGCCGAGCCCGATGTGCCAGCAGTATTCCCCACAGGAAGAGTTTGTTCTTCACAGTTGACGCGTGGCACCGCCCCCGATAGCGTTCGGCTCGGGCAACGAGGGGTCTCCTATGCGCATTGCGCCGCTATCTTCGCCGACCACGCTGACGCCGCTGGCCGCCGTGCTCGGCGTCTGCCTGCTCGCCGCGTTGCATCCCGCGCGCGCCGCCACGCCGGATAGTGTGTTGCTCGCACCGCTCCAGCGCATGGTGGATGCGATCAACCATGCCGATGCCGCGCCCCCCAAGGGCGTGTTCACCACCGATGCCACCGTCATCGACGACTTCGCCCCGTACCGCTGGTCGGGTAAGACAAACGCAGGTGACTGGTACAAAGGCTTATTGGGAACCGATGCCGCCTCACGCGCCGATTTCCTCGCGTTGAAGGGCGTCCTTTCTGTTGGCGCGCCGCAATTCAGCCGCGTGACGGGCGACACCGCATATTTCGTCGTGCCCGGGCTTTTCATCTTCAATGAAACCCCTGGCAAGCGCACGCGCCAAACCTCCACCTGGGTGATTGCCGAAAAGCTCGTGAAGGGCAAATGGCTGATTGCCGCGCATGCCTGGGCGATTACAGGGGAAACGACGGTGAAGTAAGAGGTCTTCTTTTTTGAAAAAAAGAGGCAAAAAACTTTTAACTGCTCGTACGAGGCTCGCCGGCGGCGCACCCCAACGAACAAAAGTTTTTTGGTTCTTTTTTTCAAAAAAGAACATCTTTCTTGAGTGTTTCCGCCAACCTCACTGCCAACGCCACAATCGTCAGGGTTGGGTTAGCCTGTCCGGAGGTCGGGAACACCGCGCTGCCCGCAACATACAAATTTCGTATTCCATGCACCCGGCACTGCGCATCCACCACGCCCTGCGCCGCCGTGGTGGCCATGCGCGCGGTGCCGATATGGTGCCCGCCATACGCGCCATCGCGTAACGCGCAGGCTTCCACCGTTTGGGGATCAAAGCTCAGCCGCGCGCACCCGCTTTCCGCCATATCCGCCGCCAGGGCCTCGGCCGCCACCCGCACCGTCCGGATATCCCCCTGCGTATACCGCCAATCCACGCGAATGCGCTGCATGCCCAACGCATCGCGCGCCGCGACCAGTGCCACGCGGCTCTGCGGGTTCGCTTCCTGCTCGCTATGAAAATCCAGCGTATACACTCCGTTTTTCGGCCGCACGATCACGGTGGGGAATTTCCGTGCCGCCAGCGTGCGCCGCGCCAGGAAATGCAGCAGGAACCGGGCCGTATCCACCGGATCCAGCAGCACATTGCGCACATGACCGGCCCACGCGTCCAGGCTGAGCGCCGCCTCCCCATGCAGCCGTTTGCTGTATTCGTAACTGATCAGCGGTTTTGCCAACATCAGCGCCGAAAGTGCTCCCGTGCGATGCGCCGGATCGGGAATGCGCGGATGGTGCAGACGCGTCACAAAATTGCCCACGCCCAGCCGCGCCTGCGCTTGCGCCCGCAGCGCAAACCTGCGCCGGCAATACACGCCGTCATCGGCAACCTGGTAGCTGTGCCAATGATCCCTCGCATCACCCGCGACATGCACCTCACCCAGGCTGCCGGCGATATGGCACATATAATTGCGCCCCACCTGGTCATGCGCGTTCCCGATCCCCCGCGCATGCCGGTCACGCGAGGCGAGCAGCAGCCGCGGCACCTCCAGCCCACCCATCGCCAGCACCACCCGCCGCGCCCGCACCGTAAAGGCGCGCCCGGTCAAGGTTTGCACCGCCAGGCTCTCCACGAAACTCCCATCCACGCCGGTCCGCAATTCCGTCACGTTGGCATGCAGCACCAGACGCACATGGCGGCTCTGCGCGATGCGTGCGCGATACCGCTTGCCGAAATCGGTCGGGCAACTGAACCGCTCCAGCGTGTCGTCGCTGAAATGCCGCCCCGCAAAACCTTTCAGCAGTGGCCGCATGCCGCCTGGAAACGCCGCCTGCGCGGTATACGCAAAATCCCCCGCCTCGCAGATCGCATTCGCCGCCGGATAAAACGGCATCACGTCCTCTATCCCGATCGGCCAGCCCGGCCCGGGCATCCACGGCCGCTGCGCGAAATCGATCGGATCGAACGGCATGCACCGCCCGCCCCAAATCGCCGTCGATCCGCCAAACGCCCGCCTGCGATAATTTACCGGCGGCGCATGCAGTTTTTCATCGGCGACCTCGCCGCCATACAACGCCTGCGTCTCCGCCTCATCATCCTCCCCGCCCGCCTCCATCAGCAGCACATCCTGCCGCCCCGCCAAGAACTGCAACACCACCGCAATCCCCGCCGCCCCCGCCCCCACGACACAAATATCCGCGCTCAAATCCCCCTCAACCTGGCGCGCATCCACAATCATCGCTACGCACCCAAACAGACAAAAGTTTNNTTTCAAAAAAGAAGATTCTTCCTGCTATCGACCAATCCCGGCAGCAAAATGCGTCCGCATTCTCAAAGAAGAAAGACTCTTCTTTTTTGAAAAAAAGAAGCAAAAAACTTTTATTCATTTGGGGGTCGATTCTAAGAACCAGCGCGCGCAGTCGGCGAGCGTCACATCAACGCTCGTTCGCTCAAACGCGAGCACGGCAGAAGCGCGGCCCGCATCCAGCCGGATCTGCTGCGCGAACAGGCGCAGCAGGGCAGGGGGGATCGGCTCGGGCAAGGTACCAACCGCTAGGCCACACCGTGTCGCTACCAGCTTTCCCACATGCAACGGCACCGCCAGCCGCGCCTCCATTGCCAAACGGCGCCGCCCAATGCGCGGCACCGGCACCGCACCGATCGCCCGGCCCAGCCGCACCAGCACCTCGTTCCATCGTGGCGGCCCCGGCGTGCCCAGATTGATCGCCGACCCCACAGCTTCCGGCGCGCGCAGCGCCGCCACCGTGGCCGCCCCCACATCCCGCGCATCGATCAGATTGCAGAACCCATCGCCGGCTTCCCCCAAATCCCCTAAGCGCCGCGCCCGCAACAAGCGGCATAGCCGCCCTGCCCATTGCTGCCCACCCGCCCCCATCACAACACCCGGCCGCAGGATCACGGCCGCCCCGCCCCCGGCCACATAGGTCTGCACAATCGCTTCGCAGGCCACCTTGCTGCCGGCATACCCACCGGCATCAACCGCCAGTACCGCACGCTCATCCACCAGCCCCGAAACCTCGCCGTACACCGACATCGTGCTCAAATGCACCACACGTTCCAGCCCCGCTTGCGCATCGCATACCGCCCGCGTCGCCGCCCGCAGCGTCGCATCCCCGCCGAAAACCGCGTTCACCACATACCGCACACCATCCAGCGCCCGCCGCACACTTCCCGGATCGGTCGCATCGCAGAGCCGGAACGGCACCGCACCGGCCCGCGCACGCCGTATCCCCCGCACCGGCTGAAACTCCCCGCTGCGCGCCAGCGCCGCCACGATCGCGCTCCCAACGAACCCATCGCCACCCAGCACCAGAACCTGGCCACCCGCCGCGGTCATCACCGTATCCCCGGCAGCACGCCCCGCCGTACCGCCAGCACCAGCCGCAGCGCCCGCCACAGGAACACAATCCCGCCTGTAACGTAGCGCCGCCACAGCCGGCGCGGCTCCAGCACCAGCCGGAACAGCCATTCGAGCCGCGCCGCCAGCATCCATCGCGGCGCCCGCGCGAACCGGCCGCCCCAGTAATCCGCAATCGCCCCGCCATTGACCACCACCACCGCCCGCGCGCTCGCCGCGGCGATCGCCTGGGCCACCTCCTCCTGCTTGCCCATCCCCATTGCCAGCACCACCAAATCCGGGCCCGAGGCGGCCACATCGTCCACGTAGCGCGCCGCATCGGCAAATCCGTCGCGCACCGAAACCAGCCGGCACCCCTGTGCCCGCAACGCCGCCGCCGCCCGCCCCAGCCAGGGCTCCGACGTGCCGTAAAGCGCGACGCGGCGGCCCGCGAAAGCCCGCACCAGGCGCGGAATGAAATCGGTGCCGACCATATTCACCCCAGGCGCTCGCCCCAGCGCGGCCAGACACAGTTCCACCCCGACACCATCCCGGAGCAGCACGTCCGCCCCCGCCAGCAAGCCCGCAAACCCCGGCCGCGACCAGCACAGGTTCACCCCGTGCTGATTGGCGAACGAGACCACCATCACCCGTTTCGCCGCCGCCAGTTCCGCCACAAGCGCGGCCACCTCGGCGTCGCCGGCCATCGGCATCACCCGCCGCAGCACGGCATGCATGCCGCCCAATCGGGCTGGCACCGCGTGTTGGCCGCCCCCCCCATCCGCGGCCACGCATGCCGGCGCGCACGCCTCGCGATAAAGCTGCGCCACCCGCATGGCCATCACCGCCACATCCAGCCGAAGCGCGAACACACGCCGCCCCGCCATGCCCAAACGCTCCCGCTCCGGGGGATCGTCCAGCAGCCGGATGATCGCGCCCGCGAGCGCCCCCACATCCCCCGGCGGCACCAGCAGCGCGTTCACCCCATCTTCCAGAAATTCGGGCACCGACCCCACCGGCGTGGTGATCACAGCCACCCCCTGGGCCAGCGCCTCCAGCACCGCAATCGGCAACGCTTCATGATGCGACGGCAGTAAAAGCATATCCGCGCCTGCCAGCATCCGGGCCGTGGTCGTCCGGTCCGTCCATCCCGGCAGCTCAACCCGCCCATCCAACCCATGCGCCTGCACCGCCGCCCGGAAGGGCGCGGCATCCCCATCCCCCGCGATCGTCGCGTGCCAGTCCCGCGCACGCAGCGCCGGCGCCGCCAGCGCCTCGATCAACTCCGGCACGCCCTTGCGCGCCCCCAGCCGCCCCAGGAACAGCAATTCCGGCGGCCTATCCGGTCTCACCCGCCGGCCCAAAGCGGGTGAGGGCACACCGTTGGGCACGATCGCGATGCGGCCGGCCGACACCCCCAATTCCGTTACCAGAAAATCCCGCCACGCCTGGCCCAGAACGATCACATGGCGGCACCGGCGCAGCAGCGCGCGTATCGCCGCCTGAAATACCCGCGGCTGCCGCCGGTAGAAGGCAAAGAAATCTGCCCCGTGCATATGCATGATCACCGGCACATCCAGCGCCATCGCCAGTTGGCACAGCACGGATTTGCGCACCACGCTGCCCCGCGTGGTCATATGCGCATGTACAACGTCGATGCGCCGGGCTGCGCCGAGAAAACCCACACCCGCGATCGCCGCCGCAAACCGCGCGATCCCGCCGGCCGCGCCGCCCTGGCCGCGCGTATCGATCACCCGCACACGCGGCCCGCCGGCCTGCTTGCCCCATTCATCCATCAGATACAGCATCAGCGTCCCCACGCCGCCGGAGGTATGCGCCACGCCGCCCCCCGCCAGCACCAAAACCCTGCATGGCCGGCGGCAATCCTCATGCTGTGCGGCTGCATCGCTCAATGCGCCGCCGCACCCGCAGCCGCACTGCTCGCGGCCGCCTGGTTGAGGAAATAACTAAAGCCCCAACTGACTGTCATGAATTGCTGAAGATACTGGTTATACGCGGTGTATACATCCGCGATGCCCGTCTTGGGCACATACACCACATCGAAATTCGCCAGCCGCACATCCGCGCCGGCATCGCGCGCCCGCGTCACATCGCGGTAGCGCGTCGCCAGCAACTGCGGATGATCGCCCGGGCCGCGCCGGATAATGAAAATCTGCCCTGCGGCGCCCGATGCCTTCAGCCCCCCGGCCCGTGCAATCGCCTGGCTCAGCGTCAATGCCGGCCCCGGCGTCATCATCTCACCCGGCTGCGCAACCTCGCCGCCGACGTAGATCCGGGTTGGCGCAATGCCCTGCACGATCACCGACATCGTCGGCCGGGTCAGCAAGTTTTGATACAGGGCCCGTAACTGCACCGTCAGCTCCGCCGGCGTTCGGTTATACGCCGGCACATCCTGCGCGGCACCGGTGGAAATCATCCCGTCCGGCCGCACCACGACCTGCTCGTTCAGCTCTGGATTGAACAGGAACTTGATCGCAAGCTGGTCCCCCACCTGCAACCGGTAGGGCGTCAGATCGGCGATGCCGGACAGAGCGGGGATGAGCGGGGCTTGGGGGAGATTCGCGTGACCGGAACAACTGCAAAGGAAAAAGAGGAGGAAAAGAAATGTTCTTTNNTTTCAAAAAAGAACTCTTCCTTCACCCCACCACCTCCGGCACCACCGCCAGCACCGCAATCCCGCAATCCACCTCAAGCGACTCCGCCAGCGCAAAATCCCGCCGCAGAAAATTCCCCACCACCACCATCCCCACCGCCGCCATGGCACTCGCCAGCACCCCGGCCAGCAGGATCAGCATCCGGCCGCCTTCCGACGCGCCCGGCAGATTCGGCGTCTTGATCACCCGCACGTCGCCCTGTTTGGCAAGCGCCACCTGCTCGCTCATCTTGCGCGCATCGCGCACCTTCAGCGCCTCCTTGTAGCCATCCTCGGCCACCTGCCGCGCACGCTCCAGATCCGCCAGGGTTTGCTCCGCCCTGGTCAATGCCGCGATGCGCGCGGCGATATCCGCCAGTGTCGCCCCGTCGCGTGCCGCCCGCGCCTCCTGCGCGCCCAGATCCGCCGCCACGCGCCCCTGATCCCCGCGCGCGGTCACATACAGGGGGTTCGCGCCCATCCGGATCGTGCCTGGACTGCGATCCGCAAAGGCCGCACGCAACTGCGCCTCCCGCGCCCGTATCTGCGCATCGGCAGCACGCACCGGCTCGCTGCCGGCGCGATATTGTGCCGCCAAGGCCTCACGCCGCGCGCGCAACTCCTCCAGGCTTGATCGCAGTGACGCCAGCCTCAGCTCAAGTTCGGTGTCGCGGGCTTGCTCCGTCAACGCCGGTGCCGCGGCGAGTTGGCTCTTCAGCGCCGCCAGGCGTGCCTGGTTCTGGCTGATCAGGCTTTGCGCCTGCGCCAGGTCGCGCTCCGTCTCGCCCTGCTCGCGCAGCAGAATGTCCTGGCGCGTGGCGAAGTTCGTGATCCCACGCAGCGCCTTGAACGCGGCGAGCTGTACCTCCGCCGCGCCCAGCGCACGGCGCAGCCTTTCCGCCTGCGCATCGACTTCCAGGGACTGTTGATCCGCGAACAGCACCTGCCGCCGCGCCAGATACAGCCTCTCCAGTGTCTGCAGAACCATCTGCGCCATACGCGGATCGGGATGCTGGAAACTTATGCGGACGATCGGCGCCGTCCTGTCGCTCAGGATCGACACATGGGCTTCGAACAGGCGCGTGGCGCGTGCCATCGGATCACCGCCATGGCCGAACCAGCCGCCCCGCGGATACAGTGCCGCAGGCCCCAGAGTTTTGATCACATCCCGATGCAGATCGCGCGAGGACAGTATCCCGATCTCGGTGCCGAGCATTTCGTCATGATCGAACGCGGCGTTCACCGCCGAGACATCTCCGGCCTGCGACCGGTAGCCGTATTCCGGCCCCAGCAGCACCAGCAGATCGGAATCGGAACGATATTCCGGTTGCATGGCCATGGCCGCCGCCACGAACAGAAGCATGATACCGGCACACACCCAGACCAGCCATCGCCTTATCCGCTGGAACGTCGCGCGCAATTCCTGACGGATAACCGCGCTGTGCGGCGCCTCACTTTCCGGCGGCACCGGCCGAACACCTACCCAAGGATACAAAGCCTCATAATGCCCGCTTCGCCTTCCCGACACCCACATTGGGCCCGCGCGACCATATAACGATATCCCAACGAATAAAAGTTCTTTGCTTCTTTTTTTTAAAAAAGACGACTTTTCTTTCCCCCGTTCCCATGCCACCTTAATCAATGCTATATCGTAGCGTTCCGGGGGAGCCCTCCACCGTGCGGATTTGCCAACGTCCCAGCTTGCCGTGATCGACGGCGCGCGCGCGTTGCGTCCTATGCAGATGCCGGCGCATATCTTTGCGACGCGTGATCTCTCGTGCCCGGGCGCCCCCGCCTGGATCATTACGATGGCCGTGGCAGTTCATCTTCTGGTGTCGTCCAATCTGTTGTTGGCATGGGGTATCGATTATGCGAGCCCCGGCGGCAATCCGCTGGCGAAATTCCATCCCGGAACCTACCTCGCCGGTCTGGCACTGCTGGTGTATTGCGCGCCCGCCGCCCGGCCCGCGCGGCGTTTGCGTGCGCTGCTGCGGCGGCAGCCCGCCACTGGCTGGATGCTGGGTGCCTTCATGCTGTGCGGCGTATATTATGTCCTCGCGCTCGGCCCGAGCGGACTGGCAACTTTGGTGGAAAGCTACGTCGCCGCCGGCATGCTCGCGCTGCTGGCCGCCCAGCTTACCCCGCTTCAGGCCCGCCGACTGGGCTGGGTGATGCTGGCCTGCCTGACCATCGCCGCCCCGCTCGCGATCGCCGAGACGTTGCTGCAGTGGCATCTCGTGCCGGTCTATCTGGGCAGCGAGCGCTTCGTGGAATCGCCGCAGGATTGGCGCGCCGCGGCACTCTACGATCATCCGCTCACCGGCGCGATGATGATGGAAATCGCTATTCTTCTGCTCCTGGCAGCACGCGTGCCGTCATGGATCAAGGCCGCCGGCATCGCGCTTTTTCTCACCGCCCAGGTTGCCTTCGGCGGCCGCACCGCGCTGCTCGTCACGCTGCTGGTGCTGGCTGGCCTGGGGGCCGCGGCCGTGCTGCGCGGCCTGCTCACCCGCCGCCTGCAGGCCGGGATGGCCGCCTCGGTGCTGGCCGGTGCCGTGGTGCTGCCGGTCGCGCTGTCGGTGCTTGTGACGCAAACCAGCATCGGCTCGCGTATCGCCCAGCATGCCTACGCCGATGAAAGTGCCGATGAGCGTCTTCTGGTGTGGACCATCCCCGCCATGATGAGCCCCCGCCAGGTGCTGTTCGGTACCTCCGCCCCGCAGCAGACCGAGCTGATGCAGCGTCTCGGCTTTGGCTCCCCCTACAACGACATTGAGAATTTCTGGCTGCTGAGCTTCATCAATCTGGGTCTGTTCGGATTCGTCATATATCTCGCGGGGCTGCTGCCGTTCCTGGCGGGGTTGTGGCGCCAGGCGAACGTCATGGGCCGGCTGGCGCTGGTGTCCACCATGACCATCGCCACGACCAGCAATTCTCTGGCGCGCAAGAGCGACATTCTCTTTACCCTGGTTGCCGCTATTTTCGCCATGCGTGGCTTTGCCGAACCGGAGATGGCGGCATGACCAGTCCGGGCGCCACCCTGCCAGCGCCCCGCGGCGGCTATCGTTGCATCCAGGCGCTGCGCGCGCTGGCATGCCTGCTGGTGGTTGCCTACCACGCGCTGGAAGCCTGGGGCCGGATCATCGCGCCGGGCAGAAGCTCCATCGAAGCCTGGCCGAACGGGTCGGCCGGCGTGGACCTGTTCTTTGTCATCAGCGGTTTCGTCATCCTGGTCTCCTCGGCGCGGCTACGGGCCCAGCAAGCCGGCGGGCTGGCCTTTATGGCCCGCCGGCTGGAGCGCATTGTGCCGCTCTACTGGCTTCTCACCCTGTTCAAGCTCAGTATCACGCTGGCCTCGCCGGGGCTCACGCCGGGCACGCGGCCTGATGCCTGGAATGTCGTGGCGTCGCTTCTCTTCATCCCCGCGCGCGACGCCGCCGGCCTGATCCGTCCCGTGCTGCCCGTGGGCTGGACGCTGAATTTCGAGATGCTGTTCTACCTCATTTTTGCCGGCGCGCTGGTCATCCGCGTGCACCCGCTCAAGCTGCTTCTGCCCGTACTGGTGCCCCTGGGGCTGGCCGGCTTCTTCTGGCAGGAGAGTTGGCCCGCGCCGCTATCCTTCGCCAACGGCCTGGTGCTGGAGTTCTGCTTTGGCGTGGCCCTGGCCGCTCTGCTGCAGCGCTTCGGTGCCCCGCGTGCGGCTGCCTCGGCGGTATTGTTGCTGGCCGGCATCGCTCTGCTGATGCTGGTCGTACCCATGGGCAATTGGAGATTCGCCGGCTGGGGCGTGCCCGCCACGATGATAGTCACCGGCGCGGTGGGTCTGGAGGATGTGCTGGGCCGCCGCCTGGCACCGGCGGTGCTGATGCTGGGTGACGCGTCCTACGCCATCTATCTCAGCCACCTCTTCGTCATGCCCGTGCTCGCCCACGCGCTGCTGCACCTTCATCTGCCGGCAGGGTTGGCGCTGGCGGCACTGATTGCCCTGGGTCTGGTGATGAGCTCGGGGGCTGGGGTGGGGTTGTATCTGCTGTTGGATGCGCCTGTGCAGAGGTGGTTCAGGCCGAGAAGGCACGTGAAGGAAGGTCTTCTTTTTTGAAAAAAAGAAGCAAAAAACTTTTCTCCGTTCAGGTATGCACTGTCCCGACGATGTCGTAGACATGGTGACGGCGCCGGAACAAAAGTTTTTTGCTTCTTTTATTCAAAAAAGAAGACCTTACTTCCTCCCCAACCTCGGCTCCGCCCGTGTCCGCGCCGCCGCACGCAGCGTTGGGCTGCGCTCATTCTCCCACGAGGCCGGCGGAATTGGCGGCGGGCTTAGCTCGCGCGGCGGCGCTGCCGCACGCAGGATCACCGCATCGTCGTCATACCCCGCACCGCGCCCCGGCTCGGGCAGCCGCAGCGCGAGCCGGCGGATTTCGCCCTGGATTTCGTCCAGCCTGGCCTCCACGGCCTCAAGCCGGGTTTTCACGCCGAACACGCTGAACGGCATCAACAGGAAGCACAGCGACAGCAATACGCCGACCACGACGGCCAGAAGCTGCAACCACCATGGCATCCAGTCGGGGAATTCGAACGGCAACGTCATGACTCGATCCTAGCACAAGCCCGGCGGCATCTTAAGCCGCCCACGCTGCCACCTGATGCCGCCCCCGAGCACATTTTAGGGGGTGGCGGCCGCCACGCCCTCGGCCACCAGCTCCCGCAGTTTCGGCTGAAGATGCGCATTGCCTGCCACCACGTCGTTATCCGGCCCGTCCGAGACCATGAACTCGGCCCCCGCCGGGTCCGTCACCGTGCCGCCGGCCTCCCGCACGATCAGCAGCCCCGCCGCCACATCCCAGGCCTTCAACCCGAGTTCCCAATATCCGTCGTATCGCCCGGCCGCTACCCAGGCCAGATCCAGCGCCGCCGAGCCGAACCGGCGCACCCCGGCGGTGGCGGGCATCAGCGCCCCCAGCGTGCGCGCGAAGGCCAGCCGGTTGCGCGGGGCCACTGCCGCGAAGGGGATGCCGGTCGCGAACAGCGCATCCTTCATCTCCCGCCGGGCCGACACGCGCAGACGCCGGTCGTTCAGATACGCGCCGACGCCTTTTTCCGCCCAGAACATCTCGTCTACTGCCGGGCTGTAGACAACGCCGGCCACGATTTCCGCCGACCCATCCGGGTGCCGGCGCTGCAGCGCCATGCTGATCGACCAATGGGGGATCCCGTGCAGGAAATTCGTGGTTCCATCCAGCGGGTCCACCACCCACCGCCAGGTCCAGTTATCCCCGCCAGAGGCCCCGCTTTCCTCCATCAGGAACGCATATCCCGGCCGCGCCTTCGTCAATTCCTCCCGCAGTGTCGCCTCCGCCCGCAGATCCGCCTGACTGACGAAGTCCGACGGGCCTTTCACGCTGACCTGCAACTGCTCGACTTCGTTGAAATCCCGCAGCATCCGCTTGCTGGCTTTTTGGGCCGCGTTCTGCATGACCGTCATGTGGGGGGAGAGGCGGAGGGCCATGGGTTCGAAAAACTTTCAGTCGTTGGATTGGCCGGGGCCAAAGATGCCCAGCACCTCGACATCGCCGGCCGTGGGGGCGCAGTTTCGGGGCACACCAATCCCGCTGTCCGAAGAAAGAAATGTTCTTTTTTGAAAAAAAGAACCAAAAAACTTTTACGTCGTTAGGCCCGCCTCAGCCCTTGGCGCGCTCCACGTAGGACCCATCCTCCGTGCGCACCACAACACGCTCACCCGCCTCCACAAAAGGCGGCACCAGTGTCTTCACGCCATTGGATAGCTTGGCGGGCTTGTAGCTGGAACTCGCCGTCTGACCCTTGACCACGGGATCAGCCTCGATGATCTCCAACGTGACCTGCGCCGGTAAATGCGCGCCAACCGGCTCGCCCTCGACCAGGTCGACATCGATCACCATGTTATCCTGCAGAAACGGCGCCTGGTCGCCCAAAATCTGTAGCGGGATGATCGTCTGCTCATACGTCTCGGGGTCCATCAGTACGATGTTGTCGCCCTCGGTGTAGGAGTAGGTGAAATCCTTGTTGTCCGTCATCAGCCGCTCGACCGTATCGGCCGTGCGCCACCGTTCGTTGGTCTTGTTGCCGGTCTTGAGGTCGCGCATCTCCACCTGAATGAACGCGCCACCCTTGCCCGGCGTGATGATCTGCTGCTTGAGCACCGTCCACCGGCGCCCGTCATGCTCGAGAACCTGGCCCGCGCGGATAAGATTGGCCTGCTGCTTCATGGCGGAAAACTCTGTTTTTCCCGCACCCGAAAACGGGGCAGGGGAGGGATAGGATCGGCGGCTTCTAACCCTTGGCCGCCGTGTCAGCAAGCGCATGCACCCCGCCCCAAGGGTCACGCACCGCGCCTGCCGCTTCCAGATAGTCCGGCCCGATCGGCACTTTCCCATAGCCGCCAGGGATATCCAGCACATAGGTCGGCCAGGCCAGGCCCGTCACCCGCCCGCGCAATCCCGCCAGCAGTGCCTGGCCTTCCGCGATCGGCACATGGAAACGCGCAGTGCCCGGTGCGGGGTCCAACTGATGCAGGTAATAGGGTTTTACCCGCGCGCGCAGCATTGCCCTGAACAAACCCTCCAGCGCCTCCACCGAATCGTTCACGCCGCGCAGCAGCACGCTTTGCCCCAGAACCGGAACGCCCTGACCCTGAATGCGACGCACCGCCGCCCGCGCCGCCGGGGCAAACTCGCTTGCGTGGTTGGCATGCAGCACCAGCCAGAGCGGCGTCTGTGTCGCCAGCGTCGCCGCCAGCGCCTCGCTCACCAGATCCGGGTCGGCCACCGGCACCCGCGTATGAATGCGCACCAGCTCCACATGGCCGATCGCGCCCACCCCTTCCAGCAGCGCCGCAAGCCGCCGCGGTGAGAGCAGCAGCGGATCGCCGCCGGTCAGGATCACCTCGCGTATCGCCGGCCGCGCCGCGATATAGTCCAGCGCGGCGGCGATCTCCGCCTCGCTCAGCTTCCCGCCATCCGGCCCCACATGCTCCCGCCGGAAACAGAACCGGCAATAGACGGGGCAGACCAGCAGCGGCTTGATCAGCACCCGGTCCGGATAGCGATGCACCAGGCCTTTGAGCGGCGAGAACACATCATCCCCCACCGGATCGGCCCGCTCGTGCGGGGACGTCACCAGTTCGGCCGCGTCCGGCAGCACCTGGCGCCCGATCGGGTCGTCCGCTGCCGCGATCAGGCGCGCGAACGCCGCCGGCACCGCCACCGCATAGCGCGCGCCCACCGCCTCCAGCGCCGCGCGATCGCCATCCGGCAGCAGCCCTCGTGCAATAAGGGTGTCTACGTTACGAATTGTGCCATCTGGCATACAGGGCCGCCGCGCTCGCTATTATGGGTCGCGCGACGTAGCACCGGTGACCCGCGAACTGAACAGTGGCCCAGACTCACTTTGCCCCAGCACCCCCCCCCGACCATGCGCCCATCCTGGCATCCGGACAGCCTGGCCGATCGCGCGGGCTTCCTGCGCCGCCGCGCGCTGCTCACCCAGGCCACCCGCGCCTTCTTCGCTGCGCGCGGCGCCACGGAAGTGGAAACCCCCTACGCGGTGCGCGCCCCCGGCGAGGAAGTGCACCTTCAAGCCTTCGCAACGGAACGCCTCTCGCCCACGGGAGCACGCGAAAAGCTCTGGCTGAACACCAGCCCGGAATTCGCCATGAAGCGCCTGCTGGTTGCCGGCGCCGGGCCGATCTTTCAGCTCGCCCGCGTCTGGCGCAACGGCGAGCACAGCGACCTGCATGCGCCCGAGTTCACCATGCTGGAATGGTATCGTCCCGGCGCCGATTTCGCTGCGCTGCTGGCCGAAACCGAATCGTTTCTGCGTGCCGTGCTGCCGCCGGTTGTCTCCTGCCGCGGCATCACCACCAGCCTCGCGCATTTCCAGCGCCTCACCATGCAGGAGGCTTTCGCCCGCTACGCCGGCGCCGATCTGCTGGGCACGCTGGAGGATGCAGCCGCACTCGCCGCCTCCGCCGGCGCCACGCGGCGCCCGGGCGAAACCTGGGAGGATCTGTTCTTCCGCCTGTTGCTGGAGCGGATCGAGCCGCAGATCGGCCGCGCGTGCCCCACCTTCCTGACCCATTGGCCCGCCCCCCAGGCGGCCCTGGCCGTGCGCGACCCCGCCGACCCGCGCGTGGCGCTGCGCGTGGAGCTGTATGTGTGCGGCCTGGAACTGGCCAACGGTTTCGAGGAGCTGACCGATGCCGGAGAGCAACGATCCCGTTTCGAAGCCGATCGCGCCCGCCGCCATGCGATCGGCGGTCCGGATTGGCCGCTCGACGAGGATTTTCTCGCAAGCCTGGCGCATGGCATGCCACCTGCGTGCGGCATTGCCCTCGGCTTCGACCGCCTCGCGATGATTGCCTCTGGCGCCGACAGAATTGATCAGGTTCTGTGGCTGCCGGAGCCAGAACCGGAACGGGTGAGTCCGGTATTCAGCGTACGCGTTTCCACATCAGACGTGCCAATGGAGCCAATACCTCATGCGTAAAGTCATCACCGTTGCCGGCCTGGCGTTGTTGGCCGGCTGCGCCTACCCCAACCCGCAGCATGTCGCCGCCCTCAATGCGCTGGTCGGCAAGTCGGAAACCGATCTTGTGCGCGCTTATGGCGCCCCTAACCGTACCTACGTCACCGGTGGTTCGAAATTCCTGACGTATTCCGTCAGCCGAATCGAGTCCTATCCGGATGGCTGGGGGTGGGGCGGCGGCTGGCACCGTGGCTGGGGCGGCTGGGGCGGCGGTTGGGGCCCCGACATCGAAACCCGCGATTGCAACACCACCTTCGAGCTGAAGACCGGCGTCGTCCAATCCTGGTCTATCCGCGGCAACGCCTGTTAGGCAGTTGTCGGTTGTCAGCTTTCAGTTGTCAGAATGGGTCTTATGACAACTGAGAGCTGACAACCGGCAATTAATTCGCAGCCTGCTGGCGGCGGCTTTGCCACAGGCCCACGAAATCGATCGGCTGCAGCATGACCGGCGGGAAGCCGCCCTCGCGCGTCACGTCGGACAGCACCGCGCGGGCGAACGGAAACAGCAGGCGGGGACATTCGATCAGCAGCATGGGCTCCACCGATTCGGGTGAAACCCCGTTCAGCGTGAACACCCCCGCATATTGCAGCTCAGCGATGAAGACCGGCCGGCCTTCACCACCGTTCTGCACCGCTTCACGCGCCTCGGCCTTCACCGCCAGCACCACCTCATACACATTCTGCCCTTCCTGCAGGGCGCGCGCCTGCACATCCAGGTTGATCTGCACCGCCGGCGCGTTGCGCAGGGTCGCGTAGATCTCCGGGGCGTTCGGCACCTCGAAAGACAAATCCTTGATATACTGAACGTTCACCACAAGAGGTGGCATAGGCTGCTGCGGCGTGGCGGTCTCGGACATATGTGTGGCTCCTAACAGGCCGCGCCGGTAGCACGGCGGGCTGGCCGCGCAAAGACCGGCAGCGGGGACGCACCCCGTACTAGCGGTAGTGGGAAAGGTCGGCCGGTCCGCGTAACCCGCTGGGGTCAAACCGGATCCAGGTACCGTTCTCCAGGCTATGCCCGCTCAGCGTGAGGATGAACGCCCAGTGGCTCACCACCAGTGTGGTCGCCCATTGCGGGTCCGCCAGCATTTCGGCGCGAAACCTTTCGGCGCGTTCCGTCACGCTGGCCACCGTCTCTGTGTCGCTTGGCCACCAGACTTCGTCCAGATGCGCGAAATCATGCTCCGGCCAGGCGGCCGCCAGCGTCTGGCGATGCGTGCCGATATCGCAGCTGAAGTGGAACCGCTCGCGCACGTCCGGATGCACCAGCACCGGCAGCCGCAGCGCGCGCGCCGTGGGGGAAGCGGTTTGCAGCGCGCGCGTGTACGGGCTGGCCACGATCCGGGTAATGCCGGCGCCCCGGAGCGCTTCGGCCGCCGCCTCTGCCTGCACCTGGCCCAGCGCCGTCAACCGGGGATCGGTGATACCGGGATCACGCTTGGTGGCGGAGAAGTGGAGGTTGAATTCGCTTTGGCCGTGGCGCAGCAGGATCATGGCGGACACCTACACCAAAAACAGGGGAATTCCAGGGGCAGGCCGCCTGACCTTTTCTCCCGCCCGCGCTGCGCCTATGTGAATGCGCGTACCTAGGAGACAGAAGTGCAATCCGCCGGCGGCTTCCCGATCGACATCGTCCTTTTCGCCATGATCGCCGCATTCCTCGTGCTGCGCCTGCGCAGCATCCTCGGCAAGCGCACCGGCTTCGAAGGCGCCCCCGCTTCCACTGTCCGCCCGGCCCCTGGCGCCGGTGGTCCGATCATCGATGGCAAGGCCGAGTCCNNTCGCGGGCGCCGAACATGCTTTCCGCCTGATCGTGAGCGCCTTCGCCGAGGGCAAGCGCGACCAGCTCCGCCCCCTGCTCTCCGCCGATACCTACAATGCCTTCGAGACCGTGATCGCCGCCCGGCAAGCCGCCGGTGAGACCCAGCGCACCGAAATCCGCGACATCGAGGAAATCACCATCACCGACGCCCGCCTCGCCGGCCAGCACGCCGCGATCACCATCCGGTTTGTCTCCCGCCAGGTGAATATGACCACGGACAGTGCGGGCCATCCCGTGGCCGGCACCGATGCCATCACCGAGATATCCGATCTGTGGACCTTCGAGCGTGCGCTGGGCCAGCCCGATCTGACCTGGCGCCTGACGGCCGCCCACAGCGCCTGAGCAGGATGCGACACGGTTTTCCCGCGGCCGCCCTGGCTGCCGCGGCCCTCTGCGGATGCCAGCAATTGCCGCAGCCTGTGGCCCAGGCACCGCAACCCGTCGCCGCGCGCTTCACCGTCGCCAGCTTTGCCGACATTCCCGGCTGGCCGGCTGATCCCGTGGAACAAACCCTGCCGGCCCTGCAGGCCGAATGCCACCGCCTGGCCCTGCTGCCGGTGGATACCGCCTTAGGGGGCCAGGGCCTGACGCAGCAGGCCGGTGGCCGTGCCGGGAACTGGACCGCCCCGTGTGCTGCCGCCGAAGCCCTGGAGCCGGGCGACTCAGCCGGGATCCGGCTGTTCTATCAAACCTGGTTTCAGCCCTACCGCGTGGAGACGCCCGGGCTCGTCACGGGCTATTACGAACCGGAGGTCCGCGGCTCCCTCGTCCAGGTGGGCGCCTATCAGACGCCGCTCTACGCCCACCCCATCGACCTCGTCCAAGCCCCGCCCGACCCTGGCGACGGGAATGGCCAACATGCTGTCGGCCGGATCGCCGATGGCCAGATGGTTCCGTACTGGACCCGCGCGCAGATCGAGGATGGCGCGCTCGGCACCGCGGCCCGCCCGCTTTTTTACCTGGCCGATCCCGTGGATCTGTTCTTCCTGCAAATCCAAGGTGCCGGCCGTATCCGCCTGCCCGATGGCAGCGTCATGCGCGTTGGCTACGACGGCAAGAACGGCCGCAGCTACACCCCGATTGGCCGTGTGCTGCTCGCCCGGCACGCGCTGGCGGCGGATGACGTGACCATGCAATCCATCCGCGCCTGGCTTGAGGCCCACCGTGACCAGGCGCGCGCGGTGATGGATACCAACGAGGATTACGTGTTTTTCCGTGTCCTGACCGATGCGGACAGTAGCATGGGCCCGCCGGGTGCGCTCGGCGTGAACCTGCTGGCCGGCCGTACCGCCGCAGTGGACCGCCATGCGATTCCGCTGGGTGCGCCCTTGTTCATCGACACGACCGACCCCGTGACCGGCCGCCCCTGGCAACATCTGGTCCTCGCCCAGGACCTCGGCACGGACATCAAAGGCGCCGCCCGCACGGACATCTTTCTCGGGTCCGGTCCTGCCGCGGAGACCCAGGCGGGGCATATGCGCCAGCCTTCCACGGAATACGTTCTGCTGCCGCGGCCGGCGGCGTGAAGCAGAAGGAAGGCCTTCTTTTTTGAAAAAAAGAAGCAAAAAACTTTTGGGTGTGCTGTCGCGCAGTCGCCGGAAGCGTACTCAATGAGTTAAGAGTCTTTTGCTTCTTTTCTTCANNGATTGCCGCATTATTCTGCCGGCGGTGCCACCAGCCTCGATCGACATCGTTGTCACATCTCCGCCCTACAACCTCGACCTTGCCTATAGCAGCTACGCGGATTCGAAAGCCGAGGAGGATTATCTCGACTTCATCCTCGACGTCGCCGGTCACATCAAGCGCGTGATGAAGGCGGATGCGTCATTTTTCCTCAACGTCTCCGGCTCCAACAGTCGTCCCTGGTTGCCTTTCGAACTGATTGTTCGCCTGCGTCGGCTTTTTGTGCTGCAAAACCACATCACCTGGATCAAGTCGATCACCACAGGCCAGGACAGCGTTGGCCATTTCAAGCCGCTGGCGGGGCGCCGCTTTCTCAACCACAACCACGAGCACATCTTCCACTTGACCGTCACCGGCAACGTGCAGTTGGATCGCCTGGCCATCGGTGTGCCGTTCAAGGACAAATCCAATATCGCCCGCCGCGGCCACGCCCAGGATGCGCGCTGCCGCGGCAACACCTGGTTCATCCCTTACCGCACGGTGCAGAGCCGATCGGCGAAATACAACCACCCGGGCACGTATCCCGTCGATCTGCCGCGCTGGTGCATCCGCTTACATGGCCGCCCGGCCGCAACCGTGCTGGATCCTTTCGCCGGCACCGGCACCACGCTGGTGGCTGCTGCCTTGGAAGGCGCGCATGGCATCGGCATCGAGCTCGATCCTGCCTATGTTGCCACCGCCTGCGCGCGGCTGGGCGAGATGGCGTGTCAGGACGGCACGAACAGCGCCACCACGCAGACGCACTCGTCAGCAGATCGATCACATGCTGCGGCGTAGCCTTAATCTGCGCGATGATCACCCCCGCCGCGAAGGCGGGAAACGCCTCGAAAGTAGGAGACGTGCAATTTGGTGATCCCAGGCAGAAAGGATGTTCTTTTTTGAAAAAAAGAACCAAAAAACTTTTGTCCTTTCAGGTGCGTGGGTTGCCGGCGTGTCGGATCATGGTGAAGGCGTCGAGGTAAAAGTTTTTTGGTTCTTTTTTTCAAAAAAGAACATCTTCCCTTCTTAATGTTTGAGCACCACCCCAAAATGCTCCCCGATCCCCTCCGGCCGCATCTCCACCACCATCATACCCTGCTCCCCGGTCGCCGGCGCTATAGGCCCGAAATGCTGCCCGCCTGCACCCGACGCACCACCGAATTCGATCAGCGTATCGCCGCTGGTGCCCGCCACCACGGTCAGCGATCCGGTCAGCGCCGAGGTTGTGGCCAGCGCGATCGTGCTGCCGCTGATCCCGCTCTTCCAGCTAATGGCCGCCATCGTGCTGAATGCCCAATATATAAAACGGCAATATAATTATCACAGAGGAAGACCATACCATAGTAACGATTGCGGTAAGTAATAAAGGAAGAAAAGCGTTCTTTTTTGAAAAAAAGAACCAAAAAACTTTTGCCTGTTCAGGTGCGCGTCGTGGCTTGCGTGTCGGGTCCTGGGGGAGGCCAGGGGCAAAAGTTTTTTGCTTCTTTTTTTCAAAAAAGAAGACCTTCCTTGCCTTGATCATCGCCCCTGTGCTCTAGACCGCCATGACCCCCCTCAGCCGCATCCTGATTCTCGATTTCGGCAGCCAGCTCACCCAGCTGATCGCCCGCCGCCTGCGCGAAGCCGGCATCTATTGCGAAATCTTCCCCTACACCGCCGGGCCGGACCGCATCGCCGCATTCGCCCCGGCCGGCCTCATCTTCTCCGGCGGCCCCGCCAGCGTGCTGGATGCCGGTGCCCCCGCCGCCGACCCCGCGCTTTACACGCTCGGCCTGCCCATCCTGGGCATCTGCTACGGCCAGCAGCTCCTGGTGCAGCAGCTCGGCGGCACCGTGCAGGGCAGCGACCACCGCGAATTCGGCCGCGCCTACGTGGATATCGCCGCGGACTGCGCCCTCTTCCACGGCGTGTGGGCTCCCGGCTCCCGCGAACAGGTGTGGATGAGCCATGGCGACCGCGTCACCGCCCTGCCACCTGGTTTCATCACCGTGGCCGTTAGCGAAGGCGCGCCCTTTGCCGCCATCGCCGACGAATCCCGCCGCATCTACGGCATCCAGTTCCACGCCGAAGTCGTGCATACCCCCCACGGCGCCCAGCTTCTGCGCAACTTCGCCCTCGGTGTGTGCGGCTGCGCCGGCGACTGGACCATGGCCGCCTTCCGCCGCGCCGCCATCGACCGCATCCGCGCCCAGGTAGGACACAGGCGCGTGATCTGCGGCCTATCCGGCGGCGTGGACTCCTCCGTCGCCGCCGTGCTGATCCACGAGGCCATCGGCGACCAGCTGACCTGCATTTTCGTCGACCACGGCCTGCTGCGCGCCGGCGAGGCGGAGCAGGTGGTGGACACGTTCCGCGACCGCTTCAACGTGCCGCTGGTGCACCGCGACGCCTCCGCCCTGTTCATCGGCGCGCTCGCCGGCGTCAGCGACCCTGAGACCAAGCGAAAGATCATCGGTGGTCTCTTTATCGATGTGTTCGAGGAGGAAGCCGCCCGCATCGGCGGTGCGGATTTCCTGGCACAGGGCACGCTCTACCCGGACGTGATCGAGAGCGTCTCCGTCACCGGCGGCCCTTCCGTGACGATCAAATCCCACCACAATGTCGGCGGCCTGCCGGCCCGCATGCGCATGCAGCTGGTCGAGCCCCTGCGCGAGCTGTTCAAGGACGAGGTGCGCGCTTTGGGCCGTGAGCTTGGCCTTTCCGACGCCATTGTCGGCCGCCACCCTTTCCCCGGCCCTGGCCTGGCCATCCGCATCCCCGGCGAAGTCACCCAGGAGAAGCTGGAGATCCTCCGCCGCGCCGACACGATCTACCTGGAAGAAATCCGCGCCGCCGGCCTCTACGACGCCATCTGGCAAGCCTTCGCCGTATTGCTCCCGGTCCGCACCGTCGGCGTCATGGGCGACTACCGCACCTACGACCAGGTCTGCGCGCTGCGCGCCGTCACTAGTACCGATGGCATGACCGCGGACGTGTATCCCTTCGACATGGCTTTTCTCACGCGAGTGGCAGGCAGGATCGTAAACGAGGTGCGCGGCATAAATCGCGTGGTATTCGATGTGACGAGCAAGCCGCCGGGGACAATCGAGTGGGAATGAGGGGCCATCGGCGCCCTGCCAGCGCCGACGCCGGTGCAGTCGGGCGACCGGACGGTGGGGCTTATTTGGGCAGGTGAAACATCTAGGAGAAAGAGTTCTTTTTTGAAAAAAAGAACCAAAAAACTTTTATCCCTTTGGATGCGCTGCCGGCTAGGTACGCACCAATAATCAAAAGTTTTTTGCTTCTTTTTTTCAAAAAAGAAGACCTTGCTGTCAGCAAATCCGCGGAAGCTGTTCCCCGGCCAGCCAGTCCACGATCCTGCCGCCGCCAAATGCCGTTGTCATGACAACAAAATACCGATCATCCGCGGTAACCTCGCCAATGACGCACGCTGCCCGGCCGAGCTTATGCGCACGCATGGCGGCGAGTAGGCCATCCGTGGCGTCGGGCGCCACCACCGCGACGAGCTTGCCTTCATTGGCCACATAAAGCGGGTCCAGGCCGAGCAATTCGCACGCGGCGGCAACCTCCGGGCGCACCGGAATTCTGGCCTCATCGATCAGAAATCCGCATTGCGACGCCTGGGCGATTTCGTTCAGCGTCGCGGCAAGCCCGCCACGCGTCGGGTCGCGCAGCAGGCGGATGGATGGGCCGCAAGCAACCACCATGTCCGCCACCAACCCGCCAAGCGCGGCACTGTCGGAGAGGATTTCGGTTTCAAACCCCAAATGGCTGCGCTTGGACATGACCGCGACGCCGTGATCGCCGAGCGAACCCGATAGAATCACACGATCGCCGGGCCGCGCGCGGTCTGCGGACAGATCGATACCGGCGGGAACCATGCCAATGCCGGTCGTCGTGATAAACACCCCGTCGGCCTTGCCGCGTTCAACCACCTTGGTATCGCCGGTCACGATCGCCACACCGGCCTCGGAAGCTGCGCGCGCCATGCTGAGGGCGATACGCTGCAGATCGGCCAGCGGAAACCCTTCCTCAAGGATGTAGCTCGCCGCCAGATGCAGCGGTTTGGCCCCTGCCATCGCCAGGTCATTGATGGTGCCGTGAACAGCCAATGATCCGATATCGCCGCCAGGGAAGAACAGCGGCCAGATCACATAGGCATCCGTCGACATCACCATGCGCCCGGCCGGCACATCAAACGCCGCCTGGTCGTTGCCCTGATCAAGAAACGGGTTGTCGAACGCCGCGCGGAAGATTTCATCGATCAGTTGCGCCGATGCCCGCCCGCCGGCGCCGTGTGAAAGATCGACGCGCCCGCCCCGGATATCCAGCTTGCGGGTGCGCAGCCTGGGCGGGCTCACGCTGCCTGCCGGGGGGCGCCGGCGCCGACCCTGTCGCGGAACCGGCCATAGGTCCAGTGCGCCGCGCAGGCGCCCTCGGGCGAGACCATGCAGGACCCCATCGGCGTTTGGGGAGAACAGACCGTGCCGAACAGCTTGCACGCGGCCGGCTTCTTCAGTCCCCGCAGCACATCGCCGCATTCGCAGGCGGGATTATCAGCGGCAGGCACAGGCACAATCGTGAAACGCCGCTCGGCGTCGAATTTCGCATAGGTGTTGCGCAGGCGCAGGGCGCTGGCCGGGAGCGCGCCCAATCCCCGCCATTCGAAGCTGTCCCGCAGCTCGAAGATCTCGGCCATCTCGCGCTGCGCGATCAGGTTTCCCTCCGGCGTCACCGCGCGGATATATTGGTTCTCAACCTCGGTGCGGCCTTCGTTCACCTGACGGATCAGCATCAGGATGGCCTGCATCACGTCCAGTGGCTCGAATCCGGCGACCACGACGGGTTTGCCGAATGCGGCGGCCAGCGCGGCGTAGGGCGAGGTGCCAATCACGGTGCTGACATGCGCCGGCCCCACGAAGCCATCAACCAGCACCCGCTCGCCCGCCGGCAGGTGGTCAACGTCGAGGATGGCGCGGATCGCCGGCGGCGTCAGAACATGGTTGCAGAACACGCTGAAGTTCGCCAGCTGCTTTTGGTCCGCCAGGCGGATGGCCAACGCCGTCGCGGGGGTGGTCGTCTCGAAGCCGATCGCGAAGAACACCACCTGACGCGCAGGCTCCGCTTCGGCCACGAGCACCGCATCCATGGATGAATAGATCATGCGGATGTCGGCCCCGGCGGCGCGGGCCTTCAGCAGATTGGCGCCGCCCGAGGCAGGCACGCGCATCAGATCGGCATAGGTGCAAAGGGTCACCTCCGGCCGCATCGCCAGCCTGATCGCATCGTCGATGCGCCCCACGGGCAGAACGCATACCGGGCAGCCCGGCCCATGCACCATCTCCACCTGCGGCGGCAGCAGATCCTCAATGCCGTAGCGTGACAGCGCATGCGTATGGCCGCCGCAAAATTCCATGAGTTTGTACTGCCGCCCCGCCTGCGCTTCACGGGCGATGGTGGCGGAGATCAAGCGCGCCAGCCCGCCATCGCGGTATTCATCGATATACTTCATGCGGCGGCCCCCTGAATTTCGGGAAGGCCTGGAACCGCTGCCTCCCGCATCAGGATCAGGGTTCGTTCGGCTTCGCCGGGATCGAGCCGGGTGAGCGCGTAACCCACATGCAGCAGCACGTAGTCGCCCACCCGGACATCCTCCACCAGAGCAATCGAGATATGTTTGGAAACCCCGCCCAGGGTCACGCGGGCCATCTGGTCCGGCAACAGCGCGTCGACGCGAATGGGAATGGCCAGGCACATGGGGTTGGTTCCTCTGTCATCGCTTCAGGGGCCGCTTCCCGCCATCAGCTGTGCCCGTGCCAGGGCGGCTTGGCCGAGTGAAATGCCGCCATCATTGGGGGGAACGATCCGTGGCAGAAACGGGGTCAGGCCGCGGCGGCGCAGGGCCTGGGTCAGTCCGTCCGTCATCACGCGGTTGCTGAAACATCCGCCGCCGAGGACGATGTCGGTCTGCCCCGTTTGGTCCGCGTATTGGCCGATCCATGCGGCAAGGCCCGCGATCAGCGTGCCGTGGAACAGCGCCGCCCCGGCGCGCGCGCCAAGACCAGGTTGCAGCAAGGCGCCGAGCAGCGGCCTGAAATCCAGAACATCGCGCTCCACGGAATAACCACCGGGCAGGGCATGCGGGACGCCCACCAGCGCTTCCAGCTCCATGGCCGCCTGGCCCTCGTAGCTCTGCTCTTCACAAACCCCCAGCAGGGCGGCGGCCGCGTCGAAAACCCGGCCCAGGCTGGTCGTGCGCGGTATGTCGGGTGTGGCCGCCAGCATCGCGGCCAAAGGCGCGGCGAGCCTGTGGCGGGCAAACCGGCTGGCGGCCTCGGGGCCGCTGCCCACGGCGATCATGGCGGCGATGCCCATGCGCCAGGGCTGCCGCGCGGCGCGATCACCGCCCGGCAGGGGGATGGGCAGAAGATGCCCCACCCTGCGCCATTGCCCGCCGCCTTCCCGGTGCATGAGCTCGCCGCCCCAGGCGGCGCCGCCAGGCCCATAGCCATGGCCATCGAGCGCCACGCCGATCAGCGTGCCGCGCAGGTGATGTTCGGCCGCCACCGCGGCCAGGTGGGCAGCGTGATGCTGAACGCGCAGCACCGGCAAACCCAGCCCCTCCGCCATGATGGTTGTGCGATAGTCGGGGTGCAGATCGCAGGCGGCGAGCTCCGGCGTCACCCCCAGATGGGCCAGCATGGCGTGCAGCGTCTGCTCATAGGATCGGATGGTCCCGGCCGTGTCCAGATCGCCCAGATGCTGGGAGACAAAGGCCTCTCGCCCGCTTGTGACGCAGATCGTGGCTTTCAGATGTGCCCCGACCGCGACGACCGCGGGACCATCCTCGCCCAGATCGATCGGCTCCGGCACGAATCCCCGTGCCCGCCGGATAAAGGCTGGAGCGCCGTCCAGGATGGCCACCACCGAGTCGTCGGCGCGGTGCAGGATAGGGCGATCGTGGGTCACGATCATGTCGGCCAAGCGGGCCAGATCCCGGATTGCCACATCGTTGTCGATAACGAGAGGTTCACCGGCGACGTTGGCGCTGGTCATGACGAGCGCGCGCGGGGCGGCACGGACGTGCCGCGCCGGGGACAGGGCATCGAACAGGAGGTGATGCAGGGGCGAAGCGGGCAGCATGACGCCGACCCGGCCCAGGCCAGGCGCCACCGCGGCAGCCAGGCCAGTGCCTTTGCGGACCAAAACAATGGGGCGGGCGGAGCGCTGCAGCAGCTTGTGCTCCGCCGGGCTGGGTTTGGCGAAGGCAAGCAGGCCGGCGCCATCGCCCGCCATGATGGCGAACGGCCGTGCGGGGCGACGTTTGCGCGTGCGCAGGAGGCTGACGGCGGCGTCGTTGGCGGCATCGCAGAGCAGATGAAAGCCGCCGATACCTTTAAGCGCGACAATCCGCCCCGCGTTCAGGGCGGCACCGATCTCGCTCACCGTATGGCTCAGGCGGGGTCCGCAGGCCGGGCACGCTGTGGCTTCCGCATGAAAGCGCCGGCTGCATGGATCGCCATACGCCGCGGCGCATGCGGCGCACAGCGCGAAGTCCGACATTGCGGTGTTGGCACGATCATAGGGCGCGCGGCGCGTGATGGTGAACCGCGGACCGCAATCGGTGCAGGTAACGAACGGATAGTGGTAAAAACGGCTGGCCGGATCGAACACATCCTTCAGGCAGGATGGGCATGTTGCGGCATCGGGCACGCCGGCATTGGCACCCGGCCCGGCGCCAAGACTTTCGCGAATGGCGAAGCCTGTCTGGCCAAGGGCCGGCACGCGGGCGACCGCGATGGCGTCGATGCGGGCCAGCGTGGGCCGCTCCCGCCGGAGCGCGGAGAGAAACAATTCGCTCCCGCCGCCCTCGATTTCGGCCAGCACGCCATTGTGATCATTGAGCACGAACCCGGACACGCCGTAACGCTGCGCCAGCCCATAAACGAAAGGGCGAAACCCCACGCCCTGCACGGCGCCGCGCACCCGGATGCGCAGCCGCTCCGCCCCTTGGGGGGGATTTGCTACGCCGGTGTGCATGGCGCCCTCACGCTGGTGTGGCCATCGGGCGCAGGTACGAAGCGGCGCGTGCCGCGATCCACGCATGGAAGGCGGCGAAACCTTCCCCCGTACGGGCCGAGATCGTGAAAATCTGCATTGCCGGGTTGACGCGCCGCGCAGCGGCAAGACACGCATCCATGTCGAAATCCAGATGCGGCAGAAGATCGGACTTGTTCAGCAGCATCAGTTCGGCGGCCGCGAACATATCGGGGTATTTAAGCGGCTTATCCTCACCCTCGGTGACGGACAGCACAACCACCTTGCAGGCTTCGCCCAGGTCGAAGGCGGCCGGGCAGACCAGGTTGCCGACATTCTCGATGAACAGCAGCCCACCCGGGATAAGCGACAATTGATCCATCGCGTGGCCAACCATATGGGCATCCAGATGGCAGCCCTTGCCGGTATTGACCTGAACGGCCTGCACGCCGGTCTGCCTGATCCGCTCGGCATCGTTGGAGGTTTGCTGATCACCCTCGATCACCGCCAGCGGACGACTTTGCCTGAGCTCGGTCAGAGTCCGCACAAGGATCGTGGTCTTCCCGGAGCCTGGGCTTGAGACCAGGTTCAGCGCGAACGTGCCAGCCTGGCGGATCCGCTTCCGGTTGGCCTCGGCGAAACCGTTGTTCTTGGCGAGCACGTCGCGTTCGATTCGGATGGTTCGTGCCTGGCTCAGGCCCGGCACGCTGACGCCAGCGGGGCCGTGCCCGAAATCGATTGCGCCCGTGGCATGGATGTGATGATGGCTGGAGCCGACGCCATGATCGTGGTCATGGGCGCAGCCGCAAACAGTGCACATGGCTCAGGACCAGCAAGGTGAGAAAGGAAGCAGTTCTTTTTTGAAAGGAACCAAAAAATTCTTGTTCGCTCGGGTGCCTGTGCTGGCTTGCGTGTCGGATCGCCGGCCAGGCCGCCGTAATAAAAGTTTTTTGCTTCTTTTTTTCAAAAAAGAAGCGCTTTCTGTCTTGTCCATCACTCCACCTCCATTTCCGCCACACGCAAAACATCGCCGCCGGTCATGCGCACGCGACCGCCCTGGCACACCGGGCAGGCGCCGAACCGCTCATCCAGCGGCACGGTGCCGCGGCAATCGGCGCACCAGCCCTGCCCAGGAACGATCTCGATCTCCAGGCGGGAGGAGTCCGCGATCGTGCCTGCGGCCACCGCGTGAAAGCAAAAGCGCAACGCATCCGGCTCCGCGTGCCCCAAGGCACCCACGGTAAGTTTGATCATGGTGACGCGCGTGAATGCCTGCCTGGTCCGTTCGCGCTCGACAATGGCAATCACGTTCTCGATCAGAGAGACCTCATGCATGGCCGCAATCGCCTGGTGCCACGGCAAGCTGGGTTCGCAATGTTTGGATCACCAGCGCTGCATCGATGGGTTTGAGGAAAACGCCCGTCACGCCGAGTTCGTGCAGCCCGACAGAACCAACCAGGGCCTGCCCCGCCGTGCTGACGATGTAGCAGGGTATGGTGGCGTGATGGGTCCGAATCCATTCGCTGATCGTCTGACCGGAATCCGACGGATCGCCCAACAGGTCGGCGAGAACGGCGTCCGGCGTGATGCGCTCTATGGTGCGCTCACCCTCGCGTGTGTTGGCCGCTTCTCCCACTGAAAACCGCGCCGCTTCGAGGGCATTGCGGAGCACGGCCCTGGCATGCGGATCCGCATCGATCAACAGAATGGTGCGGCGGCGTTCACCCAGGCCGATGTTCATGACGCAGGCGAGGCTGCGGGCGCGCGGAGCCAATCCGTCAGCATATCGACGGCGGAAGCAAGATTGCCGGAAGCCGCTTGCGTCAGTGCTTCCACGAAGGCGAATTCGTAGCCTCGGATCCCGAGCAGGAAAGCCTGAGGTGACGCGCCATAATAGTGATGCGCCATGGCGAGGATGGCTTCGGGGCGCATCAGATGGCTGGTGAAGGCGAGGGAGGCGGCCGGCGCCAGCACTTCGATGCCATAGGGGGACGGGCCCGTCCGCGCGGCATCGACGAACCAGACCACGTCGTGCCCGGCCACATCCAAAGCGTCTTCGATGTTGAGTTGATAGGCGTCGTATGCGGTGACGTTGGGCCAGCCAAGCGCCTCGATCCGTGCGGCGGCGGCCGGACCCAGGCCGTCATCCCCGCGCCCGGGATTGCCGTATCCGAGGATCAGCACACGAGCGCGCGCGGCCGTGGTCGCGGGTTGCATGCAACGGGTGCTCATTGCTTCACCTTGGTTGCGATCACCGCGCCATCAGCATCTTCCAGCGTCACCACCAGCGGCATGTCGCCCAGCGCGTGGGTGGCGCAGGACAGGCAGGGATCGTAGGCGCGAATGGCCACTTCGATGTGGTTCAACAGCCCTTCCGTGATCTCGTGGCCGGTGAGATCGTCGATTGCGACCTTGGTCACCGAACGGTTCATCGCCTCGTTGTTGTTGGTGGTGGAGACGATCAGGTTGGCCATGGTCACCTGATCGTTGTGGTCGACCTGATAGTGATGCAGCAGCGTTCCACGCGGCGCCTCGACAATGGCTACCCCTTCAGGACGGCGTTGCCCGGTGACGACGAGGTCGGTGCCTTGCAGATCATTATCGAAGAGCAGTTGCTTGATCGTCTCGGCGCAGTGGATCATGCTGATCACCCGTGCCCAGTGAAAGGCCAGTGTCGCGTGCACCAGCCCGCCGCCGCCTTGGGCCATGAAGTCCTTTCGTGCCATTTCGGCAATCGGGGTGCCGATGAAGGCGCAGCAGTTGATCTGCGCGAGAGGTCCGACCCGATACCAGCCATCCTCGCGGCCGAGCGAGCGGATATGGGGAAATTTCATGTAGCTCCAGGGCCGGACTTCCTCGATCAGATAGTCGCGGTAAGCCTGCGGAGAAACGCCCTCGAAGATCGGCGCGCCCGCTGCGTCGATCGCTCGAAGGGTGCCATCATACAGCTCCATGGCCCCGTCCGGCCCGACCAGACTCATATAGTTTGAGGGAAAGCTGGCGAAGGTTTCGTGCAGCGTATGGTGCGCCGACACGAAGCGCTTGTGCAGTTCCAGGGCTTCACAGCACCATTGGATGATCTGATCGACATCCGCCCGCAATGCGTCCCGATTTTCAACCGCCAGATTCTGATTGACCCCGCCTGGAATGCACAGCCGCGGATGGATGCGCCGGCCGCCGGTCGCGGCGATGACAAGCTGGCCGAACTTGCGGATCATGATCGCCCATTTGCCGACTTCGGGAAATGCCTCGATCACGCCGATGATGTTGCGCTGCGCAACCGGCGATTCGAAACCGAGCAGGAGATCGGGCGAAGCCAGGTGAAAGAAGTTGACGGCGTTGGACTGCAGCACCTGGCCGTAATGCATCAACCGCCGCATCTTTTCAGCCGTCGGCGTGATCTTGTCCACGCCCGCGACAATATCCATCGCCTTGGCGGCGCATAAATGATGGCTGACCGGGCAGATGCCGCACAGGCGTTGGACGATGACGGGAACTTCCCAGTACATGCGGCCCTGGATGAAGCGCTCGAAACCGCGAAATTCAACGACGTGAAAACGCGCCTGTTCGACCTCGCCGGCTTCATTGAGCCGGATGGTGACCTTGCCGTGGCCCTCTACACGGGTGACAGGGTCGATCACGATCTTGCGTGGGCCTGGGCTGGTCCGCTCCAGATCCACGTGAAGGTCGCTCATGATTTGCATCCGGTGGACGGTGACGCGAGGAGAGAAGAAAGAAGTTCTTTTTTGAAAAAAAGAACCAAGAAACTTTTGTTTGTTGAGGTACGGGCCGCGGCGATGGTGTCGGATCGCCGGCAAGGGTTAAGAGACAAAAGTTTTTTGCTTCTTTTTTTCAAAAAAGACGTCCTTTTCTTCACTTCCATCATTCGTACTTACACAGCAGATAGGGCAGATCAGGCTTGTTCCCAATCAGCAGCGCCTTGAGCCCTTCCCACAGCGCATCACCGGAAGGCGGGCAGCCGGGCAGGAAATAGTCGATCTTCACCACCTCGTGCGACGGGTAGACCCGGTCCAGCAGCAGCGGCAGATCCTCATCGTTGGGAATCACGCCGTCGCCTTGCAGGGAAACGCCATGGAGATAAACCGCATCCAGGCAGTCGCGCAGGCTGATGGTGTTGCGCATCGCCGGAACCCCGCCATTGATCGCGCAGGCGCCAACGGAGACCAGGATCCGGCAGTGTTTACGGAATTCGCGGAGCTCTCTGACATTATATTCGTTCGAGCAGCCACCTTCGATGAATCCGACATCGACTGGCCGGTCGAAGGCCTTCTTGTCATCGAATGGCGAAACGTCGAGATCGACCAGGTCCACCAGTTCCAGAATGCGTTCATCGATATCCAGCAGCGACATATGGCAGCCGAAACATCCCGTCAGGGCGCATGTCGCAAGGGTGGGCTTGGCATGTTTCACCAACGTGGCACTCATGGCGTAGGCCGTGCGCGCCTGGCCTCGATGTCGCTGCCGATGGGCGCCTTGTCGAACCTGCGCTCGCCGTTCGGAATCCGATAGCTGCCCCGCTTGATCACGATGCACGCGACGGGACACACGCTGGCGGCCTTGTCGATGGCCGCCATCTGGGTGTCGCCCAGGCCGCCCGCCGCGTCCACGTTCAGCCGCATGGCGATGCCGCGCCCGGCGAAGCCGAACACGGACTTGCCATCCTGCATGCGCGACGCCTCGATACAGCGTGCGCAGAGAATGCAACGATCGTGATCCAGGGCGATGTCGGGGTGGGTGGCGTCGATCGGCCGGCCTGGCCACTGATAAGGCTGCACCGGCGCCACCATGCCCAGGCGGTAGCCGAGCGCCTGGAGTTCGCAATCCCCGCTGGCCACGCAATAAGGGCAGGGGTGGTTGCCTTCCACGAACAGCATCTCGATCACGGCGCGCCGGTCGGCCGTGAGAAGAGGGGTGTCGTTCTCGATGACCATCCCCGGTGCCGCCGGGGTGACACAGGCCGCGCTGTTGCGGCCGTTGATCCTGCAGGTGCACACACGGCACGCCCCTGAAGGGGCCAGATCCGGATGATGACACAGCCGCGGGATGTAGATGCCCGCTTCGTCACAGGCTTGCAGAACCGATTGGCCGGGGCGGGCCTGGACCACGATCCCATCGATCGTGAATGAGAAGCTTTCAGCCACCACGCTAGGCGCCGTCTTTGACAGGATCGCGCCCTTGAACCTGGACCGCCGCGCGCAAGGCGTCCTGCAGGGGCACCAGCGGCTCGAAATCCGCGGACGCAAGCCTGGATTCGTAGATCTCCGGGAAGCTCCGCATCGTGGTCAGGATCGGGTTCGGCGCCGTCTGGCCGAGGCCGCACCGGCTCATGCGGAGCACGGTATTGGCCAGGGCCTCGGTGGATGCGAGGTCGGCCAGCGTTGCCCGGCCCGCGACGATTTTTTCCATGCCCTGCTTGAGCAAGGTGGTGCCCACGCGGCACGGCGGGCACCAGCCGCACGATTCATCGACGAAGAACGCGGAGAATTGGAGCGCAATATCCAGAACGTCCCGGTTGGGACCAAAGATCATCGTGGATCCGCCGGTGGAGAGATCCTCATAGGCGATGCGCCGGCCGAAATCCTTGGGCGCGACCGCCTGGCCCGATGGCCCGCTGAATTGCACGTACTGCGCGTCCGGCGCACCCACCAGATCGAGAAGCTCGTTGATGGTGATCCCGAAAGGCGTTTCGTAAATGCCGGGCCGTTCGCAATCGCCCGACACGCACATCAGCTTTGTGCCAGTGGACTCCTTGGTGCCGAATGACGCAAACCACGCCGCCCCTTTTTCCATGATGCGTGTCGCACAAACGAGGGTCTCGACATTGTCGATGGCGGTCGGCTGGCCGAGATAGCCGCGCTCCGTGGGGAAGGGCGGCCTGTCGCGGGGCGAACCACGCTTGCCCTCCAGGGATTCGAGCAACGAGGATTCCTCGCCACAGATATAGGCGCCGGCGCCGAGCTGTATGCGGATGTCGAAATCGAAGCCGGCTTTGCCGCCGATGCCTGTGCCGAGAAGCCCCAGGCTGCGCCGCTCCCTCAGAACACGCTGAAGATCATCCCACATGTAAGCATACTCGCCCCGCAGATAGAGCAGCCCCGTGCGGGCGCCCAGGGCGTAGCCGGCGACACTCATGCCATCGAAGACCAGATCGGGGAACTCCGACAGCAGCAGCCTGTCCTTGAATGTGCCGGGTTCGCCTTCGTCGGCATTGCAGGCGATATAATGTTCAACCCCGGTTGCTTTGCGGGTGAGCCGCCATTTTAGCCCGGTGGGGAAACCGGCACCGCCGCGGCCACGCAGTTTGGAGGCGGTTATCTCATCGATCACCGCTTCGGGGGTCAGCGCCAGCGCCGCGCGCAGCCCCGCCGCCTTGTCGGGCGAGCCCCCGAGCAGCGGCCCGGCTTGAACGAGGCTCGATCGGATGGGGGCGTTCGGCAGCCGCGCGGCGTCGGCGGCCGAGGGTGGATAGGCTGGCAGAGCGCTCGGGTCGCCGGCTTGCCGGAGGGCCGCCAGGATCAATGGGGCGTCCTCAGGCGTGAGCGCGGCCAGGGGGATTCCGTTGACCAGGGCGGCCGGCTCCTGATCGGCCAGGCCGATATCGCTCGTCCATTGCAGCGTGAACGCGCCGTCAGCCGTCGTCTCGCCGAGGCGAATGCCGAGCGCCTCCTCGAAGGCTCTGGCGACATCACGTGCGCCCTTCATGACGGAAATCGGCGTATTGGAGAGGCGGATGCGGTTACGGCCGCGCTCTTGCCGATCGAAGAAGGCGTAAAAGGATACCATCTCCTCGATCTCGACCGGGTGGATACCGAGATCCGTGGCCAAACTCTGGACGGCCTCGTCGCTCACATAACCAAACTGATGTTGAACCGCAGTGACGATATCCATCAGCCGGGTTCGATCCGATCCAAATGACCGGACGATGCCACCGATCCAGGCGGTGCCGGCGGCATTCATCCCTGACGCTCAGACGACGCTGGCTGCATAGAGACTCTCCAGGAATTGCCGGTTCCGATTTTTGAAGGCGTGAGGACTGAACACCTCTGATCGTCGCGCCGACGCTATCTGATAGGCCGGGACGCGGGGCACCCTCGGAAACTACTCACTGAAGGTATGGGGATGCCCGCTGATGACGAATCCCTGGCAATGCCTGTGCCGCAGGGAGCCGGTCATGCTGTGATGAACGCTGACCTGAGTGCCTTGGGGTCTTCGGGTTTGTTATTTTCTTGTGTGCTGCCCGATGCCATGCGCGCCGAATTGGATGTCGCTTGCGGCGCCTTCAAAAATCCGGCGGCGGCGCGAAATCGGGGATACCCCGCAGGATCGAGGCAACCGTATCGGCATGTGTCGGCAAGCGATTTGCCGCTGCCCGTAACGCACCGGCGTTGGCGGCGCGCTCCGCGCCCGTGCGCGTGACCGCCTCCACGCCGGCGCGCAGCGTCGCGAAGCCTGTATGTGCCTCGTTCAGCCGGGCCAGCATGGCGGCGATGTCCTCGCCCTGCTGCATCACCGCGTGGCATACGGCATGGCCCAGATCATGCTGCGCCTGGATCAGATCGGAAAGCTCCGCCACGCGCCGGTTCGCCAGCTCAGCCTCGATCCGCAGTTCCGCCACCGCCGCGGTCATGCCATCGACGGCCACAACGGCCGTGCAAGCCAGCGCCTGTATTTCCGCCATGACGCTGCCCTGCGCGTCGTCCTGCGCTGCCGCGTCGCCGGCGCGCCGCCCTAGATCCCCTGCCTGCCGCAGCACGCCCGCCACGGCCTCCGTGGCCAGCATCAGGGAGGCCGTCTTGTCGTCCAGCCCCGCGATGCTGCGCTGCGCGCCGAACGCGATTTCCGACATCCGCACCGCCAGCGCCGCCGAGCGCTCCGCCTCCGCCGTCGTCGCCCGCACGGCGCCCGCCAGCCCAACCGCCCCGCTCGTCACCGCCGCCATGGCCGATTGCGTGAATTGCACCGAGGCCTGGGCCGCCGACATTTCGCCGGTCAGGCGCTGCGCCGTCATGTCGATATCTGCGGCTGCCTGGCCGAGCGCGGCCGCATCCTTCTTCAGCAGCACCGCCAGTTGCCGCGCCTGATGCCGCCCCGCCGCCAGCGCCCGGTTCAGCCCGCGCGCCGCCTCCATGGATTTGTCCCGCCCCGCCTGAAGCCGCCGCGCCCGGATCGCGAGGTCCCCCAGCAGCCCCGTCAGCCCGCGATACGCATCTTCCGGAACGCTGAGCACCGCCTCCCGATCCTCCGCCGCGTCCAGCCGCATCTGCACCCGCGCGAAAGCCTGCGTTACGGCCAGGCGCGGCGCCTCCGCCGTGCGCTCCAGCAGCCACATCCCCGGAATGGCCACCGCCAGAACCGCGAGGCCAGCCAGGCGGACCACGATGAAGGGGTCCGGGTCGGCACCGACAGCATACGCGGCCAGCGCCACACACGCCCCCGCCACGATCGCCATGAAGCTGAGCGACACATCCATCGCCTGCGCCAACTGCATGCCGGGCGCGTCCTCCTGCGGCACCGAGCCGCGGAATGGGCCTGGAATCGGACGGTGCATCAGGCCTCCTGGAAAGCTACGGGCCGACAGTGACGCGGATATGTTGCCCACAGGTTACCCAAACTTTGCCCCTGCGGGCACGTTGCCCTGCGAATGTTCACCGCACATGATCGGCCCATGCGCAAATACCTGATAACCCTGGCTCTCCTCCGCCTGGCCTGCCACCCGGCCGAAGCTGCCTCCCCAGCCGGCACGCTGCATGTGGACTATACCGGCTACTCGCACGGCCTAACTGTACTGAAACTGGCCGGCAGCCTGACCCTTAGCCCCAACGCCTATGCCGCGCACGTGACCTTCCACACCGCCGGCATGGCCGCCTGGATGCTGCGCAGCGATAACGACAGCCAGGCCACCGGCACGTTCCATGGCGAGGCGGTGCTCCCGATCAGCTTCGAAGGTACCGGCCACCTGCGCGACAGCACGCGGCTGACCCGTATCGCCTACAGCAACGGCAATCCGGTGGTGGAAGCTCTCTCGCCGCCGGAAGAGTCCGAACGCACCCCCATTCCGGTTGCCCAGACGCTGCATACGATCGATACACTCAGCGCCGTGGCCCTGCTGATCCACGCCGTGGCCGAAACCGGCCATTGCGACGGCAGCGTGATGACCTTCGATGGCCGGCGCCTCGCCAGCCAAACCTCCCATACCACCGGCACGGAGATCCTGCCGAAGCTGGACCGCACGATCTTCGCCGGCCCGGCCCTGCGCTGCGACTTCGTCGGCCAGCAACTCGGCGGCTTCGTCCGCAACGAAGATGCCGGCGAGCTGAAAAAACCCCGCAAGGGCACCGCCTGGCTCGCCAACCTTGTGCCGGGTGCGCCCCCGGTGCCGGTGCGCGTAGCGTTCGATAACAAGATCCTCGGGCAGGTTACCCTGTATCTGACGTCCTATGCCGAAACGGCTGCGATCAGCCAGAAGTAGGTCGGCACGAAGGTTAGAAAGCAAGCTGTTCTTTTTTGAAAAAAAGAACCAAAAAACTTTTGCTTTTTGCGGTTCGCTGGCGGCGAGGCGCGGGTGCCCTTGCCGCCGGGGCACGAAATGACCATCACATGACCACACCGGAGACCCAACCATGTTGAACCCCGAAGCACCGCTGAAATTGGCGGACCCCGGCCTGCTGCGCCAGGCCAACCTGATCAACGGGGAATGGGTCCAGGCCGACAGCGGACGCACCGTCTCCGTGCGCAACCCCGCCAATGGCGAACTCATCGGTGAAGTGCCCGCCGCCGGCACCGCCGAAACGCGCCGCGCGATCGAAGCCGCCGCCACCGCCCAAAAAACCTGGCGCAAGCTCACCGCCAAAGAACGCCAAAAGCCGCTGCGCCGCCTGTTCGACCTGATGATGGCGAACCAGGAAGACCTGGCCGTGATCATGACGGCCGAGCAGGGCAAGCCGATTGCCGAAGCCCGCGGCGAAATCGCCTATGCCGCCAGCTTCATCGAGTTCTTTGCCGAGGAAGCCAAGCGCGTCTACGGCGATACTATCCCGCAGCACCTTCCCGGCCGCCGCATCATCGTCCAGAAGGAACCGATCGGCGTCTTCGCGGCCATCACGCCGTGGAACTTCCCCGCCGCCATGATCACCCGCAAGGCCGGCCCCGGCTGGGCGGCGGGCTGCGCGGGCGTGATCCGCCCGGCCACGCAAACCCCGTTCTCCGCCCTGGCCCTGGGCGTGCTGGCCGAACGCGCCGGGCTGCCCGCCGGCATCTGCAACATCCTTACCGGCCCCGCCACCGACATCGGCGCGGAGATGACCTCCAATCCTGTGGTGCGGAAACTGACCTTCACCGGCAGCACAGCGGTCGGCGCCAAGCTGCTGGCCCAATGCGCGCCCACCATCAAGAAGACCAGCATGGAGCTCGGCGGCAACGCCCCCTTCATCGTGTTCGACGACGCGGATCTGGACGCCGCCGTGCAAGGCGCCATCGCCAGCAAATACCGCAATACCGGCCAGACCTGCGTCTGCGCGAACCGCCTTCTGGTGCAGCACGGCATCTTCGACGCCTTCGCCGAAAAGCTTAAAACCGCTGTCGAAGCCCTGCGCGTGGGCAATGGCATGGAACCTGGCATCACCCAGGGTCCGCTGATCAACCACGATGCCGTGGTCAAGGTCGCCGCTCATGTGGAGGATGCGCTGCGCCGCGGCGCACGCATCGTCACCGGCGGCAAGCCCCATGCGCTGGGCGGCAATTTCTGGGAACCCACCATCCTCGCCGATGTGCCGCGCGAGGCCGATATTTTTCGCGATGAAACCTTTGGCCCGGTGGCGCCCCTGTTCCGCTTCAAGACGGAAGAGGAGGCTATCGAGATGGCCAACGACACCGANNTTCGGCCTGGCCGCCTATTTCTATTCGCGCGATATCGGCCGCGTCTTCCGTGTCGCGGAAGCCATCGAGGCCGGCATCATCGGCATCAACGAAGGCATCATCTCCACCGAGGTTGCCCCCTTCGGCGGCGTCAAATCTTCCGGCCTCGGCCGCGAAGGCAGCAAATACGGCATCGAAGATTACCTTGAGATAAAATATCTCTGTCTGGGCGGAATCTAAACGAATAAGAGTTTTTTGCTTCTTTTTTTCAAAAAAGAAGACCCTTCTTTCGTGAAAGAAAGAAGCAAAGAACTTTTACGTATTTAGGTGCGCGATGGACTTCGATCTTTTCATCATTGGCGGCGGGTCTGGGGGCGTGAGATGTGCACGCATCGCGGCGTCGCATGGCGCGCGGGTGGGGATCGCGGAGGAGCGGCATTGGGGCGGCACCTGCGTCAACGTGGGCTGCGTTCCCAAGAAACTGATGGTTCAAGCGGCCGAATATGGCGCCTGGGTGCAGGATAGCCACGGCTTCGGCTGGAACACCCAGGCGGGAACGCACGACTGGGCGGCGCTGATGGCCGCGAAGGACGCTGAAATCAAGCGGCTCAACGGCATCTACGTCAAGCTTCTGGAAAACTCCGGCGTGACGTGGTTCTTCGACCGCGCCATCTTCCTCGATCCCCATACGGTGCAGGTGGGTGACCGCCGGATCACCGCGGAAAAATTCGTGATCGCCGTCGGCGGCCAGCCCGCCTGGCCCGAGATCGAGGGCGCCGATCTTGGCATCGTCTCCGACCAGGCCTTTGAACTTCCCCATATGCCCAGGCGCGTTACCCTCGTTGGCGGCGGCTATATCGGCGTGGAATTCGCCGGCATCTTCCGCGGCCTCGGCGCGGACGTAGATCTTCTCTATCGCCAGCGCCTTCCGCTGCGCGGCTTCGATCATGAGCTACGCGAAGGCCTGGCCGACGCCCTGCAGGCGCATGGGATAAGGCTCCACCCCAGCGTCCTCCTCCACCGCCTCGAAGAACTCCCCGACGGCAGCAAGCGGCTTCACCTCACCGACGGCCGCAGCTTCGACAGTGACCTCGTCTTCTTCGCCCTTGGCCGCACGCCCAACACCCAAACCCTGGGCACCGAGGCCGCCGGCGTCACTCTCGCGCCCAACGGCGCCGTGGTGGTCAATGCTCAGAACGTCACGAGCCAGCCACACATCTTTGCCATTGGTGACGTCTCCAACAAGATGAACCTCACCCCCGTCGCCATCGCCGAGGGCCACCACCTCGCCGACCGCCTGTTCGGCCCCTCCATCCGCACCTGGTCGTTCGACGCCATCCCCACCGCGGTGTTTTCCGTTCCCCCCATCGGCACCTGCGGCCTTTCGGAGGAGCAGGCGGCGGCCCATGGCGCGGTGGATATCTACGTCGCCAAATTCCTCCCCATGCGCCACACCATCAGCGGCCGCCAGCGGCGCACCTTGATGAAACTGGTCGTCGATCAGGCCACCCAGCGCGTCGTTGGTGCCCACATGCTCGGCGATGACGCGGGCGAAATGATGCAGGCGATTGGCATCGCCATGACCGCCGGCGCCACCAAATCCGACTTCGACCGCACCATCGGCATCCACCCCACGTCGGCGGAGGAGTGGGTTACGCTACGGACGCGGACTCGCGTTACCCCGCACACCGCAACCCTGTAGCCAGGGCTGCCGCTAAAGGAGCAAGAAAGCGCTTCTTTTTTGAAAAAAAAGAAGCAAAAAACTTTTACGTATGCGGCATCAACTGCACGCGCCAATTGGGCGGCCATAGATACAGCCGGTGGGCCGGATCGGCCTGCCAGGCTGCCACCTCGGCACGCCAGGAGGGGCCATCCCGCGTGTCGGGCACCGGATGAAAATACCCAAGCCCGCCCACCATCAGCAGCCATGCCACCGCCGCCCGCGCCGCCCACGAAACAAACCGGCCCGAACTCGCCGCCAGCGCCAAAACCGACAATGCAAACAGCGCCTGGGGCGCAAAAATGTAGCGCTCGCCGGCATACACGCTGATCAGCGTCGCAGCCCCACCCCGCGCGCCAAAATAGCTGACGCAAGCCGCAACCAGGCCCGCCGCCATCAGCCACAGGGGCGCCCGTGGCCGCCCAGGCCACAGCATCGCCACCACCGCCGGCCCGAACACACATACCGGCAGCGCCGCCGCCACCAGCGGAAGCTCACCCGCCTGCAAAGCACGCCCCAACGCCAGCGCGGCACCCGGGCCAAGAAACGGCACCACGACATGGCGCACCGCGAACACGTGAAGCAATGTCAATGGCCGCAGCGTGTAGCCGCGATCCGCAATGGCATCGGGATGAAAGAACACCACAAGCTGGATTGCCGACCCCACCCCAAGCGCCATCGTCTGCATCAGCCGCGCCCGAGACCGATCGATGGCCGCGCGCGCCATGAACAGAGGGACCAGCGCGATCACCACCGGCCCGCACAGCGGCGCCAGCACCAGCATGCCGGTTCGGAACCATACGGCGCGGCCCACCGGCACATCCAGGCCGAGAATGATCCCGCAGCACAGCAGCAGTTGGAACTGGCAATGCAGCGTCTGTAGCCAGATCTCCCCTGTGCTCGGTACCAGCAACAGCAGCAGCACGCCCGCCAGCCGCACGCCCAACGGCTGCAGCCAGCGGTCCTTCGCCGTCAATAGCAATGCCGGCGCGCAGAGCTGCACCAGGAGCGAGACGGTGATCGTCAGATAAGGCGCCAGCCGCAGCGGCATCACCCACCGGGCCGCCAGCGTCGCGGCATTGGCGATCAGGTTCAGATAGCCGCCATAGGCGTTCAGCAGCGCCTGACCCGGGGGCATCGTCCAGGCATTGGCGAAGAACACCTGGCCTTCCTCGGCCCAAAACCGGCCCTTGATGATGATCTCCGGCATGCGCACGCACACCAGCAGCGCGAACAGCCCCAGCGCGGCGGCCGTAACCCGGCGCCGTTCCTGCCACGAAGCGGCTTGCGCCCGGATCGGTGCACGATATGTCTGCAAACGCATTGTCCCCCACTGCCCGGCAAGACCCGATGATTAAGAGCGCGCATCACGTTCAGAAGCCTATCCACTACACTGGTCCCATGACGATCTTTCACCGCACCCGCGTTCTGTTGCTATGTCTCTGCCTTGCTCCACGCGCCTGGGCCCAGACGCCGGCGCCTGGCGCGGTGCTCACATCATCGCCCGCGGACAAGGTCGTGCTCATCGCCGGCGACGATTCTCTGCCGGTGTTCGACAATGCCGTGGCGAGTCTACGGGCGCGCCTGGTCGCGACCAGCCGGGGCAGGGCGCACATTACGCAATTGAGCGCCACGCCATCCCTGGTGGCACAGCACGTGGCCAGATTAGCGACGCTTTCCCATGTTCTATCCGCGATTGCGGCCATGCGGCCGCGCGCGGGGCAGGGTTGTTTCGTATTCGCCACCTCGCATGGGGTGCGGCAGGCCGGCCTGTATCTGTCGGTGCGTGATGAGGTTCTCACGCCGCGGGCGCTCGACGGCGCATTGGCACGTGGCTGTGGCGACGCGCCGACCGTGGTGGTGATCTCCAGTTGCTTCTCCGGCGCTTTCGCGGAAGGTCCTATGCGCCGCCCGAACCGGATTGTACTGACGGCGGCTCGCGCCGATCGCACATCGTTCGGCTGTCAGGCAGGCCGGGACTTCACAGTATACGATCGCTGCTTTCTGGATGCTGTCGACCACGCCGCCACCTGGCCGCAAGCCTATGCGCTGATCAAGGCCTGTGTCAGCGCCGAGGAAACGCTCGAAGACGTCACTCCCTCCGAACCGCAAGCCTGGTTCGGCACGCCCCGGCAGCGTACGCCCTGAAGTCAAAAGTTTTTTGCTTCTTTTTTTCAAAAAAGAAGATTCTTTCTTTTCTGCTTGAGATCGTCGAACAACCCGCCGCGATAAAGCCCCGCGCGGTACAGCCGATACTGCACGCAAACGCCCAGCACACCGATTCCATAAGCGATACTGCGCCGCAGATTGATCGAGGATGCCGCGGGAAAATATTTCGCCGGGCAGGAAATCTCCCCGATTCTGAAACCGCGATGCAGGGCCAGCGCCAGCATCTGATTGTCGAACAGAAAATCGTCCGAGCACCGATCAAGCGGCAGCTCTTGCAGCACCTGTCGCGTCCACGCCCTGTAGCCGGTGTGATATTCCGAAAGCTTGGCGCCCATCAGCACATTCTGCACGAATGTCAGTGCCCGGTTGCCCGCGTATTTATAGCGCGGCATCCCCCCCCTGAGCGCACCGCCGCCCAGGATTCGTGAGGCCAGAACGCCATCGTAATGGCCGGACACCAGCATCGCCGCCAGCGCCGGCAGCAGTTTTGGCGTATATTGATAGTCCGGGTGGAGCATGATCACGATATCGGCGCCGCGATCGAGGGCGGCTGCGTAGCATGTTTTCTGATTACCGCCGTAACCGCGATTGCGGGGATGGCGAATCGTATAAACCCCCAACGCAGCCGCCGTCTCCACCGTATCGTCGCGGCTTGCATCATCGGTCAGGATCACATCATCCACAATGTCGTGTGGAATCTCGGCGTATGTCCTGGCGAGAGTCTTTCCCGCATTATAGGCGGGCAGGATGACGGTAATCCGCCGGTTGCCGATCATGGGCCGTCGTGCCGATCGCTGCGTCGCCGGAACAGGCGCCACCGGCAGCCTGCGGCGGGGGTAGTGAGCCCCCGCTTCCGGTGCAAATCGTGGCAAGTAAGAAAGAAAGCGCTTCTTTTTGAAAAAAGAAGCAAAAACTTTTGTCTGTTGGCGCGCGTCCCTGCGGTCAGCAACCCGTCTGCACGCTGCTGATGACGTTGAAGCTGGATCCCAGAACACGCTTGAAACAGGGCAGACCGCCGCCCGTGCGGAGATACGTGGCCGTCTCGCTCTGGCCGCTATTGCCGCTGATCTCATAGTCCGGCGTCAGATACAGCGTGTCCGTGCTCAGGATCGCATTGCTCAGCGCGCTCTGGCCGCTCGGCGCGCCGTTCAATTCCTGCAGCGCATTATCCAGGAATTGCTGGTTGATGCTGGTGATCTGCGTCACGGTTCCATTGGCGGGGAACAGCTCGGTGATATCCACCGTCAGCGGATAATGCAGCGTCTCGGTGGCCGAGGCCGCACTGCCCGCACGCACCGATTTCGTCGTGATCGTGATGTCCGTCGTCTGCACGATGTTCTGTACATACTTCGTATCGGCGATATGAAAGCTCTGCGTGTTCGAAAACGTGGAAACCTGCTGCAGCGTGTTCACCGTTTTCCCCGCGGAACCCACAACATTACCCTGGATGGTGAAGCTTCTTTTATCGCTGGTGCGCAGCGTGCCGGTCACCACGCCTGCCGAACTGGTGCTCAAATTCGGCGTGGTCATCACGGTCGGCGTGGCCGCGAGCGTGTTCACGGTCACCCCGCCCGTCACCGTGCTCGCGCCATGATCCAGAAACAGACGCAGCGCGCCGGTTGCCGAAAAATACCCGTTATCGCCATACACGGAAGCGGCAATCGCATGCGGCTGCCCGTTGCTCAGCAGCCCCGCAAAGGGCGAAAGATCGGCGTGAAAGGGCGTGAAATCGAAGGTCTGCACACCCGGTATCGGCTGCCACAGAAACGGATCGAGGCCGCCGGTGAAAATCCACGGATACACCGGCGCCACGCCGGCCGGTGTGCCATCCACCGTAATCTCTCCCTCGCGCAGCGCCCCACCGCCGCAGCTCTCCAGCTCATCGGTCAGCGAATTGGGCACGCAGGTATACCAGAATTCGTCGCCCGACTGCCCCTGCAAATACAAATCCAACGTCGCCCGCAGGATATTCGTCGGCAGGGTCAGCGTGTTGCCAAAGGTTGAAGTTCCGGTGTTCAGAGTCGCGATGCCCCCGCCGGCCGGCAACGGTACCACCATATCCGCCGTCACCGGCGCGGGCGCGCTCGCCGTCGGCGGATAAAACTTCAGCGTGGCCGTGGCGGTAATCGTGCTCGGATAGATATTGCTTTGGTAGTTCGCGATCTGCAGGAATCCTGCCTGCGCGGTGCCGAATACCGCGGTGTAGTCCGTCACGTCCTTCTGGAACGTCCAGCTCGGCGCCAGCGTCGCGCGGGGCTCCGCGGTGGTGCCGAACCACAGCGGCACGCCGCCCATGAACAGCTCGCCGCTGCGATCATACTGAACGCCCTTGTTCAGCGAGATGTTCATCACCAGAACCACCTTCGCCCACGGCCCCGGACAGGCCGAAGGCGGCGAATAGGTGTACGACACCGCATCGGCGCCGAATGTCGCTCCGGTCAGAAGCGGCACCACACAGGGCGTCTCATCGGGCACCGTCACGGTCGGCTCGATGACCGCCTCGTTGCCCGACCCCACCACCAGCGGCCCCGCCACCGCCGACACACACGCAAAGGCCACCACACCGCCCAGCGCGGCACCCATCAGATTGTCACGGAACAACACGGCTCGCTTATCCCCCAAGAACGCGCCAAAGCTGCCGTGCATCTCAGCCATGCGTCAATGCGCCAACCACCTCGATCCGCATGCAGAACGTCGTAGCGATCACCGGCGCCCACTCCCCGATCGTGACCGATCCCACACGCGGCCGGAGACTTTGGCGAACAAGGAAGAAAGAGTTCTTTTTTTGAAAAAAAGAACCAAAAAACTTTTGTTCCGGCGCCTTCACAACGATCCGACACGCCCGCCAGACCACGAACCTGAACAGGCAAAAGTTTTTTGGTTCTTTTTTTCAAAAAAGAACATTCTTACCTTGCTTTAATCGCCGCCCTCAACCGTGCCAGCGCATCATGCAGCGCCCCCGCCTCGATCCCCTGCACCGGCTCCGGCGCCACCAGTTTTCGCGGCCCGGCCACGCGGGGCACGGCCAGGGGTTCCTGCACAAACCGCAGCCGCTCCACCAGCTTGCGCCCCGCATGGGTATTGATCCGCTCGATCAGCGTGGACGACACATGTTGCAACTCCATCGCCATCGGCCCCGAACAGGCTATGGTCAGTTGTGTGCCGGAAAGCCGCCGTGGCTCCGTCTCCTCCGCCAGCCGAGGTCCGACGATAGACGCCCATTCGGACATCAGAAGGGCCCCCGCCGGGGATTTTTTCTTGTATGCCGCCCGTGTCAGGCCCGGCACCATCTCGGCGATCCCGCGCGTTACAAAGCTGCGCCGCGCAAACCCCTCATCACCGGCCTTGTCTGGACCTGGCTTGTCTGGAAACGTGTTTTTGGCCATGCACACTCCCACCATGCCCGATCGCCCCGCCGGCCCGCCCGACCTGCTCCGCTGGTATGATCGCCACCGCCGTACCATGCCCTGGCGCGCTCTGCCTGGCGAGGCGGCTGATCCCTACAGGGTGTGGCTCAGCGAAATCATGCTGCAGCAGACCACGGTTGCCGCCGTCATCCCCTACTACAACCGTTTCATTGCCCGGTTCCCCGATGTGCATCTGCTGGCCGCGGCCCCGGCCGATGCCGTCATGTCCGCCTGGGCGGGCTTGGGCTATTATGCCCGTGCCCGCAACCTGCACGCCTGCGCGAAAGCCGTCTCGGCCGGCGGCGGCCAGTTCCCCGGCACAATAGAGGGTCTTCTCACTCTGCCGGGCATCGGCCCCTACACAGCGCGTGCCGTTGCCGCCATCGCGTTCGGCGTGCCTGTGGTCCCCATGGACGGCAATGTGGAGCGTATCGCTGCCCGCCTGTTCGCCATCACCACCCCCTTGCCAGCCGCCAAGCCGTTGCTCGCGGCTGCGGCCGACCGCCTCGGCGATCACCAGGCGGCCCGCGCGCGGGCCGCCGATTTCGCGCAAGCCTTGTTCGACCTCGGCGCCACCATCTGTACCCGCGCCCCCGCCTGCGGCATCTGCCCTTTGGCCGGCATGTGTGCGGCCCGCCGCGCCGGCAATCCGGCGGATTTCCCTGCCCGCGCTGCCAAGCCCGTCCGCCCGACGCGCCACGGCGCGCTCTTCTGGCTCACCGACGTGCAAAACCGCGTTTTGCTGCGCCGGCGCCCGCCGGCTGGCCTTCTGGGCGGCATGACGGAGCTACCCGGCACCGACTGGCTGCCAGCCCAATGGTCCGAATCCGCGGCCTTGGCCGCTGCGCCCATGGCAGCCCCGTGGCGGCGCGCCGGCCGGGTGCGCCATGTTTTCACCCATTTCGAGCTCTATCTGGATCTGTTCACTGCGAGGGTCCCCACCATCACGGCCGAGGGTTTCCTCCGCGACACCATGTCACTGGCTGACGAGGCACTCCCATCGGTGATGCGCAAAGGCATCGCGCTCGCCCAGGCCGACGCTGCCGGTGACGCCGCTGGCCTTGGACAACGAGGATAGCGGGCCTGTGAGACCGCGGACCTGGCCTAGGCCGATAGCCGACCCGGGGAGAAGGAGGACTTCCAATCGCCCGACGGCAGTCATCGTCGTGGTCATAGCGAGGATGGGATCCGTGACCGTCAATCTCAACGTGAACACGTAACCAGGGTGTGGTGAGCTTGCGTCCACCGACCGCATCAGGCTTTGCCGGAGATCACGACCATGTCCGCCTACGTTATTTTCATCCGTGACCGCATCACCGATCAATCCGAGCTGGATCTTTATGCTGTGGGCGCCCGTGCCGCCCGGGGCGACCATCCGATCACCCCGCTCGCCTTCTACGGTGCCGCCGAGACCCTGGAGGGCTCACCCGCCGACGGAGTCGTTATCCTGGCGTTCCCACACATGGAAGCCGCACGCGCCTGGTATCACAGTCCGGCCTACCAGGCCGCGCGCGCCCACCGCCTGAAGGGCGGCGATTACCGCGTGATTCTTACCGACGGTGTCGTACCCGCAAAGTGAACATGAGACCGTCCTAAAAATAAAACGGCACTCCGCATCATGCTGAGAAAATAGGATTAACGTGCTGACATCATTGCCAATCGATAAGGAATGTCACATTTAATAGGACGAAATCTTATATTTTAAATGTAGCTTGATTGCCGTGAACATCCTAACACAGCCATAGGATGTGAAGGGAATCTAAATTGTTAGATTTTGCGCTGCGCAATTGGCGCCTGTCGGCTCCGCTACTGCTGGCCTGCCTGGCGCATACGGCCACCGCCGCCACCAGTGCGGCCGTCACCGTTTCGGCCGGCACCAGCCTCGCCACCATCCCGGCAACTGCGCAAGGTGTAAACACCGCGGTATGGGACACCAATCTGCTGGACGCTTCGGTGCCGGGCCTCGTCTCCGGCGCCGGCATCACCGCCATGCGCTACCCCGGCGGATCCACATCCGACACCTATAACTGGCAAACCAACAGCATCGTCCCCGGCTTGGGTGGCTGGGCCAATCCTGCCAACACCTTCGATGCTTTCATGGGTGTGGCGAAGGCGGCCGGCGCCACCCCCATCATCACCGTCAACTATGGATCCAACGCGGCCGGCACGGGCGGCGGCACGCCGGCGCTGGCCGCTTCCTGGGTGCAATACGCCAACGTCACAAAATCCTACGGCGTGAAATACTGGGAGATCGGCAACGAGGTTTACGGCAACGGCGAATATGGCGGCGCCTGGGAGACGGACCTGCATAGCGCCCATGACCCCGCAACCTATGGCACCAACGTTGCGCAATTCGCGCCGGCCATGAAAGCCGTTGACCCAACCATCAAGATCGGCGCCGTGCTGGCCGCGCCCGGCAATTGGCCGGATGGCCAGTCGCCCGACTGGAACAGCAATGTTCTGGCAAAATGCGGCACCGTGATCGATTTCGTGATCGTGCATTGGTATCCGCAGAATCCCGGCAGTGAAACCGATGCGGGCCTGCTCGGCGCGCCGCAATCCGGCATTGGCGGCTCGCCCGGCATCGCCAGCATGGTGACCAAGCTCAGAGCGCTCATCAAGCAATATGGCGGTGCCAATTCCGCCAACATCCAGATCCTGGTCACCGAAACCAATTCGGTTTCCTCCGATCCGGGCAAGCAGACGCTGAGCGTGGTCAATGCCCTGTTCATCGCCGACACCGTGACGACCTGGCTGGAAAACGGCGTCACCAATGTGGATGTGTGGGGTCTGTTCAACGGCGCCAGCAACGGCAACGACTCATCCAGCCTCTACGGCAGTGCCACGGTCGGCGATTATGGCATTCTCTCCAGCGGCGACACCGGCGAACCGGCCGCCGACACACCGCTTGCCACCTATGACGGCATCCAGATGCTCAAGGCGCTGGGCAAACCCGGCGATACGCTGGTCTCCGCCAGCTCCAGCAACACCCTGCTCGCCGCCCATGCCGTGCACCAGGCAGGCGGCAATCTGGCGGTGATGCTGATCAACAAGGATCCGGCCAACACCACCACCGCCACCGTGGACATCGCGGGCTTTACCCCTGCCAGCACCGGCACGACCTATTCCTATGGTGAGGGCAGCAGCGCCATTGCCACCACCGCGGCAAGCGGGCTGGGCACCAGTTTCTCGGTCGCGGCACCTCCGTACTCCATCACCACCGTGGTGCTCTCGCCCGCGTTCTCAGCCACCCCCTCCTTCAGCCTGGCCGCAAGCCCCACACAGCTCTCCCTGGTGCAGGGCACCAGCGGCAGCACGCAGATCAAGGTCGCACCCGCCGGGGGCTTCGCCGGCAGCGTCGCCTTCAAGATCGGTAGCCTTCCCAGCGGCGTCACCGCCGGGTTCAGCCCCGCCACATCCACCGGCAGCACAACGCTCACGTTCGCGGTAGCCGCAACTGCCACACCCGGCAGCAGTGCGATGACCATCACCGGTACCAGCGGCGGCCTCACCGCCACCACCACCGTCTCGCTCACGGTCAGCGCCGCGCCCAAACCCAGCTTCACCCTGGCCGTCAAGCCCGCGAGCCTGTCGCTGGCGGCAGGGGCCACGGCGCTCAGCACCGTCACCGTGACCGGTTCGGGGGGCTTCACGGGTGCCGTCTCGCTGGCGGCCGGCGGGCTGCCTGCCGGCGTGACCGCCAGCTTCGCCCCTGCCTCCACCACCGGCACAAGCACGCTCACCCTCGCCGCTTCCCGCACTGCCGCCGCCGGCGGCAGCACCATCACCCTCACAGGCAGCAGCGCTGGCCTCACCGCATCCGCCAGCCTGCCGCTCACCGTCACCGCCGCCGCATCCGGCGCCGGCCCCGCGAGCTTCACGGGGGTCTCGTCCTCCAACAGCGCATGGTTCGACGAGGAGGACGTGAACCTCACCACCACCAGCCCCATCACCGCCTTGACCCTCACCATCACGGTGCCGGCGGCCAACGTCACCTATGGCGGGATGTATGAGACGATCGGCTCGCAGATCACGGAAAGCCACGTCTCGGGCGCGACCATCGTCTACACCTTCACCCTCGCCGCGGGTCAGACGCTCAATGCCGGAAGCTGGAAGTTCGCCGCCCAGATGGACGGGAACGGCACCACGCATGGTGCGGCCGGCGATAGCTGGACGGTCACCTATAGCGCGGGCGGGAAAGCCTACACGCAGTCGGGGGCGATGTAGATGCCCATCCCGCCTGCGCCGTTTTGACGAACTTCGCCGGAGACCCCATGTCCGCCTACGTCATCTTCATTCGCAACGGTCCCACCGATCGTACCGCCCCCGACCTGCGCACCAGCTGCGCCCGCGCCGTACGCGGCCACCACACGCTTCACTCACTTACCGCCGACGAGCCCTTGCAATCGCGCGAAGATTGGCCCGCCGAAAGCATCGTCATCCTGCCGTTCCCGGACATCACCTCGGCCCGCGCCTGGTCCGACAGCCCCGCCTACCACGCCGCCCGCGCCCATCGTCTGCACGGCGCCGACTACCGCGTCATTCTCACCGAAGGTGTCAGCCCAGGGTCGAGCATCATCCGACCAAGCGGGGTTACCGTCGGATAAAGATGCTCGCCAAAACAAAGAGCATCATCCGACCAAGTGGGGTTACCCGTCGGATAAAGATGCTCGCCAAAACAAAGAGCCAGAGCATTTTCCGGCCGGCGGTCCAAATTCAAATATGTCGGAAAATGCTCTGGCGCGGCGCGTGCACGCGCCAAACCTGGCTTACTGCACGGGATAGGTAGATTCCGAACGTTGCAGCGATCAGCGGAACAGAATCGAGTATATTCCGCATCCCCTAGCGGTGCTGCGGCCACAAACGTGACTCATGCCTGCGCTTCACNNGCCAGTTTCTCCCGGCGTTCTGTACTTCGCCGGCTGGCATGTACCGCGGGGGGCGCCGCCGTGTTCACCACCGGGATAGGTCAACGCCGCGCCGCCGCCGCGGACGACGTCAAGGTCCCGCCGGACTCCGTCTCCTATCAGACGTCACCCAAGGGCGCGGACCAATGCAGCACTTGCGGGTTCTTTGCTGCGCCAGCCGGGTGCTCGGTTGTTGAAGGTACGATCAGTCCGACAGGCTGGTGCCAGCTCTACGACAAGAAATCGCCCTGAGGCGCGGGCGGCGCGGGTCGTCGCCCTTGTGTTTGGCAAGACATAAAAAAGAAGAACTTCTTTTCTGAAGAAAAGAAGCAAAAGACTTTTAATCGGCTGTCGCGGAGTCTCCGGCAGCGTACGTCATGGTTAAAAGTTTTTTGGTTCTTTTTTTCAAAAAAGAACGCTTCTTCTTCAAGACCCCCTCAAAAGCGGCAAATCCGCCCCCGGCATAACCTCCGCCCGCGCGCATCGCCTGCACGGCGCCAAACTGCCCTTCTCCGGCTGGCCGTGGCGCCACGCGACAGTGCGGGTGTCAAAGCCATGACAGACGGCCATTATCGTCTTCGCGTCGGGGACTGGCGGGCGGTCTATGCCCTTCGCGACGAGTAACTGGTCGTTCTGGTACTTCGCGTCGGCCATCGGCGCGACGTTTATAGGTGAAACAAGCGATCCATACGGGGTACAAGGCGCATTTTACAGGCTCAACACCGCATCACCACCGGTAAATCTGCCGCGGCCAATACCTCCCGCGTCGCCCCGCCCAATACGAACTCTGCCACTTGCCCACGGCTATACGCCCCCATCACCAACACATCTGCCCCCACCGCATGCGCCTCCGCCACCAGCGCATCCCCAGTCCGCCGTCCAGCCGCCGCAAATCGATGCACCTCAACCCAAACCCCTGCGTTCCGTAAATCCGCCACCCGCGCAAANNGCCAACAGCCGCCACACTCCCGCCACGGCGCGCTCCGCCGCCGCGCTCGGCTTCCACGCCACGGCCACGTGCTGTCCCAGCGAAGCCGGCACCACCTCCGGCACCAGCAGCGTCGCTCGTCCCGCCGTCAACAGCGACGCATGCAGCGCTGCCCAACCGTCCCCTTGATCCCGACCTGCCGGATACCCGATCACCACCAGATCGGCCCCGCCCGCCTCCGCCGGCACCACACTTGCCGTCTCCCCCACAATCTCCCGCCATACCCCGATCCCGGAGCCAACCCGCCAATCCTGAAAAATCGACCGCATCTCGTCTGATTTGCGCGCCGCCACGCCATCGATCTCCGCCTGCCGCCCGCGCGTCATCACATCCTCGGTCGGCATGAAATCTCCCAACCCCTCATGCCGCAAATGCAACACCTCCACGCGCGCATCGCCAAACCGCGCCGCCGCCAGTGCGGCTGCCGCCAGAACGGGCCGCGCCGTCTCCGTGCGGTCGAGAATCGCCAACACCCCCGGCGCCATCACGGAAGCCTGCCGGCGCCCGCCCCCCAGCCGCTCCGCCGAAACACTCCCCGCCGTCACCGCCGCCAGGCATAGCACCACAGAAAGCACCACATTTCCCATGGCCCCAACCCAGCTCCCGTCCCGCGCCAGGCTGAAGGTCTGCAAACTGAACGAGGAAAACGTGGTGAACCCGCCGCAAATCCCCACCATCACGAACACGCGCAGATTGGCGCCCGCCGGCAGCGCCCCACCCGCCACCGTCAGCGCGCCGAAGAACCCGATCACGAAACTGCCCAGCACGTTGATCGCGATCGTGCCCCAGGGAAAACGATCCCCCCACATCCGCCCGGCCGCCAACGCGAAACCATAGCGGGCCATGCCGCCCAGCGCGCTGCCCAGCGCGACCCAGAGATACGCGATCAACCGAAAAACCTCTCCAAAAGAAAGAAAGATGTTCTTTTTTGAAAAAAAGAACCAAAAAACTTTTGGTCATTCAGGTACGCGTGTTGCTGGCGTGTCGGATAGCGGTGAGGGCGTACAGGCAAAAGTTTTTTGGTTCTTTTTTTCAAAAAAGAACATCTTCCGTCTCCCCTTCCGTCACCATCCCAGCGCCCCTATACGGATCGGCCATGGACCGCGCCGCCACCCTATCCCGCACCACCGCCGAGACCGACATACGCCTCGCCCTGGCGTTGGACGGCACCGGCATCGCCGACATCGCCACCGGCATCGGCTTCTTCGACCATATGCTCACCGCCTTCGCGCGCCATGCCGGCTTCGACCTCACCATCGCCGCCACCGGCGACCTGCAGATCGATGCCCACCACACCGTGGAGGATGTCGGCATCGTGCTCGGCGGTGCGCTGCGCCAGGCGCTCGGCGACAAGCGCGGCATCACCCGCTTTGGCCAGGCCCTGATCCCCATGGACGAAGCCCTCGCCGAGGCCGCCATCGACATCTCCGGCCGCGCCCATCTCGCCTGGAACGTGCCCTTCGAGCGTCCGATGCTCGGCACCATGGATACCCAGCTCTTCGAGGAATTTTTCCGTGCCTTCGCCGGCAACGCGCTGATCACCTTGCACATCACGCGCCGGGCCGGCACCAACGCCCACCACGTTGCCGAAGCCTGCTTCAAGGCCGCCGCGCGCGCCCTGCGCATGGCCGTTGCACTCGATCCACGCGTGGCCGGCATACCGTCCACCAAGGGGGCGCTATAAAAATCTTCACCACCCATGCCCGTCAGGGCGAGCCGCCGGTTCTTCTGCGCGAGGGCTTTTGCTGGGGCGCCTTGCTGTTCGGCTTCCTCTATCTGGCCGTCCATCGCGCCTGGATCCCGGCCGCGCTCAATCTGCTTGCACTCGTCCTTGTGGCGGCACTCTGTGGCCTGCTGCACGCCGGCGCGCCGCTGTTGGGGCTGGCCGTCCTGCAGGGCCTCTTTGCCCAGGATCTGCGCCGCTGGAGCCTCGCGCGGCGCGGCTTCACCCCGGGCCCCGTCGTTGCCGGCCCCGATCAGGACCAGGCTTTTATGCGCCTGTCCGGCGTCACCGTCCTGCCAACACCGGGCGGATCGATCCGCTGATGCGTATCGCGGTGGTCGATAGCGGCAGCGGCAACCTCGCCTCTGTCGAGCGTGCCCTCGCCCGCGCTGCGGATGATGACGCCATCGACGCCCAAATCGAGATCACCGCGGATCCCGCCGCCATCGCACGTGCCGACCGTATCGTGCTACCGGGGCAGGGCGCCTTCGCCGCCTGCGCCCGCGGCCTTGCCGCCATCCCTGGCCTGACTG